>JAIVJM010000006.1 GCA_020199995.1 Acidobacteriota bacterium | reverse complement strand
GAGGAGTCGTGGTGAGATGATTGTGAAGCCCGAAGACATCAGCTTCGACGAGCGCGGGCTGATCCCCGCCATTGTGCAGGACGCCTCAACACGCGAGGTCTTGACGCTCGCATACGTGAACGCCGAGAGCTTGCGGCGCACTCTCGACGAGGGCGAGACGTGGTTCTGGTCGCGCTCCCGCGCCGAGCTGTGGCACAAGGGCGCGACTTCGGGCCACACTCAAAAAGTCGTCGGCGTGCGGCTCGACTGCGACGCCGATGCCCTCGTTGTGCTGGTCGAGCCGCGCGGCCCCGCCTGTCACACCGGCGCGCGCTCGTGTTTCCACAATGAGGTTGAAGGGGCGGTTCATGGAAATGTCGAGACGGAAGAAAGTGTAGATTCGTCGCCAAAGAATTTCGGCGACGTGCTCGCCGGACTCTACGAAGTGATCGAGGGCCGACGGCGCGAGAGACCGGAAGGCTCCTACACCACATACCTCTTCAACCAGGGGCTGAACAAGATTCTCAAGAAGGTTGGGGAAGAATCCGCCGAGACGATCATCGCGGCGAAAGACGGCGACGCGTCGGCCCTCGCCTCCGAAATGTCCGACCTCGTCTATCACCTCCTCGTGCTGTTGGTGGAGCGCGGCCTGACTTTGGACTCGCTGGGCGAAGAGCTGTCGCGGCGCGCGTCGAAGGGCGGTGTGAAAGATGTCTGAAGAAGAACTGCGTGAGTTGCTCGACTTCGGCGTCGAGCTGGCGCACGAGGCGGGCGAAATCACCCTCCGCTATTTCCGCAAAGAGTTCGAGAAGAAGGTGAAGGCCAACAACACTTTCGTCACGGAGGCCGACCTCGAGGCGGAGAGCTTTTTGCGCCGGAGGATCAACGAAAAATTTCCCGAAGACGCCATCCTCGGCGAAGAGGGGGGCGGGCTCGAAGGCTCTTCGGGCAGGCGCTGGATTATCGACCCGATTGACGGCACCTACTCTTTCGTCCACGGCGTGCCCCTCTACGGCGTCCTTCTCGGGCTCGAAGTCGAAGGCGAGCCGACGCTCGGGGTCATCAACCTGCCCGCGCTGGGCGAGGTCGTCTCCGCCGCGAAGGGACTCGGCTGTTACCTGAACGGCGCGCGCACGCGCGTCTCACGGACCTCCGCGCTGTCAGAATCACTCTTGCTGGCGACTGACTTCGGCACATGCGACCGGTACGGCTTCGGGGCGGCGGCGGCTGAGCTTCAAAGACGCGCCGGAGAACGGCGCACCTGGGGAGATTGCTACGGGTACGCTCTGGTGGCGACGGGCCGCGCCGATGTCATGTTCGACCCCGTGGTCGCGGTCTGGGACTGCGCCGCTCTTCTGCCCATCCTCGAAGAAGCCGGGGGCACTTTCACCGACTGGAAGGGTAAGCGAACAATCCATTCAGGGAACGCGATTGCGACAAACGGGGCGCTGTTCGACGAAGTGATGGGGATAATCACCCCGACAGACAAAGAATTTAAAGGGTAATTCGCTTCTCTGTGTCAGCATTGCCGCCCGAAAGGACGCAATCTTGTTCTCGCGAGTCATAAGGCCACGCCCCTGACGATTTAATAAGTAAGGTACTACTTTGACTCGCGGAGTGCTCGTCATTTATCTCGCCGCTACCTACTTAGACTACATTAATCTAACTATTGCAGCATTTACCGGAGCAGTAAGGTGATGGCACGGTCATTGCCATGCTTTAGCGGTTGACCATTTCGCACAGGAAGGTCTATTGTTTCGCGCCGGGCAAATCTGACCGTGCTGAACTCATTCCCGGCGTCGAAATTGTCCGAGCAGTGCTTCTCCTTCAGGGCTTTTCGGCCCGAGCATTGAAAGATTTAATTTTTGTAGCCACCTTCGTGAGCCGGGAGCGTTTCCCGGACTCAACCCACATTTGCGGGTTGCCGCAGCAGAGGGCGAAGCAATCGGCTGACCAGCACTGATACCGTGGCGACGTGAACGGACTACCGAGACGTTGCGCCGAACATTTGAGACTCTTGAGAGAAGGATAAAGATAGAATGCGACGACCAATCAAGCATTTGGAAAAGGGCCTTACCCTCGCGGCAGGCGGCCTCTTCAACACCATCCAGTTTTTCAACAAATACAGGCCGAACGAGACGTTCACGCCGAAGTGGTCGGACAAGCCGCTGCTCAAGTCGTGGCAGAAGTCGAAGCCGCCCCTCGGCTTCCCGCGCACGACCGATAGCTTGTGCCCGAAGTGCGTCATCGAAGCGCGCGCGAAAATCCTGAACGCCGAAGTCATCGACCCCTCCATTCTCGTCAACGAGAAGGTCGGCGAGATCAAGGCGCAGATCATCGAGCGCGACGGCGAAATCTGGATGGTCAAGGATTGCCCGACGCACGGCCACTTCGAGGACATCATGGCGATGGACTCGACCTTCCTCAAGCACATCGAGCGTATGTTTCCGGGGCGCGACATTCAGGCGCACAACGACGAGGGGCTCCACGAGCACGGCTCCAGTTCGATCAAGTTCGGGCGCGGCTCGGTCTTGACGATTGATCTGACGAACCGCTGCAACATGATGTGCGACCCGTGCTTCATGGACGCCAATCAGGTCGGCTTCGTCCACGAGCTGAGCATGGAGGAGATTCAGGAAATCCTCGACAAGGCCATCTCGATCAAGCCGCGCCGTCAGATGTCGGTGCAGTTCTCGGGCGGCGAGCCGACGATCTCGCCGTACTTCCTCGACTCGATTCGCTACTCACGCAAGGTCGGCTACAACTCCGTGCAGTGCGCCACCAACGGTATCGAGTTCGCCAAGAGCAAAGAGTTCTGCCGCGAGTCCGCCGAAGCGGGTCTGCGCTACGCTTACCTCCAGTTCGACGGCATCGGCAACGACGCCAACTCGCACCGGCAGGTCGGCAACCTCTTCGACGTCAAACTGCGCGCGATTGACAACCTGCACGAAGCGGGCGTCGAGATCGTGCTTGTCACGACGCTGGTCAACAACATCAACAACGATCAGGTCGGCGCGGTCATCCGCTTCGCGCTCGACAACCCGAAGAAAATCGCCTTCATCTCGTTCCAGCCCGTCTCGTTCACTGGCCGCGACGAGGAGATCACGGACGAGCGCCGGATGGCACAGCGCTATACCCTCTCGCACCTCGCGCACGACGTGAAATCGCAGGTCGGCATCACCGAGCCGACGCGCGACTGGTTCCCGCTCTCTTTGATGGGCGCGTTCGCCGACTTCGCAGACCTCGCGCACGGCCCCGACGCCGAGTGGGGGCAGGTTTCCTGTGGCTGCCACCCGAACTGCGGCGTGGGCACGGCGGTGATGATTGACAAAGAGACGAAAGAGATGCGGCCCGTGCCGGAGTTTTTGAACATCCCCGGCCTTGTCTCAGACATGCGGCAGATCACCGACGCGGGGCGCGGCAAGTGGTCATCGAACTTTATGATGGGCCTTGCGCTCCTCAAGCACTACCAGCCCTACAGCTCGCCGACGCACTTCTCGCTCTACGAGCTTTTCAAGAAGTTCGACAAGTCGTTCGGCCTCACCGGTAAGACCTACGGGCGCGTGGATGGCAAGCGCACCGTGAAGGACATCGAGGCGCGTCGCGCCGACCGCTGGAACTTCCTCTTCATCGCCGGGATGTGGTTTCAGGACCTCTTCAACTACGACTTCCGCCGCACGGAGATGTGCATCATCCCCTACGGCACGCAGGAGGGCGAGATTTCGTTCTGTGCCTACAACACAGGCATCGGCTGGCGCAACATCATCGAGCAGATGCACCAGAACGCGACGGTCGCCAAGTGGTACAAGGAGAACGGTCGCCACGAGATTTTCGCCAAGGGCAAGGAAGTAGACCTCGGCGAGACGCCCGTCAACCTCGTCCTCAACGAAGTTGACCTCCAGCGCCCGAACCGCCCCGAGATGGCGGGGCCGAAGACCGCCGCCGAAGAAGCCGCGATGATGCGCAAGCTTTATCAGGAGATGATCCTGAAGAAGAAGCTCGGCGCGGACGTCGAGAAGAACACGCCCGTCCAGATCAAGGGCCTGTCGCGCAAGAAGGAAGGCCAGACGGCCAGCGCCTAAACGCCTCGGAGTGACGACAACTGACTGAAGAGCCCCGCGAGCGCGCGCGCGTTCGCGGGGCTTTCGCTTTGCCGTCGAAACAAGCGCGCGTGGCGGATGATTGCCTGCTTGAATAATTCGTTTCTTTAAGGTGTAATGAGGCCGGTTTAATACTATGGTAAGGATTCTTTTAACCAACGACGACGGGATTCATTCCGACGGCCTGACGATGCTGGAGGAAGCGCTGCGGGAGGTGGGCGAGGTCTATACGGTCGCGCCCGCTTCGGAGATGAGCGGCGCGTCGCACAGCCTGACGCTCTCGCGCCCGTTGCGCATCCGGCGGATCGACGAGCGGCACTGGACGGTGGACGGGACGCCGACCGACTGCGTGACGCTCGCGCTCAACCAAATCCTTGGCGACGAAGAGCGGCCTGACATCTGCGTCTCCGGCATTAACCACGGCGGCAACCTCGGCGACGACGCGACCTACTCGGGGACGGTGGCAGGCGCGCTCGAAGCGACGATTCTCGGCGTGCCCGGCCTCGCCTTCAGCCTCGTCGCGCGCGAGAACTTCGATTTCACGGAGGCCGCGCGCTTCGCCGTCGTCGCCGTGCGCAAGGCGCTCGAAGAGGGGTTGCCGGAGGGGACGCTGCTTAATGTCAACATCCCGCGGGGCGAAATCAAAGGCGTGCGCGTGACGCGGCAGGGGATGAAGAACGCCCGTCCCATCATCAGCGAGAACATCGACCCGCGCGGCAAGGCTTACTACTGGATCGGCGAGGAGGTCTACAGCTCGGGCAACGAGGACGGGACGGACTACTCGGCCATCGAGCAGGGCTACGTCTCCGTCACGCCGATGCGCAGCGATATGACGAACCACAGCGCGCTGGTCGCGCTCGACCTCTGGAACCGCATCCCCGCCGCTGAAATCGTGCGCGACGCGCAGGATCAGCCCGCCGGGCACGACTGAAAGTACCGCCACAGGTGAGAGAAGGCAATTTTTTGAACCCCTCGACTTCAAACCGTCCAGCCGCCCAACAGACAGGTTTCCGCATCCCGCGCCAGCGCATGACCGAGCGCCTGCGCGACCACTACGGCATCAGCGACCGGCGCGTCCTTGATGCGATGCTTGAGCTGCCGCGCCACCACTTCGTCCCCGAAGCCCTTCAGGGACGCGCCTACGGCGACCACGCGCTCCCCATCGCGGCCAACCAGACCATCTCGCAGCCCTACATCGTCGCGCGCATGAGCGAGCTGCTCGAATTAAGCAAGGAGAGCCGCGTGCTTGAGATCGGCGCGGGGTCGGGCTACCAGACGGCGGTGCTGGCGCGGCTCGCGGGACAGGTTTACGCCATCGAGCGCATCGCCGACCTCGCGCGTGATGCGCAGGCGCGCATCCGCAGCCTCAACATCCACAACGCCACCGTGAAGTGTTTCGACGGCACGCTCGGCTGGAGCGCGCACGCGCCCTACGACGGAATTCTGGTGGCCGCGGGCGGCCCCGAAGTCCCGGAGCCGCTGCGCGCGCAGTTGAAGGTCGGCGGTCGGCTCGTCATCCCCGTTGGCGAGACTCGCGAGTCGCAGCGGCTCGTGCGCGTCGTGCGCACCGAAGAAGGTTTTCAACAAGAGGAACACGGCCCCTGCGTTTTCGTCCCGCTCATCGGGCGCTACGGCTGGGCGCAGGACTAATTCAAATTTCAAAGCGCAAGGTTCAAAGTCAAGAGCCTTTCTTTCGGCATCGGTCATAGAACTTTGAACTCACAAACATGGAATCCATAACCGAAATATTTCATCAACTCAGAGAGCTTCTCAATCCCAAGAACATCATCGAGTTTTTGACGACGAAGGGGCTTCTGCTGACTTACGCCGGGCTGGTCTTCATCGTCTTTGCTGAGACGGGGCTGGCGGTCGGCTTTTTCCTGCCGGGCGATTCGCTGCTCGTGGTCGCGGGTCTGTTCGCGTCCGCCGGCAAGCTCAACGTCTTTTTCCTGCTCGGGAGCCTCTTCGTCGCGGCAGTCGTCGGCGACGCCGTCGGCTACTACTCCGGTCTCAAACTGGGGCCCCGCGTCTTCACTCGTCAAAAGTCGCTCTTCTTCCGCCCGAGCCACCTTGAGAAGGCACATTCGTTTTACGAGAAGTATGGCGGCAAAACCATCATCATCGCGCGCTTCGTGCCCATCGTCCGCACCTTCGCTCCCATCGTCGCGGGGGCCGCGCAGATGCCCTACAGGCAGTTCGTCGCCTACAACGTGGTCGGCGGGTTCCTCTGGGTCTTCAGCATGATTCTGGCCGGGTACTTCCTCGGCAGCTTCGTCGAGCGCGCGTTCGGCATCACCCTCGAAGACCACATCGAGAAGGTCGTCATCGTCGTCGTGTTTCTGTCTTTGATGCCGCCGCTCTACGAGTACCTCAAGTCGCGCCGCGAGAAGGCGCGCGCGCGGGCGCAAAGTAGCGCCGGAGGCGACGCCGGAGACGTGCAGGTTTGACTTGCGCACACTTCGCACCTAGAATACACGCTGTTCGGAAGACGGGGCGTGGCTCAGCCTGGTAGAGCGCTCGGTTCGGGACCGAGAGGTCGCAGGTTCGAATCCTGCCGCCCCGATCAGCAAAAGAGAAGCGGCCTCCTGCACAAAGGAGGCCGCTTCTCTTTTTGTGTAAGGCAGGGCTCTTCAACTGCTCTCGCCCGAAGAACGGGCAGCTCACTTTGAGTTCAAAGCAGGAAAGGCCGCGCGCGTTAAGCGCCCATTCCGGCACGATGTTTGAATAACTATCTCTGAATTAACTATTGACGAGCCGATTTCGGACAGGTCGGGCTCTGTCGGTCGTCGCACTGTCCGAAAACGCTTTTAATGAGGAGAAGACGAGATGGCATCAAGAGAAGAGACATTGACGAATTCGGGAAAGAGCTTCGATCTGACGGGCGCGGGCGAAGGGTCGGGCGCGTCGGTCAACGTCGGGCAGACGGAGCGCTGGGTCTCGGCGATTGGGGGCGGCGCGCTGGCGCTCTACGGGCTGACGCGCGGAAGTCTGGGCGGCATCGCGCTCGGTATCCTCGGCGCGGCGCTCGTGCAGAGGGGTGTCCGTGGTCACTGCGAGGTCTACAAGGCGATGGGCTTCGATACGACGGGCGAGGGCGATTTGCGCCATAGCGAGAACGTGAGTGTCCGCGGCGAGCGCGGCATCAAGGTCGAGAAGAGCTTGACGATCAACCGCACGCCCGAGGAGCTTTTCCGCTTCTGGCGCAACTTCGAGAATTTGCCGCGCTTTATGAACCACCTCGAATCCGTGCGCGTGACGGGCGAGAACCGCTCGCACTGGGTCGCGAAAGCCCCGGCGGGGACGACCGTGGAATGGGACGCCGAAGTCTACAACGAGAAGCCGGACGAGTTGATCGCTTGGCGCACGCTCGAAGGAGCGGACGTTGACAGCGCCGGCTCGGTGCGCTTCGAGCAGGCCACGGGTGGGCGGGGCACGGTGGTGCGCATCACGCTCAAATACGACCCGCCGGGCGGCTCAATCGGCGCGGCCATCGCCAGACTCTTCGGTGAGAACCCCGAGCAGCAGATTGACGAAGACCTCCGCCGCTTCAAGCAGTTGATGGAGACCGGCGAGGTCGCCACCACCGAAGGACAGCCCTCCGGGCGCAGCGCCTCGACGGGGAAGTAAAGGGAAGTAAGCAGTAAGCGGTGAGCAGTAGGCAGTCAAGAAGGTTGACCGGCCGCTCCTGCTTACTGCTCACCGCTCACTGCTCACTCTAAGCAAGGTGGGAAACCATGAAAGCTCTGTGTTGTACGGCAAGACGGATGTGCGGGTCGAGAACGTACCCGACCCGAAGATTTTGAACCCGCGCGACGCCATTATGAAGATCAAGCGGATGGGCATCTTACAAAGGCGAGATTGACCCCCCGTTTATCATCACGCACCGCATGCGTCTCAACGAAGCGCCGCAGGGGTACGAGATTTTCAAACACAAGCAGGACAGCTGCATCAAGATCGTCTTGCAGCCTTAAGTTAAATAGAAGGAGCGAAACCGAAATGAGTGACGAAGACGAGAGCGACGACCAGTTGGTCGGCCACAGCAGCACGACCGCGCCCGGCGGCGAAAAAGAGCTGGAGAGCGGCGACCCCGGCAGAACCCCCGGCAAGGCCGAGGGCGGCGAGGAGGAGGCCGACGAGAGCCTCCGCCGGCAAGGGGACAAGGGATAAAGCAGCACAAACTCAAAGCAAGGGCCCCGTCAGGGGCGAAAGAAATTCTACCTGAAGCGTGAGGCCGCGTTGAGTTTCTTTCGCCCCTGACGGGGCTTTACCTTTTTCCTTCCGCGTCTTCCCACGGCCCGACACCCCTCGTCAACATTCTTCCGCCCCTCCGGGCCAATGCTATGCGTTGACAGGCAATTAACCGCTCGTAAGTTATCTCTTAATAATTCAAGCCAAACCGGCGCACGCCCCGTCTAAACAAAACAGGCCGGTTCAGCCTGCCCTCGCGGCGGATATTTCCGGTCTCATTGAGGGTCGAAATCGTTCATCCGGGGCGGTGGAGTGTGCTATATTCTTGTGCCCACTTCTGAGAGTCGCGGGCACGTCCTCGGTCGTTTCGGCCAGTCGGAATTTTCCAGCCTCACAGTTGAATACAAGTCCCAAGCGGAGCCTTATGGACAAGCACTTCTACTCCCGTTTCGCGGCGCGCTGCGCCCGCCTGCTCTGCGCCTGCGCCGTGGCCGCCTGCGCGCTTTCCGCCTCCGCGCTCGCGCAAAGCGTACCGGGCAGCCCCGTCCTGCTCAGTGAAGGCACGGGCACGACGACGCGCGCCGTCGCCTTCGACGCGGTGACGCAAAGCTCCGAGCCATTCTCCGTCAACTCGGCCTTCGACTGGGCGGCGGTCAAACCGGGGAGCGACCAGCGGACGCGCATCACGCTCTTCGCGATGAACCTCCCGTTCCTGTCAGGCGAAGGCGTGAATGCGCTGACGGCGGACGCGCAGGACGCCGCGGGGCGCATCTACCCGCTCAAGGTCGAATTCGTCGGCAAGCCGAAGTATCTCCAGCTCACGCCCGCGCCCGGCAATCCCAACCTCCAGATTCCGACCGAGATACCGCAGGAGTGGCTCTACTCGATAGTCGTGCGGCTCAACGACGAGATGACGAACACGTTGGGCGATGTCGTGGTGCGCGTCAACCTGCACGGTCTGGCATCGAACGGCGTGCGTCTCGCCATCGGACAGGCGGGCGGCGGCCCGCCCGTTGACCCACTCACCGAGTTCATCTCGGCGGCCCCGCCGACCCCGCCCCCGGCGACGCCGACGCCGACGCCCAAAACCTTCGGGCCGAACGAGTCGAACGACGCGGATGTCGTCCGGCTACTCGAACAGGCTTCGTGGGGGCCGACCTCGACGGAGGTGGCGCGCGTCAAGTCAATTGGCCTCCGCGCTTACTTGAACGAGCAGTTCAATGCGCCCGTGAACAACCCCGCGAAGGGCTCGAACTATCCAGACCTGACGTTCCCGCCCGACGATCAGGCGACGGGATGTCCCTCGGGCAGCCCGCAGGAGTGTAACCGCGACAATTATTCTTTGTACCCGGTTCAGAAGACGTTCTACACCAACACGCTGTACGGGCAGGATCAGTTGCGGCAGCGCGTGGCCTTCGCGCTCCACCAGATTACCGTTGTGTCGGGCCTTAGTCCCCTCAACCGCGCGAGCTGGATGACGATGTACTTGCAGGCGCTCGACCGCGGGGCGTTCGGCAACTACCGCACTCTCTTGCAGGAGATCACGCTCAACCCGGAAATGGGCGAATACCTCGATATGCGACAGAGCACGAGGACGAGCCCGAACGAGAACTTCGCACGCGAAATCCTCCAGCTCTTCTCCCTCGGCGTCAACGAGCTGAACATTGACGGCACGCCGAAGCTCGACGCGCAGGGCGTCCCCATCCCCTCCTACACGCAGGCGCACGTCAACGAGTTCACGCGCGTCTTCACGGGCTGGAACCTTGTTCCTGGAGCAATAGTGCCGGGCGTTAGCAACTGGCGTGACCCGATGGTGCCGCGTGGTGGCACCAGCCACGACTTTGGCGCAAAGACCCTTTTGAACGGCGTGACTACTACCGCCTGCTCGAGTGCGAGCGGGACGGCGAACATTCAGTGCGCGCAGGCCGACATGACCGTTGCCCTCGACAATATCTTCAATCACCCGAACGTCGGCCCCTTCGTCGGCAGGCAGTTCATCCAGCACCTCGTCACGAGCAACCCCTCACCGGCCTATGTCTCTCGTGTCGCACGCGTCTTCAACAACGACTGCGACGCGCTATACGCCGACGGCTGCACGAATGTGCGCGGCAACATGAGGGCGGTCGTGCAGGCCGTCCTGCTCGACCCCGAGGCGCGCGGCGACGTGAAGACCGACCCGAACTACGGGAAGCTTCGAGAGCCTGCGCAGTACATCAACAATGTCCTGCGCGCCTTCAACGTCAAGTCGTTCGACAAGACTTCGACGAGCGACGGCGTGCTGGCGGGACGCTCAACGACCGACTTCACGGGGACGCTCGATCAGCCGATCTTCCAGCCGACGACCGTCTTCAGTTACTACCAGCCTGACTACGAGGTGCCGGGGACGAAAATTCTCGGCCCTGCGTTCGGGATTCTCTCGACCTCGACCACGCTCCGGCGCGCTAACAACATCAACACGCTCGTCTATACGGGCGTCGCGCCGACGACGACCACGACCGACCGCCCGCGCGGCACCTCGCTCGACCTTGCGAGCCTCGAAGCGCTGGCGGCGAACCCCGGCGACATCGCCGACCGGCTCAACTCGCTCATGCTGCACGGCACGATGTCGGCGCCGATGCGCGCCTCGGTCATCAACGCCATGAACGCCATCCCGACCTCTGACGCGCTGTTCGCGCGCAAGCGTGCGCAGGTGGCGGTCTACCTTGTGGCGACTTCATCGCAGTACGACGTACAGAGATAAAGAAAATGGCATCATCACGCAGAGACTTCCTACGGAATTCCGTGTGCGCCCTCGGCGGCATGGCTTTAGCATCGAGCGTCGAGAGCTTCGGCATCGTCAATGCCCTCACGCCGCAGGCCGCGACCGACTACAAGGCGCTCGTCTGCATCTTTATGAACGGCGGCAACGACGGCAATAACATGTTCGTCTCGCTCGACCAGTACCCCTCCTACGCAGCGGCGCGCAACGCCTCCGGTCTCGCCATCCCGCAGGCGAGCCTGCTCCCGGTCTCGCCCGGCAGCGGTGGCTCTTTCGGCTTCAACCCGAGCATGCCGGAGATGCAGGCGCGTTTCGGCGAGGGCCGGCTCGCCGTGCTCTGCAATAACGGGCCGCTCGTCGAGCCCTTGACGCGCACGACCTACCAGAACGGCACGGGCAAGAAGCCGGTGCAACTGTTTTCGCACTCCGATCAGGTGGGACTCTTCCAGACGGCGGTGGCGAACACCGTCAGCCAGACGGGCTGGGGCGGTCGCGTCGCCGACCTGACCGCCGTCCTGAACGGCCCGGCGACCTTCCCGCAGAACGTCTCCATCTCAGGCATCAACCTCTTCCTGACCGGCGCGAACACGCGGCAGCTCGCCATCGGCGACTCGAACACGGCGCTCAATAACGTGCTCCCGCTGACGATGACCGGCTCGGCTGCCGAGCAGTCCGCGCGTCTCGCCTCCTTCAACGAGCTGCGCACTCTCGACAACAACTTCAAGCTCGTCCGCGCCGCGAGCGACACGCGTTCGAGCGCCTTGCAGACGCGCGCAGCCCTCGCCAGCGTCAACCCGGCGCTGACTACTCTCTTCCCGAACACGTCGCTCGGTCGCCAGCTCCTACAGATCGCGCGCCTCATCAAGGCCGGCAACGACCCGGCTGCCGGCATCAACATGAAGCGGCAAATATTCTTCGCCCAGATCGGCGGCTTCGACACGCACTCCGGCCAGCACCCGACAGTCCTCGGCGGGCAGGACTTGCTCCTCCAGCAGGTCAGTCAGGCGATGAACGCCTTCTATAACGCGACGGTCGAGCTGGGCGTGCAGAACAACGTCACGTCATTTACGCTCTCGGATTTCGGGCGCACGCTCCAGCCCGCAGGCTCCGGGAACGCGGTCGGCAGCGACCACGCATGGGGCAACCACCACCTCATTCTGGGCGGCGCGGTGCGGGGCGGCAACCTCTACGGAACCTACCCGACGCTCGCGCTCGGCGGCCCCGACGACACGGACGGCGGCTCCGCCCCGCGCGGGCGCTGGATACCGACCACCTCCGTCGAGCAGTACGCCGCCACGCTCGCCGCATGGTACGGCCTCTCTTCGAGCGACCTCCCGGCGGTCTTCCCGCTCATCAACCGCTTCCCGTCGCCGAACCTCGGGTTCATGCTCTGAGACCTGAGGGCGGGAGAGGGATAAGGAATGGGGTCGAAAACTTAGACGAGCGCGAAGCCCGACGAACTCTCGCCGGGCTTTTCGCTTGAAGCTCCGACTTTGTTATTCTGTCCGCCCCGGCAGGCGTTTCCATTCATGCTCAGAATTAATCAAGTCAAACTCCTCATCACGCTCCTCTTCGTCATCGGGGGCTGCGCCGTCCTTTTCACGAACAACGCGGCGAACCCGCGCGCGCAAGCCTTCTCCTCGGGGCCGCCCGCCGGGTTCACGCACGCGCCCGGCGAACTCGACTGCTCGGAGTGCCACCTCGTCAACGACCCCGGCACCGGCAAGCTGACGATCAACGCGCCGCAGACCTACACGCCGGGGCAGACCTACCAGATCACGGTCAGCCACTCGAACACAGACCTGACGCGCGTCCGCTGGGGCTTTCAACTGACGGCGCTCGACGCCGCCGAAGAGAAAGCCGGGACGCTCGCGCCGCGCGACGCTCTGACACAGGTGCTCGACGGGCAGGGGCCGTTCCCCGCGCGCCAGTACGTCGAGCACACTTCGCAGGGAACGTTTCCGGGGCAGCAGAGCGGCGCGAGCTGGACGTTCGACTGGACGGCCCCCGCCGGAGATGTCGGGCCGGTCAGCTTCTACCTCGCGGGGAATCAGGCCAACGGTGACGGCAACAGCTCCGGAGATAACATCTACTTCACTTTCGCGACCGCCGTCTTCACTCCGCCCACGCCCGACTTCGACCTATCCGCGTCGCCCGCCTCGCGCGCCCTCGTGCCGGGCGGCGCGACCGCATACAACATCTCCGTCGCGCCCCGCAACGGATTCACGGGGCAAGTCGCGCTCGGCGTCTCGGGACTGCCGCAGGGAGCCGCCGCGAGTTTTCAACCTGCGACCGTTGACCTCAACGACACGACGCAGAAGTCCTCCACGCTCAACGTGAGCACTTCGGCGAACACTCCGACGGGCGCTTACACGCTGAACATCAACGCGACGAGCGGGAGCCTTTCACACACCCGGCAGGTGACTCTGAACGTCGTCAACGCGGGCGACGTTGACCTCGCCGTGAGCCAGACTATTTCTCCGAACCCCGCGCAGGTCGGCGTCGGCTTAACCTTCCGCGTGACGGCGACGAACAACGGCCCCGCGACCGCTGAGGGCGTCACCGTTCAAGTGAAGCTCCCGCCGATACAAGGGTCTTTCAGCAAAGGCGCGGGAACTTGCACGCTCGTTCCCGGCCCGACCGAGTTCAATTATTTCTGCACGCTCAACAACCTCGCCCCCGGCGAGAGCCAGACGATTGATTTCCAGATCGTGCCCGACGCGCCCGGCACCTTCAACACCGTCACGACCGTTAATTCGACGAACGCCGATTTCAACCCGTCGAACAACACCATTAACGCGGCCATCCCCGTCGCGGCAAAGAGCGCGGGGCCTTCGATGACCGTCTCGAACCTCGGCGTCCGCAAGGTCGCTTCGGGTCTCGACACGCCGACCAGCATGGCCTTCATCGGCGTGAGCGACTTCCTCGTGCTGGAGAAGCAGACGGGCCGCGTCGTGCGCATCACGGGCGGGCAGAACAAAGGGGCCGTGCTCGACCTCGCCGTCAACAACGCCTCCGAGCGGGGCTTGCTCGGTATCGCCCTGCACCCGAACTTTGCGAGTAACGGTTTTGTCTACCTCTTCTGGTCGGAGAGCACGACGGGCGCTGACACGAGCGCCGTCGAGGAAGTCGCCACGCTCGGCAACCGCGTGGACAGATACGTCTGGAACGGCTCGCAACTTTCGCCCGAACGCAGCATCATCCGCCTGCGCGCGCGACAGACCGACGCGGGGCAGCCCGCGCGCGGCAACCACGACGGCGGCGTCCTGCGCTTCGGCCCCGACGGCAAGCTCTACATCGTCGCGGGCGACACGGGGAGGCGCGGCCTCCTCCAGAACATCACGAGCGGCGGCCCCGTGCCTGACGACGAGTTCGGCGGCCCCGCGCCCGACGACGCGCACCTCACGGGCGTTATTCTCCGCCTCGACGACGACGGCTCGACGCCCGCCGATAACCCCTTCGCAAACACGGACGCGGGTTTCACGGGCGAGGCCGCCGCGAACGTCCGTAAAATTTTCGCCTATGGCGTCCGCAACAGCTTCGGCATGGACTTCGACCCCGTCGCGGGCCACCTCTGGACGCAGGAGAACGGCGACGATTCCTTCGACGAAATCAACCGCGTCGCGCCGGGCTTCAACGGCGGCTGGATTCAGTTGATGGGGCCTTCCGCCCGCGTCGCCGAGTACAAATCAATCGAGACGACGCGCTTCAACCTGAGCCTTCAACAGAACCGCTGGCCGCCCTCGCTCATCGCCGACACGCCCGCGCAGGCGCTCGCGCGCCTCTTCGTCCTCCCCGGCTCTCACTACGCCGAGCCTGAGTTCAGTTGGAAATACGCCGTCGCCCCCTCGCCCATCGCTTTCGCCAGAGGGACGGGGCTCGGCGCGCAGTATGCCAACGACCTCTTCGTCGGTGCTTCGCGCACCACGCTCCTCGGCGGCTACCTCTTCCGCTTCGACCTCAGCGCCGACCGCGCAAAGCTCTCGCACGGCGACGCGCGCCTCGCCGACGGCGTAGCCGACAACGCGGACAAGTTCGACCTCGCCGAGAGCGAGAGCCTCGTCGTCGGGCGCGACTTCGGCGTCACGACCGACATCCAGACCGGCCCCGATGGGAACCTCTACATCGTCTCGCTCTCGAACGGCGCGGTCTACGAAATCTTCGCCAAACCTTCGCTCTTTACCGCCAGCCTGACGGGGACGCAGGAAGTGCCGCCGAACAATTCGCAAGGCAACGGCACGGCCACGCTCCTGCTCGACGAGGACGAGACGACGGCGCGAGTCTCGCTGCGCTTCGCCGGGCTTTCGACGCCGCAGACAATCGCGCACGTCCACGGCCCCGCGCCCGCCGGGCAGAGCGCGCCGCCCGTCTTCGACTTGCCCAACGGCAACTTCACGGACTTCCAGATCAGCCTCACGCCGCAGCAGGTGAGCCAGCTCAAGGCGGGGCTCTTCTACATCAACGTCCACAGCAGCGCCTTCCCCGCGGGCGAGATTCGCGGCCAGTTCGGACTCGCGAGCGCGTCTTCAGTCGTCCGCTTCGACATCGCCGACGGCAACGTCAGCGAGGGCGCGCACTCGAAGAGGGTGAACGTCGTCCGCCTCGGTGACGCGAGCGTCCCCGCCGCCATCGAGTACGCCACTTCGGGCGGCACGGCGAGCGAACGCTCCGATTACACTTCGGCGCGCGGCACGCTCCGCTTCGGCGCGGGCGAGACCGTGAAGAGCTTCGACGTGCTCGTCACCGACGACGCCTTTCAGGAGGGGAACGAGACCATCCTCCTTTCACTCAGCGCCGCGCCGGGCGGCGACGCCATTGCAGACCCCCCGACCGCAGTCCTGACCCTGATTGATAACGACGCCGCGCCCGCCGTCTCGAATCCGATTGACGAGACACAGTTCTTCGTCCGCCAGCATTATCACGACTTCCTCAACCGCGAGCCCGACGCCGACGGGCTCGCCTTCTGGACGAACAACATCGAATCCTGCGGCCCCGACCAGCAGTGCCGCGAAGTGCGGCGCATAGATACCTCTGCGGCTTTCTTCCTCTCGATTGAATTTCAGGAGACCGGCTTTCTCGTCCAGCGCATCTACCGCACGGCTTACGCAAATATCCCCGGCACGCCCTTCGCGGTGAGCTTCGACGAATTCATCTCCGACTCGCACCGCATCGCCGAGGGCGTGCAGGTCGGCGTCGGCGACTGGGCCGCGAGGCTGGAGAGCAACAAGGCTGCCTTCGCGCGGGAGTTCGTCGCCCGCCCGCGATTCCAGAGTGCCTACCCGCCCAGTCTGACGCCCGAACAGTTCGTCCGTAAGCTCGACGAGAACGCGGGGGGCGTGCTCTCACAGGCGGAGCACGACGAGTTGGTGGCCGAGTTGTCAGCGAATAACACGGACGCGGGCCGCGCCTCGGTGCTCAGGCGGGTGGCGGAGGATGCCGAGCTTGTCGCCGCCGAATTCAGAAAAGCTTTCGTCCAGATGCAGTATTTCAGCTACCTGCGGCGCGACGCCGACATCCCCGGTTACCTCTTCTGGCTGGGCAAGCTCGACGAGCACAACGGAGACTTCCGCAGGGCACAGATGGTTCAAGCCTTCATCACCTCCATCGAATACCGCGAACGCTTCGGCCCGCCATGATTCTTGGCGGCGTTTGCTTCAGCGCATGCCCAGCATGAGGAGCACGGAGCGGTCGAAGACTTCGCCCCCCGACTCGCGCCAGCGCCGGAAGGCTTCAAGCTCGCCTTCACGCACGGGACGGTTGCCGAGCCGCGCGACGGGCGTCTTCTCGAAGGCGTGGTCGGTGAGCGCGAGATGCGGGATGCGCGCCTTCAATTCTTCGACGCCCGCGAGCGCCGCCTCGGCGGCCTCGACTTCGGGGTAAAATTCTTCATACACGAGGATGTGCCAGACCGCCTCCGAACCTTCGCCTTCGACCGCGAGCACGCGCACCAGCCCGAAGCCGCTCTCGATCTGAAACACAAGGTCGTCGCCCGAAACAAATCTGGAGGCCATGAGATTCTCACCCGCGCCCTGAATATTAGGAGTAGGCGTCGAGCATAGCACAGCAGTATACGTGCCGATAAAAACAGTACCGCGAGCGGTTTTTCGGGCGGGTGCGGGTGTCGTCAACGTCAACCCGCCCGAAAAATCGCTCGCGGTACTGTTTTACTCGCGACCGCTCGCCGTTCTGTTGTACCGTCAAGATGGACGCCGGAGAGCATTGGCGCTAGTATCTGTCCTGTCCGGCAAACACATTCCACGCGGCATTTTGCTGATGAGAGATTCTGAACCGTCCGAGGATTACTACAAGATTCTGGGCGCGGAGGACGACGCCTCGCGCGACGACCTTGAGCGATGCTACAAGCACCTCGCGCTCGACCATCACCCCGACCGCGGCGGCGACGAGGAGCGCATGAAATCTCTCAACGAGGCGTGGCGCGTGCTCGGCGACGAGGACTCGCGCCGTGTCTACGACTCTCGACGCGGGAGCCGCGTCGGGAAGTACGAGAGCTTCAGGCCCGTCACTTCAGCCGCGGCGAAGGCCGACCCCTTGAGCGGGCGCATCGTGGGCGCGGCGCTCTGTCTCGGCCTCGGCCTCGCGCTGCTTTTCCTGGTGAGGTTTCAATACGTCCTCTTCCTCTGGCCGCTCGCCCTGCTTGGAGCCGGGATCGTCCTCTTCGGCGTGCTAATGGCGCACGGCGCGCTCTCGTTCGCGCGCGAGTCCGTCGAGCCGACGCACCCCGTCAGGCGCTTCGTCTGGGCGCAGGAGCTGGCCTTCTGGTCGTGCGTGGCGGGCGGAATCTACGGCGTCTATCTGGCGATGACGGCGATCTGAACAGTCGAGAGTCAAGGGGTTCGATTTAGAAAAATGAGCATCAAGGGACTCGATCTCCTCTTCCTCGAAGTCAACAGTCTGGAAGAATCGCTCGCCTTCTATGTCGAGCGGCTCGGCTTCGAGGCCGAGGCGCTGACGCCCGAGGCCGAGCCGCCGCTGGCGACGCTGCGCGCCGGTCGTCTGAGGCTGATGCTGGCCGAGGTTCCGATCACGATGGTGCGGCGCGGGCGCGGCGTTCACTTCTTCCTGACGGTCGCGGATGTGGACGCCTACTACGAGCGGCTGCGAGGCTTCGGGCTCGACGTCGCCCCGCCAGCCGAAGAGGGCTGGGGCGGTCGCTTCATCACGCTCGAAGACCCCGACCGCTACCGACTCTTTTTTGTGACGTGGGACGGGGTCTCTTCCGTGTCAGGAATTAGCCACAGAGACACAGCGGCACAGAGAGACGGAGAGGACGAAGAAAGTTAAAGAGGGTTGGGTAAA
Organism: Acidobacteriota bacterium; assembly: GCA_020199995.1. GTDB lineage: Bacteria > Acidobacteriota > Blastocatellia > Pyrinomonadales > Pyrinomonadaceae > JAIVJM01. The sequence goes on along the minus strand of JAIVJM010000006.1, from coordinate 13,954 downwards.
TAGAGAGTTGAATCATTCAACCCTCCCTTAACACGCCCCTCTTTCTTTCCTTGATTTCCCTCTGAGCCTCTGTGTCTCCGTGGCTAATTTGTTCTCACTAAGCATGTATAGACCCTGAACGTGGGACGAGGGCCGAGACAGCGCCCTTGAAAGATAGTAAAATCGCCGCCCGGAACTGAACACCTCCCGAGTCAGCCCGAATCCGACAACAGCAAGACCAGCCTTCCGCCGTCGCGGTAAGCTGGTCGCCGGGAGGTTCTATGCGCTACGTTGACAATCCGCCGAATCCTTGGCTCTCGACCTCCGTCGAGTGGACGGGCGAGCCGCCGGAATCCAAAGTCGAGGTCTTCGAGGAGACCGAGACGCGCCGCATCATCACGCACAACCGGAGCCCCGATGTCGGCTTCGACTACTCGGTCAACTGCTACCGAGGCTGCACGCACGCCTGTACGTACTGCTTCAGCCGCCCGACGCACGAGTATCTCGGCTACGGCGCGGGGACGGATTTCGAGACGAAGATCGTGGCGAAGGTGCGCGCGCCGGAGCTTCTGCGCGAAGAATTCATGCGACCGGGCTGGCGCGGCGACGTGCTCATGTTCTCGTTCACTTCAGACCCCTACCTGCCGCTCGAAAACAACTATCGTCTGACGCGCCGCTGCCTCGAAGTCTGCCTCGAATTCCGCAACCCCGTCGGGATTGTCACCAAGTCGGCGCTCGTCCGCCGCGACGCTGATGTGCTCGCCGCGCTCGCGCGCGAATCGCAGGCGAGCGTCTTCTTCACCATCGGCTTCAACGACCACGAGACGGCGCGCGCCCTCGAACCACATGCTCCCTCGCCGGACTCGCGCTTCCGCGCGATGGCTGAACTCTCGGCGGCGGGCATCCCCGTTGGGATCGGCATCGCGCCGCTCGTCCCCGGCCTCAACGACTCGCACATCCCCGCGCTTCTCAAGCGCGCGAAAGAGGCGGGCGCGCGCGAAGCCTTCATCAATATCCTGCGCCTGCCCGGAAGCGTCGCGCCCTATTTCGAGCAGCGCCTGCGCGAGCGCCTGCCGACCAAAGCCGAGCGCGTGCTGGCGCGGCTGCGCGAGGCAAAGGGGGGCCGCCTCAACATCAGCGAGTTCGGCGAGCGCATGCGCGGCAGCGGCGAATACTGGAAGATGATCGAGCAAAGCTTCCGCGTCCACTGCGAACGCCTCGGCTTCAACCGAAGCGAGGGCCGCTCATATCCCGGCCAGCCGCGCTCCACTTTCCGCCGCCCGACGCCGCAGGGAGCTCTCTTCGAAGTTTAAGAATTTCGGAAATGAGAAAAGAGGGACAAGCGCGCCCACGCAAAAAGCTTCATCGCCGGCGCTCTGAGTTTGTATAATGCGCGCGAGTTAGGCGAGATTCAACGGGAGGGGGATCGGAGACCTCAAATGATTAACATCGGACGCGTGGTGTGTGATCGGGAACCCTACTTCGTGCGCGACACGGCGACGGCCCTCGAAGCGGCTGAGTTCATGGCGGCGCGCAACATCGGCGCGGTCTGCGTGCTCGACGACGGCGACAAGTTGTGCGGCATCTTCTCCGAGCGCGACCTTTTGAAGCGCGTCATCGTGCGCAAACTCGACCCGTCGAGCGTCCCCATCCGCGAGGTCATGAGCGAGCCCAGCGCCGTCATCGAGTGCGACGATACCCCGCACAACGCACTCGAACTGATGGAGAAAGTCGGGAGCCGTCACCTGCCAGTGGTCGAGGGCGAGAAGTTCGTCGGCATGCTCTCGATGCGCGACATCATGCGCGTCGAAATCAGCGAGCAGGGGGCCGAGCTGCAACTGCTCCACGAGTACATTTCACACTGAACACCGAGACACAAATCAAGGGGGAGAAGATGCCGGCACAACGAGCCTGCTTCGCGTTGGCGTGCGCCTTCGCGTTTCTGTTTTCGTGCGGCGCTCCGCGGATGGAGAAGGGAACGGGCGGCGGCGGCGGTGCGCCGGGCGTCGCACCCGAGACGAGCGGCGCGGTCGAGCTCGCGGGCACAGCCGAAGGCGGTACGGTAGGCTTCAGCGTCGAGACCGTCGCGGGTAACCTTGAAGTCCCCTGGTCAATAGTCTTCGCGCCCGACGGGCGGATGCTTTTCACTGAGAGACCGGGACGTGTCCGAGTCTACGAGAGCGGGCTGCTGCGTCCAGAGCCACTGGCGACGATTGAAGACGTCGAGACATCGAGCGAGAGCGGGCTGATGGGGCTCGTGCTGCACCCGCGTTTCGACGAAAACCGGCAACTCTATCTCGCCTACGCTTACAAGCAGGACGGCATCCGCGTGCGCGTCGTCCGCTTCCGCGAAACCGGCACGGGCCTCGCCGAACGAAAGCTCATTATCGAGGGAATCCCCGCGGCCCAGTACCACGCGGGGACGCGCCTGCGCTTCGGCCCCGACGGCAAGCTCTACGTCACGACCGGCGACGGCGCGCAGAGGGAATTCGCGCAGCGTCTCGACTCGCTCGCCGGAAAGACTCTGCGCCTGAACGACGACGGCACCGTCCCGCCCGACAATCCTTTCGTCAACGCCGTCTTCTATCGCGGCGCGGCCTTCCCGGCCTTCATCGGCAACTTCTTCTTCGGCAACCTCCGCGGCGAGTGCATCATCCGCGTCGTGCTCGACGGGCGGCGCGTCGTCAGTCAGGAGAGACTGCTCGAAAAACAGTACGGGCGCATCCGCGACGTGGCCGAGGGGCCGGACGGCGCGCTTTATTTCTCCACCTCGAACCGCGACGGACGCGGACGGCCCAAGCTGAACGACGACCGGATCATGCGGCTCGTCCCACAAAGCAAGACAAAGTAGCCGGAGAAGAAAGCAGAAGGCAGTGGGCAGTGGACAGTGGGCGGAAGGCAAATTGTAAGCGCCGTCAGGCGCGTAAGAATTTAGCCCACGGCGTGAGCCTTGGGGCAGACACGATAATTAAACAACGGAGCCCCGTCAGGGGCGATAGAAATTCAACGTTGCATGAGCCGGTCGTTGAATTTCTTTCGCCCCTGACGGGGCTCCACACATTTCTCGTTGCTGGTTCCCACGGCTCACGCCGTGGGCTAAATTCTGCCGCGCCTGACGGCGCTTACAATCCTGATGGGCGCTCTGACGGCTACCGCTTACTGTCTCCTGCTTACTGTCTATTGCTTACTGCCTTGTGCTTCTCTTTATGCCATTCTTCGAGCAGTTCGCGCTCGCGTTCCGGCTTGAGCGTTATATCGGGGACGGGCACGCCCGTCTTGTCCGTTGTCGTCACCTCGTTCTGGCTTTGCCACTCGAGCGTATCGCGGATGGTGTCGGCAAGCGGGCGAAAGGTGAGACCGGCGGCGAGAGCCTTGGCGATGTTGTTCGCCATAAAGTAACGATGCGGTTCATCCTCATCTGAAACCCAGAGCGGGAGTTCAGACCATGCCTCTATACTCCGTTCGAGCAGGAATCGTTCCCCAACCCACGTTACGCGGGCGTCGCTCCCGCTGACGCTCCGGCACTCTTCCAGAAATCGTCCCATCGTGAGCCGGTAATCAGGGCCGTTGGCGTTGTAGACGCCAGTCCTCGACTCTTCGGCCATGCGCACCGTCCACTCCGCCAGATCGCGCGAGTCAATGAACTGAATCTGTCGGTCGGTGCTTCCCGGCGCTAAGACCTCGCCGCCGCGCGCGACGCGGCCCGTCCAGTAAGAGAACCGCACGGTCTTGTCGTTCGGCCCGACGATAAGACCGGGGCGGATCACGAGCACACGGCCCGGCATCGCTTTCTCCGCGGCCTGCTCGCAGAGCACTTTCAACGGCCCGTAAGTTTCGCCCGTAATCTCCTCGACGCTCTCGTCGTCCAGCGTCCCGACCTTTGAAGTCTCGTCCACCGCCCGGGAGTGGTCGGGATAGACGGAGATTGACGAGATGAAAACATAGAGACTCGCCGCGTCTGACAGCAACTCCGCCGAGTCGCGCACCAGCCGAGGGACGAAGCCGCACGTATCTATGACCGCATCCCAGCGACGGCCACGCAGAGCTTCGAGATTACCGTCGCGGTCGCCGCGCAGCTTCTCGACTTCCGGGTAGAGTTCGGGGTTGTGCTGCCCGCGATTGAAGAGCGTCACCTCGTGGCCGCGCCCGAGGGTTGCTTCGACCAGATCGCGACCGAGAAACATCGTGCCGCCGAGAATCAGAATGTTCATGTTCCCTCGCTGAAGTAATCTTCATAGCGTGCGCGTCACCTTCGCGAGCGAGCGCGGCGCGTCGGGGTCGAGCCCTTTGGCGTCGGCGAGCAGCGCGGCGAAGAGCTGCGCGGGGATGATGTAGGGGATAACCGAGAGCGTCTCGCCGATCTCGCCGGGCATCATTACGGCGCGCGTCGAGAGCCGCGCGGCCTCAGCGTCCGCCGTAAAGGTGAGCGTGTCGGCGCGCAGCTCTTTGAGACGCGCGAGGAGTTCGCGCACGCCCCCCAAAGTGACGCCCGGAGGAGCGAAGATGAAGATCGGGAAGTGTCGCTCGACAATCGCCAGCGGGCCGTGCATGAAGTCCGCGGACGAAAAGCGCTCGGCCACGACGTAGCAGGTCTCCATCAACTTGAGCGCCATCTCGAAGGCGTTGGCATAGACGAGTCCCCGGCCCACGACCACACAGTTCTCCATGAAGACGTAACGCTCGACGAGCCCTTCGATCAGTGGCCGAAGCTCCATCGCGCGCGCCGCGTATTCGGGGATGGCTTCGTAGTTGAGGCTCGCCGCGCCGTCCGCCTTGAGCGCCTCGGCGAGCATGTAGAAATGGAGAAGCTGACCCGTGAACGTCTTCGTCGCAGCCACCGAACGCTCGCGCCCGCCGTGCATGAGCAGCGTCTCGTCCACGATGCCTGTCATCGTCGAGGCGGGCTCATTAGTGATGCCGATGGTGCATGCTCCGGAGGCGCGCGCGTCTTCGAGGACGCGGTTGATATCCTCGCCCTCGCCCGACTGCGAGACGCCGACGACGAGCGCGCGCTCCAACCTGAGCCGCGCTCCGTAGAGCGTGTGGACTGAAGGGGCGGCGAGCGCGACGGGAATGCCCGTCACGATTTCGAGCAGATAGCGACCAAAGAGCGCGGCGTTGTCGGAAGAGCCGCGCGCCACCAGCACGATGAGGTCGATGTTACGCGCCTTGATGTGTTCGCCGAGCCGCGCGACCTTCCCGCGCTCCTCGTTGATGGTTCGTTCGAGCGCGGCTGGCTGCTGCGCGATCTCTTCAAGCATCAGTGACAAATTTTTTCGCCTCTCTCTCAAGTGACCCGAAGCGCCGGACGAGCATGCGCGTTGACACTCTTTTGCCATCATGTTAAATGTCGGCGCAAGTGTACAGACGAGTTTTCCACAGGGCTACGGCAATTAAAGTTAAAATTATGCGAATCGCTTCTGTTTTCGAGAGCAGAGTCCGCGCGACTCTGCTCTGCTGCGTGTTCGTCCTCAGCGCCCCGGCGGGCGCGCACGCACAGACAAAGCCCGCTCACGAAAAGGCTGCGCCCGAAACAACGACCCGCGAAAGCATAGTCCAAATTCTTCCACGTCCGAAGCAATTGAAAGAGACAGGCGAGAGATTCATGCTCGGGCAAAAGACGCGTCTGGTGCTGGCCGATAAAAAGTCGGAGGACGACCGCTTCGCCGCGCAGGATTTTATCGACGACGTGCGAGAGACGGCGGGCCTCGCGCTCAAATTGGGGACAGGTTCCGGGCGCGGGCGCATCGTCGTCGGCCTGATCGGCAATCAAAGCACCGCCGAAGCGCTGGAGCGTGCGAATTTTGATGTCAGAGCCGAGCGCGTCAACGACGAAGGATACCTGCTGAGCGTCACGGCCCGAGAGATCGTCGTCGCGGGGCGGACGACGGCGGGCACGTTCTACGGCTTGCAGACTTTGAAGCAGTTGGTGCGCGGCGCGGGCGAGCGCGCATACGTGCAGGGCGCACACATCGCCGACTGGCCCACGATGCGCTGGCGCGCGGTGTCGGACGACATCAGCCGCGGCCCCGTCCCCACCGTCGAATACGTCAAGCGGCAACTGCGCACCTTTGCGGCCTTCAAGCTCAACATGCACTCGTTCTACATGGAGCACACCTTCAAGTCGAACGCGCACCCGCTCATCGGCCCCGAAGGCGGCTCGCTGACGCCCGCCGAAATTCGCGAGCTGGTAGTTTACGCGCGCCGCTATCATATTGAACTCGTCCCCGAGCAGCAGACATTTGGCCACCTGCACAAGGCGCTCCGGCTGGAGAAGTACAACGAGCTGGCCGAGGTGCCCTACGGCGATGTGCTCTCGCCGCAGGCCGAAGGAAGCTACAAACTCATCGCCGACTGGTACGTGGAACTCGCCGAACTCTTCCCCTCGAAGTTCTTCCACATCGGCGCGGACGAGACGTTCGAGCTGGGGCAGGGGCGCAGCGCCGAGGCGGTCAAGGCAGAAGGCGTCGGCAAGGTCTACTTCGAGCACCTGCGGCGCGTGCGCGAGATTCTGAAGCCCTACGACCGGCGTCTGATGTTCTGGGGCGACATCGCGCTCAATCACCCGGAACTCATCGGCAGCATCCCGCGCGACATGATCGTGATGAACTGGGACTACACGCCACGCAAAGATTTCAAGGCGCGCATCGAACCCTTTCTGAAGGCCGGTCTCCAACAGTTCGTCTGCCCCGGCGTGCAGAGCTGGAACCAAATCTTTCCCAACTTCGACGCCGCCACCATCAACATCAAAAACTTCGTGCGCGACGGACAGGCCGCGGACGCTCTCGGGATGATGAACACGCAGTGGGACGACGACGGCGAGTCTCTGTTCGAGATGACTTGGTATGCCGTCGTGCTCGGCGCGGCTGTCTCGTGGGAGGACGCGAGCGCCGATACAGGCGACTTCAACCGCGACTTCCAGTGGGCCTTCTTTCGCCGCGAGGGCCGAGAGGTGACGAAGGCGCTGCGCGTGCTCGGCAGCGCGGGCACGCTGCTCGGCACCGCCGCGAGTGACGCGCTGTTCTGGCGCGACCCCTTCAACGACATCTTTCAGGAAGAGAGCGCGCGCGCCCTCGGCGAGAAGACGCGGCAGATGCGCCTCGCGGTCGAGGGGGCGGAAGAGGTGCTGCTGCGCGAGCGCGAGGGCGTGCGGCGCAACCGGACGGCGGTTGACGCGGCCATCTTTGCCGCACGCCGCCTCGACCATCTGGGGCGGCGGATGCAGGTCGTTGAACAGTTCAGCCGCGACTACTGGAACGCCTATCTCAACCTCGGCGACCGGCGCAAGGTTCGACGGCTCCGCTCCTATACGGGCGCAGTCTACAACTCTTTCCGCGAGATGGCTGAGGAACTGACGCTGCTGCGAGCGGCATACCGCGAACAATGGCTGCGTGAGAATCGCCCGTACTGGCTCGACAGTATCCTCGCGCGCTACGATCTCGCCGTCTCGCGCTGGCTTGCGCGCGGCAAGCAGCTCGAAGACCTTCTGCGTGAGTACGAGCAGACTTCGACGCTGCCTTCACCCGCCGAGTTCGGCCTCGGCTCTCGTCCCGACCAGCCAAACTGAAAGTAGAGATTCAATGAAAAGTCCGAGACCCCTTTCATTCGTCCTGCTCGCCGCGACACTCTCCGCGGCGGTCGTCGCGTCGCCGCGGCAAACCGCGAAAACGAGTTCGGGAGCGGTCGCGGACGAGAGGGCCGCGACGCGTTGGGTCGAAGAGACGTTGAAGAGCCTCTCTTTGCGCGAGCGCGCCGGGCAGATGTTGATGACGGCCACGCAGACCGAGTTTATGAACGTCTCGGGTGAGCGCTTCGGGGAGCTGAAAAAGCAGGTGACTGAACAGGCTCTGGGCGGCGTTATTGTGCGCGGCGGGAGCCCGAACGAGGTCGCCGCGCTGACGAACGAATTGCAGCGCGCGGCGCGCGTCCCGCTCTTTGTCGCCGCCGACTACGAGCGCGGCCTGCGCATGCAGATGAAGAACGGCACGCCCTTCACCAACAGCATGGGCGTGGCCGCGGCTGGCGACCCGCGCGCCGCCTACCTGCAGGGCCGTATCACCGCCGAAGAGATGCGCGCCGTCGGCGTCAACTGGCTCTTCGCGCCTGTTGCGGACATCAACAATAATCCCGACAACCCGGTCATCAGCGTGCGCAGCTTCGGCGAAGACCCGCGGCGCGTGGCCGAGTTCGTCGAAGCCGCGGTGCGCGGCGTGCGCGATGGCGGCGCGCTCGCGACCGCAAAGCATTTTCCGGGGCACGGCGACACGGCGGTTGATTCGCACATCGGGCTCGCCACCATCAAGGCCGACCGCGCGCGTCTCGAAAGGGTCGAATTGGTCCCTTTCCGCGCCGCGATTGCCGCCGGGGTTGACGCCGTGATGACGGCGCACATCGCCCTCCCGCTCGTCACGGGCGACGAGCTGCCCGCCTCGCTTTCGCCGAAGTTGACCGGCGAGCTGCTGCGGCGCGAGCTGGGCTTCGACGGCCTCATCGTCACGGACTCGCTCGGGATGGGCGCGATTACGAAGGGCTACCCCGGCGGCGAGGCCGCGGTGCGCGCCATCAAGGCAGGAGCCGACCTCGCGCTCTCGCCGCCCGACCCGAAGGGCGCGCTCGACGCGATTGTCGAGGCCGTCCGGCGCGGCGAGATTTCAGAGTCGCGCATTGACGAAAGCGTGCGCCGCATCCTGCGCGCGAAATACCGTCTGGGCCTCGCGGAGAAGCGTGTGGTTGATCTCTCCGCAGTCAACCGTGTGATCGAGCGCCCGGAGTCAGTGCTCGAAGCGCGGAGGGTCGCCGAGCACTCGATTACGCTGCTGCGAAACGGCGGCGGTCTGCTGCCACTCGACGCCGCGCGCGCGGCCCGCACGCTCTTCGTCGTCATTGCCGCGGACGAAGACCCGGAGGAGGGGCGCACCTTTATCCCCGAGATTAAAAGCCGTCTGAAGAACGCGCGCGTGCTCCGCGCCGACCCGAGGACGACCGCCGAAGAATACGAAAAGCTTCTGGCCGAAGCGTCGAAGGCCGAGACAGTCGTCGTCGCGCCTTTCGTCAAGCGCGCGGCGAACAAAGGCACGGTGGCTTTGCCCGAGGCGCAGGCCGAGTTCGTCCGCCGACTGATTGCGTCGGGTAAGCCCGTCGCCGTGGCGGCCTTCGGCGGGCCATATCTCATCAGGCAATTCCCCGAAGCCGCGGTCTACCTCACGGCCTACGCCATCGAAGACGTGGCGCAGGCGGCTGCCGTCCGCGTCCTGCTCGGCGAAGTCCCCACGCGCGGGCGTCTGCCGGTCAGGATTCCGGGGCTCTTTGAGATCGGGGCGGGGATTCAACTGGACGGGAAGAGAAACGACGCGTCCGCAACGCGACAGTGAGGAGTTGAAGAAAATGAGTGCGACGACCGTGGAACAAGGGGGCTTGGAGGCGTCGGGGCGCATGCTCTCGCTCGACGCGTTCCGCGGCATGACCATCGCGGGGATGATTCTCGTGAATAACCCCGGCACGTGGGGCGCGATCTACTCGCCGCTCAAGCACGCCGAATGGCACGGGTGGACACCGACCGACCTCATTTTCCCGTTCTTCCTCTTCATCGTCGGAGTCTCGATCACGCTCGCGCTCTCTCGCCGCGCCGAAGCGGGCGGCCCGAAGCGCGACCTCTATGTCAAAATCCTCCGCCGCTCGCTCGTCATCTTCGCGCTCGGGATGGTGCTTGCGGGCTTTCCCTATTTCGACTTCCCGACCATCCGCGTCCCCGGCGTCCTCCAGCGCATCGCCGTCTGCTACCTCTTCGCGGCGATCATTTTTCTCAAGACCGACTGGCGCACGCAAGGATTAATCGCGGCGGCGCTCCTCGTCGTCTACTGGATGCTGATGACGCTCGTCACGGTTCCCGGCTTTGGCGCGGGCGACCTCGGCAAGGAAGGGAATCTGGCCGCGTATATTGACCGCGCGCTGTTGGAGGGGCACATCTGGAAGCAGGCGAAGGTCTACGACCCAGAGGGGATTCTGAGCACGATTCCCGCGATTGCGACGACGCTCTGCGGCGTGCTTACAGGCCACCTGCTGCGCTCGCGCCGGACGCCCGTCGAGCGAACGGCGGCGATGTTCGTCGCGGGCGCGGGCTGTGTCGTGGCGGGCTGGGCGTGGAACTTCTGGTTCCCCATCAACAAGCCTTTGTGGACGAGTTCTTACGTCCTGTTCACGGCGGGGATGGCGCTGCAACTCCTCGCTGTCTGCTACTGGCTGATAGATATCAAGGGCGTGCGTCGTTGGGCGACGCCCTTCGTCGTCTTCGGCGTTAACGCGCTCGCGGTCTTTTTCCTGACGGGCATCTTCGCGCGGCTCCTCGGGCTCATCAAATTCGCGGGCGCGGAGGGCAAGCAGGTCGCGCTGCACAGCGTCATCTTCAACAATCTGTTCGCTTCGTGGGCGTCGCCAGTCAACGCGTCGCTCATGTTCGCCCTCTGCTTCGTGCTGCTGTGGCTCGGGCTGATGTGGATTCTTTACCGCCGGCGAATCTTTATCAAAGTCTAAATGAAGAAGCACGTTCAGACAGTACCGCGAACGAGAGCGAGCGGGTTTGGGCGGGCGGCGAGAACCCGCTCGCTACCGCTCGCGGTACTGTTGTGTGTGCTGGCGGCGTTGTTCGCCGCCTTGACACTTCCGCGCACGAAAGCGCGCGGTAAGGTCAGGCTGCGCGTGATGACCTACAACGTCCACGTCGGCCTCGGGATGGACAAAAAACTCGACCTCGCGCGCATCGCTGAGGTCATCAGGCGCGAGCGACCCGACCTCGTCGCCTTGCAGGAGGTTGACCGCGGCGTCGAGCGCACCGGGCGCGTTGACCAGATCAGAGAGCTGGCGCGTTTGACGAAGATGGAGTTCGCCTTCGCGCACAACCTGAATTTTCAGGGCGGGCAGTACGGCGTGGCGGTGCTCTCGCGCCTCCCCATCCTCTCGATAGACCACCGGCGCTATGCACACCTGCGCGAGGCCGAGCGCCGAGGCTTCCTCCGCGTCGAAGTCGAACTTAAAGGGCAGAGAATCAACTTCGTCACCACGCACCTCGACTACCAGCACGCCGACAACCGTCTCTACGAGGCCGGGCAGTTGCTCGCCGCGCTTCGCGCGCGGCAGGAAGCGCCGCTCATCGTCGCCGGCGACTTCAACGACGAGCCTTCGGGTACTACCTACCAACTGATGCTCAAGCATTTCAACGACGTGTGGCCCGCGGGGGGCGGGGCCGCGGAGGGGGGGCTCACCTACCCGGCTGACAAACCGAGGAAGAGGATTGATTATATTTTCCACGGCGGCTCCGGCATCCTCGTAAAGAGCGCGCGCGTCGTGCAGACACTCGCCTCAGACCACCTGCCGCTCGTCGCGGAGCTGGAAATCGAGCGGCCTTGAAGCGGCGCGGGTTATAATCGCCCACAGTTTTTTCGTCAACTCGGATTGCGCAAAAGGGAGACGACCTTTCAGGAGTGGCAAAGCAAACTTTCGTGACGCTCGGCGAAGTCGCGCGCGCGGTCGGCGGAGAGTTAGCGGGCGACGGGCGCGCCTCCGTCTCTGACGTGACGCACGATTCGAGGCAGGTGCGGGAGGGCTGGCTCTTCGTCGCGATTCGCGGCGCGAATGTGGACGCGCATCGCTTCATCGAGGATGCCCTGCGGCAGGGCGCGGCGGGCGTCGTCTCGGAGGGCGAACGTCCCGAAGGCTTTAGAGGCTCGTGGGTCAAGGTCGAAGACGCGCGTCGCGCCCTCGCGCTCGCCGCCGCCGAAGTCCACGACCATCCCTCGCGCGAATTGCGGCTGGTCGGCATTACGGGAACGAACGGGAAGACGACGACCGCCTACCTCGTCGCCGCGATGGCCGATGAAGCGGGGACTCCGAACGCCTTCCTGAGCACGGTCGAGTACCGCGTCGCGGGCGAGCGCACGCGCGCAGAGCACACGACGCCAGAGTCGTCCGACATCCAGCGCCTGCTCCGGCGAGCCGTCGAAAAGGGTTGCGGCGTGGCCGTGATGGAAGCCTCTTCACAGGCGCTCGACCTGCGCCGCTGCGACGCGCTCAGGTTCGACGTGGCCGTCTTCTCGAACCTGACGCGCGACCATCTCGACTACCACGGGACGATGGAGACTTACTTCGCCGCCAAGCTCAAGCTCTTCGACGGGAGCCTCGGCGAGCGGCCTCGGGTCTCAATCATCAATGTGGACGACGAGTACGGCGTGCGGCTGGCGGAAGAATTAGAGAAGGAAGGCGAGCGCGTCGTCCGCTACGCGCTCGAAGCAGCGGCGGAAGTCACGGCGCGGGATGTCGAGTTCACACTTGAGGGGGTGAGTTTTCGGCTCATCACGCCTCAGGGCGAGTCCTTCATCGAATCGCCGCTCGTCGGTCGGCCACATATCTACAACGCACTCGCCGCCGCCGCGACCGGGCTGGAACACGGCTTCGGTTTGGAGGCCGTGACTCGCGCCTTGAAAGTTTGCGCGGGTGCGCCGGGACGGTTCGAGCGCGTGCCAAACGTGCGCGGCTGCGCCGTCGTCGTGGACTTCGCTCACACTGACGACGCGCTCCTGAACGTCCTGCGCACGGCGCGCGACGTAACACGGGGGCGCGTCATCACGGTCTTCGGCTGCGGCGGCGACCGCGACCGCTCGAAGCGCGCGCCGATGGGCGAGGTCGCCGCGCGTCTCAGCGACATCGTCATCGCCACCTCCGACAACCCGCGCACTGAAGACCCCGAGACAATCCTCGACGACATCGAAGTGGGCCTGCGCGCGAGCGATAAGGCTTACGTCCGTGTCGCCGACCGCCGCGAAGCCATCCGCCGCGCCATACGTGAAGCGCGCCCCGGCGACCTCGTGCTCATCGCGGGCAAAGGGCACGAGGACTACCAGATTGTCGGCGAGACGAAGCAACACTTCGACGACCGCGAAGTGGCGCGGGAAGCGATAGAGGAAATGATGAATGATGAATGATGGATTAAAGAAACCTTGCTTTTAATTCATCATTCATCATTCATCGCTTATGGGGGACGCTGGACGGCTGAGAAGAAGCGGCGCATCCGCGACAGCCGCGTCAAGAGCACAAAGCTGCTGGCCGAGACGCTCGCGGGGTTAAGGGAGAAGCCGAAGGTTCTGGTGAGCGCGTCGGCCATCGGTTTTTACGGGAACCGTGGCGGTGAGTTGCTGCATGAAGAGAGCGCTTCGGGCGAAGAGTTCCTGAGCGAAGTCTGCCGCGAGTGGGAGAAGGCGGCGCTGCCCGCGAGCCAGGCCGGCATCCGCGTCGTCCATCTGCGCATCGGCATCGTCCTCGCTGCGGAGGGCGGCGCGCTCGCGCAGATGCTGACGCCCTTCAAGCTCGGCATCGGCGGGCGCATGGGGAGCGGCGCTCAGTACATGAGCTGGGTCGCACTCGACGACGTGGTCGGCATCATCAAGCACGCGCTCAACGAGGAGCAGGTTCGCGGCCCTGTCAACACCGTTGCCCCTGCGCCCGTCACCAACGCCGAATTCACGAAGGCGATGGGGCGCGTGCTCAGCCGCCCGGCCCTCCTGCCCATGCCTGCCTTCGCCCTCCGCCTCGCCCTCGGACGTGAGATGGCCGACTCGCTCCTCCTCGGCGGCGCGCGCGTCGAACCGGCGCGGCTTAAAGCGACCGGCTACCAGTTCGCCTACCCTGAGCTTGAGGGCGCGCTGCGCCACGTGCTGAAAGAATGAGGGACCGTGTTCAGTCTCCAGTCTATAGTCCTCATGGCCGTCATCTAATCTAAAGACCCGAAGGGAAAACGAGTTCTGTCATGGGTAGCGGTAAAAGTCGCCAGCAATCCTGATTAGACCGCTGCGAGCGGTCTAATCAGCGTTAGGCGCTAGCCTCTATAATCGTAATCCGGTTTGTGAAGTTGCTTACTTGCTGTATTGTGTTCCAACAATGAAGTACGACCCAATATGCAACAGAAAGTGAGATGGATATGAGCATC
>JAIVJM010000262.1 GCA_020199995.1 Acidobacteriota bacterium | reverse complement strand
GTGGTGGCTATCTCGTCGGCTAGTTCCTGCGGCAGAGGTTGTGGGCCGCCGCCCGCGACTCTGGAGAAGAGTTCCTCGAGGTGAGCTGAGAAGCGGGAGAGCTTTTCGTGGTGTGGGTGGCCGTTCATGGTGAGGCGAGATAGTAACATCGGGAACAACATTTGAATAGTGTTATGCGTGACACTTAGTATTATTTATGACAGAACTTGTGTTATCGGACTCCGAATGTTAGATAACGTGAGTTCGGGATAAGCGAACTCAGAACACCAGAGTCGGAAGCTGCAATTGATCTTTGACACGAATGTTCAGGGATGGCTTCTTCTCCCGATACGTGTAGGCAATCAGCCCGGCTATCAAGTTGACGAAGCAGTTGGTGACACTGCGGTGGCGGCTGTGCTCGATGTTTGAGATGTTCTTGAGCTGATCGATCACGCTTTCGATGATGGCTCGCTTTCGCAGCATGATCTTGTCGAACATCGAGAGCAGTCGCTGCTTCATCCTCTTCTTTAGTTTAGTCACCAGTTGCAACCCCTCGTCATAGAGTGTCTCGAATAAAGGCTGTGAGATGTAGCCCTTGTCGCCGAAGAGTTTGCCGAACAACTCTTTGACCAGCCCTGGCACGGGCCGCCGGTCGTCTGTGTTGCCGGGCGTGAGCCTGATGGCGAGTAACTCGCCGCAATCGTTGATGACCAGATGGAGCTTGAAGCCGAAGAACCAGTCCACGCTTGTTTTGCCGCGGCGGTCACACTCGCCAAAGCAGAAGTTTAAAAGGAATCATCCACGCGCTGTTGGTCTTGAGAGATCAAGGTTCCCGGTGGGACGCACTCAGCGGCGTAGGCCGGCGAGCAGGAAGGAGATATGGGCGTAGTCCGTGAGCAGGTAGGCGTCGCCGTGGCGTGCGCCCTCGTCGGCATCCGGGTTGATAATCACGACGGGGACTTTGCTTAAAGCGTTGTGCTCGCGCAGACGAGCCAGCAGGGCATCGAAGGCGGGCAGTTGCTCTTCCGTCAGGATCAGTTCGATTGATTCTCGTTCGGCGGCCTCGAACGCTTCCGCGTCATCCGTCGCTTGCGCGACGCGGTAGCCCTGACGCTCGACCGCCTTCTTCATGCTGGAACGTATCCAGCCTATATCCTCGACGATCAGAATGGTCGGAGGTTGCCCGCCAGAGTTTTTCATTGAAGCCCTTTCCCGCACGGAAGGCTGCTCCGAGGTGGCGCAACCTGACATGCTTTTATCAGGGATGGGCTTCCCCGGTCTGTACTAAGACGTACTTTGGCCGGACGGGAAACAAGCCGCAGACTTCACATATACGTGGTTTGCTGATGGCTTGAGGCGAGCGCCCCGTAGCATTCGCAGGCCATTGCCTCCAGCGTCTGCCGGTCGTTGAGGCGCAAACTCCCGCGCGTGTAACTGATCGCCCCCGTGGCCTGCATCTCCGCGGCTACAATGGTGACGCCGGCCCGGCGCACGCCGAGGTGCTCGGCCATTCGCTCATGCGTAATCTGAATCACGTCCGTGTCGAGGCGGTCGGCGAGCAGCAGCAGCCAAACGGCGAGTCGCTGCTCAAGCCGGTGGAGAACGGCGCAGGCGAAGCGTTGCGAGATTTGCTTGACGTAATCGCCCGCGTAAGTTAAAAGCGACTGCTCGACCCCATCGCCGCGCAGTATCTCCCGCTCAAAATCGTCCTTCTTCATCCTGAGCGCGCTACCCGCGACCGAGACGTTCAGAGAATGCGCAGACGGGCGAGAACCGAGGAGCGAGGTGATGCCGGTCGTGCCTTCAAAGCCAATCATTCCGACCTCCGGGGATTTCCCGTCCTGCATGTCGGCGTGGCAGGAGATGACGGAACTTTCGGGAAAGTAGATGAACCGCGCCGTCTCTCCGGCTTCCGAGAGACGCTCTCCGGTAGTGAGAGCAACGGGTTGGAGTAAGGGCATCAGGCGCATGAACTCGGCGTCGGGCAGCCCTGTCAGTATTTTATTGGTGAGCATCTCTTTCATCATCGTCACCTCTGAAAATTCCGAATCTCCACTAGAGAGTTACGCGCCCTGTCTAATGTGCACGAGGACGGACTTCGTGAGGTCGTGGTTCAAGCGCTCGCGGATGCGCGCCAGAAGCACCTTGACCGGCTGAGCATAGCCTGCATAGCGGCAGTCAAATTTGAAGTTGTCGGCGGGCTGCTCGCCGCGTGTGAACCGAGTCACGCATCGCCGGAACTCTTCGACGTTCTCGAAAGGCGCGACCTCGTCGTAGAAGTTGTGCCCCGCCATGTCCGGTGACGTGCTGCCCGGCTTCCCGCACGGCTCGATCCGGTAATAAAGCACCGTCCCGGCGGCGTCGAGTTCATAGAGCCCGAATAGTTCCTGTGCGGTCAGCAGCGAGACGCTCATACTCTAAACACTCCAAGTAAATCTAAATGGCGAAAGCTCGCGCGTGATGGCCGAGATATTTTTCGAGCACGTCGCCGAGTTGGCCGACGCCGAGCGGCTTCACGAGATACTCGTCGCACCCGGCTTCGAGGGCCCGTGCGAGGAAGGCCGCTTCAGCGTGGCCGGAGACGAAGACAATCGGCACACGCCCGGCGTGGCCGAGTTCGCGTATCTGCCGCGTGGCGTCGAAACCGTCCATGCGCGGGAGGCTGCCGTCCATCAGGATCAGGTCGGGGCGCGCTCTCTCCGCGAGGCGGACGGTCTCCTCGCCGTCAGCGGCTTCGATGACGCGGTAGCCTCGAATCACCAGCATGGTGCGGAACAGGAAACGCGTATCATCGTCGTCGTCTGCGACGAGGATGAGAGACCGCCGCGCGTGCCGCACGCCTGTTGCGTTTTGAAAGTTGCTCAATGTAGTAGCCATGACTTGGTGAAAACCTTATTGGGTTTTAAACGGGATTCTCGTCCTTCGTTGGCAGACCGCAGCAAAAAAACTGCTCTCTACTGAGATACGCTTTTATCTCACGGCAGCGGGGTGGCGGGATATTGGGAAGATGGAGGGAGCGAATAAGGATTATCCCTACCCGGCTAAAATGCTTTGGCCGTAAGTGAAACTTGACGGGTGGGTGAAAAAAAATTTTACGCTTGTACTAATGAGTACCGACGGCGCGGCGCGCGAGGTGTAGTGTAGAGGACTCGCATGTAGAAACGGGTCAGGGAAACTAACCTGACCTCCGGCGCTGAATCCGTGCAGGAGGACAGGTTGAAACCGGCCCTTTTTGCATCTATGGCGTGTGAGTCATCCTCCGCTTCGACGCCGACAGCCCCCGCCTCAATTATCCTGTAACCAACCCTGAAACATGGCGAAGCGGACGAGTTCGATGCGGCTCGTGAGGTTCAGTTTGCGCATCGCGTTGGCTTTGTGGACTTCGATGGTCTTGACGCTCAGAGAGAGACGGGCGGCGATCTCTTTGTTGCTGTGGCCGACCGCGATGAGGCGCAGGACTTCCGACTCGCGGTCGCTCAAACCGCCTCTCGCCTCGTCGCGCGAAGCGCCCGCCCGCCCGCCGTAAGTGTCAACGACTTTGGCGGCCAGCTTCGGGTCTATGTATTTGCCGCCCGAGGCGACGGCGCGGATGGCGTGAATCAGTTCGCCCGACGCGCTCTGCTTGAGCACGTAGCCGCAGGCCCCCGCGCCGAACAGTTCGCGGACGTAGCCGTCGTCGGCGTGGCGCGAGAGCGTCAGCACGCGCACCTGCGGGCAGACCTCTTTCAGTTTCTCGGTCGCCTTCAGCCCGTTCAGTTTGGGCATGGAGATGTCCATCACGAGCACGTCCGGCAGTAATTTTTGTGCCAGCGCGACCGCCTCCACGCCGTCGCCCGCTTCGCCGACCACTTCCATGTCGTCCTGCGCGTTGACGAGCAGCTTCAACCCCTCGCGCACGGTCTCGTGGTCGTCCGCGAGCATGATGCGGAGCTTCGTCATTTCGCCTCGCCCGCCTGTTCTTCGTCGAACCGGACGGGGACGCGCGCAAAGATGGTCGTGCCTTTCTTCGGCATGGATTCGATCTCAAGCGAGCCTCCGGCGAGCACGGCGCGCTCGCGCATCCCGATGAGGCCCATCCCCTTGTCCCCATCCGCGACCGCCTCCTTCGCCGGGTCGAAGCCGACGCCGTCGTCTTCGACGATGAGCACCACCTGATGGTCGCGGCGTTCGAGCAGCACATCCACGCGCCGGGCCCGCGCGTACTTCATGGTGTTGTTGAGCGCCTCCTGCGTGATGCGGTAGAGGTTGGTTTCGGTCTCGGGCGGGAGGCGCTCCTTGTCCATGCCGGTGGTGTGAAACTGGGCCTCGACGCCGGAATGCTTCGACCACTCGCGCACGAACTTACTGAGGGCTTCGGCGAGGCCGATGTCGTCGAGGGCGATAGGACGGAGTTCCCACGCGAGGAAGTCAACGTCGGCGTCCAGACGCTCGGCGATGGTTTTCGCCTGTTCGAGCTTGCGGTGCAGCTCCACGTTTTCGCCGCACCCCTCTTCGAGCGCGTCGAGGTTGAGGCGCAGCGCCGTCATCTGCTGGCCGAGCTGGTCGTGGATGTCGCGGGCGATTCTTCGGCGCTCGTCCTCCTGCGCGCGCACGATCTGGCGGAGCAGGCGCGCGCGCTCCCTCTCGGTCTGGATGCGCTCGGAGATTTCACCCCGCAGCGTTTCGTTGGCCTTCGCCAGCTCGAACGTGCGCTCGCGCACACGCGCTTCCAGCTCGTCGTGCGCGCGGCGCAAAGTCTCCTCCGCGCGCCGCTGTTCGGTCAAATCGCGGGCGATCTTGGCGTAGCCGGTCACACGGTCGCCGTCGCGCAAGGGGGCAAGCACGCCGGAGACGTAAAAGCGCGTGCCGTCTTTGCCGATGTGCCAGCGTTCATCAGACGCGCGCCCCTTCTCTCGCGCCGTCTTCATCTCCATTTCAGGCACGCCCTTCGCGCGGTCTTCCGGCGTGAAGATGATTGCGGCGAGTTGTCCGACGGCTTCTTCTTCGGTGAAGCCGAAGATATTTTCCGCGCCGACGTTCCAACTCGTGATGCGCCCTTCGGTGTCCGTCGTGAAGATGGCGTAATCGGTAACGCTCTCCGTCGTCAGGCGCAGGCGTTCTTCCGACCCGCGCACGGCGTCGGCGGCGCGGCGCACCGTCTCTTCCAGACGTTTCTGCTCGGACAGATCGTAAAAATAACAGACCACGCCGTAGCTCCCGTCAGGCAGCAGGACGCGGTGAATCTGCCAGTCGTAAGACTCGATCTCTTCGATGTTCGCACGCTTTTCGACAATCTGCGGCGAGACGAACGATTCGCCCGTTCTCAGTGTGTGACGGAATCTTTCGATGACTTTGGTGGCAAACGGTTCTTGCCAGAGGATGTGCAGGATTTCGGCAAAGTCGCGCCCGATGAGCGGTTCGATGCCGCCGAACACTTTGCGCGAACCTTCGTTCGTCAGCCGCAGACGAAAACCCGCGTCAATCAGATAAACGCCGAACGGAGAGTTCCCGACCAGAGCGGAAAACGTTTCTTCACTCTGCCGCAACGCTTCTTCGGCGCGGGCGCGTTCCAGACGGAGCGCGACGCGCGTCGCCAGCTCAGTCAAAAATTCTGTTTCGTCCTCGCGCCACTGTCGCGGCTGGTTGACGTGCGCGCCTATGGCGAATTTCCAGCGTCCATCGCGCACATACGGTGCGGTAACGAGAGCGCGCGTGCCGAGCGCGTCGAATTTCGCGCCGCTTTCCGGCGGATACCGTTCACTTAAAACGTCGTTAACGACAACGGGCTGTCCGGCAGCGAGTTGTTGGATTTCTGCCGCGGTATGAAAATTCTCAAGCGCGTAATCGCCGATTAGACTCGGCAGCTCCGCCGTCGCACGGTGGTCGTGGAACACGCTTGCCACACTCATCTGCTCGTTAATATCCACGAGCAGACAGTGCGAAATGTCGAAGTGTTCGCCAATCAAAGCGCCCGCGATTTTCGAAATTTCTTCCGACGAGGTGAGGCTGGCGAATCGTTTTTCGATGTCGGCTAAAAAGGCGAGATTTCGCTCGCGGCGTTTGCGCTCGGTGATGTCGCCGAAGACACACACGACTTGGCGGCTTCCATCGCCGCCCACGCGCGAAGCGTAGACCGAATACCAACGCTCGATATCCCCGCTGTAATTTTCAAACCGCATCGATTCGCCCGTCCGCGCCACTTCGCTCATGTTTTCCAGCCAGGGTAGTTCCGTTCCCGGAACCACCTCGGTCGCCAGATTGCCCGCCAGGTTTGAGAGTCCCGTTTGCCGCTCGATAGCCGGATTCGCTTCCAGATAACGGATGTCAACCGCTTTGCCCGCGTCGTCGGTCAACAATTCCATCAGAAGAAAGCCTTCGTCAATCGAATTGAACAGCGTGCGGTATTTTTCCTCCGATTGGCGCAGAGCTTCGACAGCCTGCCGGCGTTCGGTCACGTCGCGGGCGATGGTCGAAACGCCGATGACCGCTTCGGACGAATCTCTGACCGGCGAGAGAACAACTTCGAGATTCATCTCGCGCCCGTCTTTGTTCACCCGCACCGTGTCGTAAATTTCAACCTGCTGGCTGTCTTTGATCCTTTCCGCGTTACGCACCACTTCGGCGATGTCCGCGGGCAGCGCCAGCATCGTGAGCGGTTTGCCGACGACATCAGCCGCGAGATAGCCATAAAGTTGTTCCGCCGCTTTGTTCCAACTGGTAAT
>JAIVJM010000348.1 GCA_020199995.1 Acidobacteriota bacterium | reverse complement strand
GCGTGGTCGTAGTTGAGGTCTGGCTGGTGGCTGAAGAAGCGGTGCCAGTAGAACGCTTGCGCCCCCTCGTGCCAGGTCCAGTTCGACTTCTCGGTGTCTGTGAAGATGATGCGGGCCTCCGCGTACTTGCGCGGATCGTCCGTCCAGACGTACCAGTCGCGCTTCGGCGACGACGGCGAGCTGACGGCCTCCTGAAACCACGGGTGCTGGTCGGAGGTGTGGTTGACGACGAGGTCTGTGATGACGCGGAGGCCGCGGCGGTGCGCCTCGTCGAGGAAGGCCTTGAAGTCTTCGAGCGTGCCGTACTCCGGGAGGATCGAGTAGAAGTCGGCGATGTCGTAGCCGCCGTCGCGCAGGGGCGACGGGTACATGGGCAGCAGCCAGAGGCAGTCGACGCCGAGCCATTCGAGGTAGTCGAGCTTGCCGGTCAGGCCGCGGAAGTCGCCGACGCCGTCGGCGTTCGAGTCGGAGAACCCGCGGACGTAGACCTCGTAGAAGACCGCGTCCCTGAACCAGAGCGGGTCGTCACGGAGTTTGCTCGGCTCCTTCATTCTTCGCCGCACCTCTCGATTTTGATTCGGGGTTCGCGGCAAGATAGCCGCCACGCGGGCGCGGACGCAAGACGCCGCGCTCCTGCCGTCGGGCCTGAGCGGTCAGCCGGTTCTCTGGGTCGAAGGCGAGGCTCGCGCCGCTGTAGTTGGTCGGATGACCGTTGCCGTCGTCCGCGAAGCCCGTGGTGGGCTGTTGATTATTCGCGTTGTCGTAGCCGGACGGGTTGGTGAGTCGTAAGAATGAATACTACTGCTCTCTTAACAATGCCGGCAACAGAAGGCACATTCCATCTTTGTCATCCCAGACCAAACTTGAGGCGTGCGCTTGATACCAGTCGTGCGACTCGATGGCTTCAACAACCTTTGTAATCGCGGGAGTTAAGAGAGCAAAGTTGGAGGCATCTTGTGTGTACGCATAGAAATCCCATCCGTCATCTCCGGTCAGAATAATTAACTGATGAAGGCTGGACACTTGTCGTAACCAGTTTTCGTGTCCGGGGAAAGGTTGTTGGATGAGTCGCTGCATTCGCTCAGTCGCTTCCTCTGCTGCACCGACATACAAGGCTAAGGCGTCCCAACTCAACATCCCCTCGATGCCCGGCTCACCATAGAGTGTTCGAACCTCCAGGAAACTTTCTTTAACCCGTGGGAAGAAGCAGGCGGGGAACGTATCCCACTTCTCCACATCGTAAAATGTCCCATCATAAACGCCCGTCCGGGATAGTGAGTAAGCATGTTCTCCCTCCGGCAACCCAAAAAGCTCTCGCGGGGTGTCGGCTACATCTAAAAGGTTGCCGGTGTGGGCGGAGCAGGCATTGCTTGCAATTAATGTTTTTAGGAAAATGACTCGCGGGTCGCTGCCTATTGCGATTTTGACTCCGTTAGAGAAAAAGATGTTCAGCCCATACACGTAGCGGTGTGCCAGACCGAATGCGACCTCATCTTTCGTTCGGATTATTGACTGCATGGTCCTTGGCTCGTTTCTGTTCGCTCAACACGCGGGACACATGACCGGTGCTCGTAGCGGGCCAGTCATAGGTTGGGGTGTGCTGGAAGGTGTGCGGCGCGTAAGTATCATCAACGCGCCATCGATGATCGCCTTCCAGACTTTTTCCATCTGGCGATCAGACTGTTCCCGCAGGCGTAACTCCTCCATCAGTGG
>JAIVJM010000261.1 GCA_020199995.1 Acidobacteriota bacterium | reverse complement strand
CTGTTACAGAGTCAGCCGCCAGCTCACGACCATCACCGGGGACACGGAAGTTGACACGACGGGCTTCAGCGTGAGCGCGAACCCACGCGCGGGCGGGAAATACTACATCTCCTTCGCGATGCCGGAGGTGCGCGGCAGCGGGATGTATACGGCCACCAGTGAGGTCAAGGGCACGTGCAACAATCCCTTCAACCGCTCCGTTGACCAGAAGCAGCCGATCAAGGATCAGTCGATCACGATCTACGGATCGGGCGAGGGGGGCGAAGGCGAGGTTGACCCCAACAACCCGGACACGCTCTCCGGGAGCAAGAGCGTCACCATCCCGACGAGCAAGGGCGGCGAGATACAGGTCACGGTCACCTGGGGGCTGTCCCGCTGCAAAGAACACTGATCGCGCACAGAGAGCTACCGCGTCGCACGAGCCGTATAACCTCGAGCCGCCGGGGCGTGCAGAGATCGCGCGGGGGCTCGTCGCCTGACGAGGCGGAGGAAAGGAGGGGGAGTCAATGTTCGGTAACCTCGCCGCCGCGGCTTTGCTGCTCGCGGCTTATTGTTTTGCCTTTGGCGGCGGCGCGCAGAGCGGCGTCGCGCACTTCGGCGACCGCGCGGCATTCACCGCCGCCTCAGCCGACCCCACCGTCATCGACTTCGAGGCGCTCGCACCGAGTTCGGGCTTCACCAATTACAAGCCCCCGAAGAGCCTCACGACGAACGGTTACGTCGCCGGAGCCGCGGAGCCGCAGCAGATCACTCTGCCGCCGGGCGCTTCGAAGACGCTCGTCTTCAAGTCGGTCGCGGACTTCGGCAACACGGCGCAGGCGGTCGTCGCGATCTGGGGCAACTACCGCTGGTTCACGCCCGGAGTGGACGTGCGCGCGGGCACGACCGTCAAAGCCCCCGCGTTCTCGATCACGGGCGACGGGATCGAATACTTCGGCGCCTACCGACCCGTCTGGCGCGCGGACGGCTCGCGCTTGAGCTACCGCACGGGCACCTGCACCCTGAACAGCGTGCCCGCGAACCCGACCCCCGGCGAGTACGTCTATCACCCGCTCTTCGGCGGCAGGAACCCGCTCGGCACCTGCGCGTGGGACTGGGGACCGACCGCCGCGACGGCGAACCAGCTCATCTACACGGAGAACGCGGCGGGCGACTCCAGCGTCTTCCGCATCGCGGAGGGCAACACGCACCCCGGCGCGAAGCTCGCGACCTATTCCGAGATCGAGTACCAACTGCTGCTCGACCTGCGCTGGCTCCCCGACGGGTCGGGCTTCCTCTTCGCCAACCAGACCCTGATGCGCGACTCGGCGAACATCTTCCGCTACGACTTCGCCACGCGGAAGGTGTCGCAGGTGACGCGCCTCGAAAACGAGTTCGCACGCAACTTCGGCGTCTCGCCGGACGGGCAGTGGATCGTCTTCGAGCGCGCCCGCTCGCTCGAAGACGACGCGGAGACGGATCTGTGGGTGGTGAGGATCGACGGCAGAGACTCGCGACTGCTCGTGCGCAACGGACAGACCCCGTCATGGTGATCGGCGACCGCCGCGATCAAAACCCGCCGCCCCGCCGCGGCGGTTGAACTATCGCCGCCGTCGCCGTCGCTTTCATACCCACCGGGGCGGCAAACTCACTTCACGACCGTGCAGGAGATGTCTCGGATGGTGATGTCGCGCACGAGCTTTTCGCCGGGCTTGAGCGTGACGGGGAGCGTGCCGTCGGCGACGAACTTCTTCTGATCGCACCTGCCTTTGAATGCCTGCGGCTCAAGCACGATCAGTTGCAGCGCCGTCCCCGCCGGAACAGCGCCGACGGAGTAGCGGCATGACTTCTTCGCGATCTCGCCGTAAGCCGTCGCCTTGCCCAGCAGCTTCTGCGAGCCGCCGACCTCTCTGGCTTCGACCGCGAGGCTCTTGCAGTCGAGGCGGACATCGGACTTGAGGTTGCCGACGAAGAGCGTGCCGCTGACGTACCCGACCGGGGGGCGCCGGCGACCGGTCGGCGTCGGCGCAGGCCTCGCGCCATTAACCGCCAGGGCAGTCTCCCCGGCGAAGGCGACTCGGCCCGTGCGCGCGGGGCCTGCGGCCAGAGCGAACAGGGCGAACGCTCCGGCTGCGTAGATCAATCTTTTTCTCATCACCGGCCGCCTTTCATTTTCTTTCAGCGTCTCTGCCCCGGCCGTCGTTCTTTCGCGCGCGCGTTATTTGCCCGGAACCTTGATGGGCGGCGCGGGCTTGATCCAGATGGCGGAGATCATGTTCTCGAAGGCGTTGACGTAGTAGAGTCGATACCCTTGCGCGGCGTTCGTGTTATAGGCTTTCTGGTAGTCGGCGGCGCTCATGTCGGGCAGCATCCGGCGCGGGGTCGCCGACTTGCGCCAGATCGCCGCGTGCAGCAGCGGACTCCCCTGCCGGCTGTCGCCGCGGTAGGTGATGAAGCGCGTGACGGCGTACCCTTGCTGGGCTAATTTCCCGTCGCGGGCTAAGAACTTGTCGGGGGTCATGCCGTCGTACACCATGGCATCCCCGGCGCCCAGACCGAGCCACGTGCCCGACCAGCTCGCGAGTAACAGTGATCTTCTCTTCATGACTTCCGAACCTCCTTCCGGGTGAGCGGGAGGCGCGCCGTCCGTTGTCGCCGCCTACGTGGCGCGCCGCGCGCCGAAGTTGATCGACTGCGGGAAGGTCTTGTCGCCGGCCTGCGGCCCTTCGACCTTGAAGCCCTCGAACTGGAACAGCTCGACCTCCCAGCGCTTGGAGTAAACGATGACATCGACATCGACGAACAGGACGACCATCCCCGCCAGGTGTTTCAGCTTGTAGCCGAAGAGCGGGGCGACGTTGACGGTGTTGGTCGCGGGCGTGACCTTCGTGTCCATGAACATGCCGAAGGTGTCGTCGGCGAGGATGAGATCGGCGCGCATGCCGGCTTCGGCGACGTAGGCGTCGACCGAGGCGGACGCCCACAGGGAGGCGTAGGCGTTCACGCCGAGCTGCATCTTGAGCGTGCCGGACTGTTTGCCGCCGTCGCAGGTGAGGGGGAAGCCCGCTGGGAAGACGCCGGGGAACGAGACGGGGTCGGGGCTGTTGAGACCGAAGCGCGCGTACAGACCCGTCTTGATCGAGACGGGCACGGGACCGATCGGCACGATGGTCTGCGGTCCGAGGAAGTTGATCTCTTTCTGTAAATCTTTCGGATCGACTTCCTCGCCGGTGAGACCGATGACGACCTTCGGGTCGTTGCCGCCGGGGTCTTTGAAGGGCTGTGCCCCCACCGTGCTGTCGTAGTTGGCGACGGCGGTGGCGTTCAGGATGTTGAACGGGATGCCGAAGAGCAGCACGTCCATGTGGAGCGCGCCAGAATTCTTGAGCGCCAGCCCGCCGCCGGGCTGGCAGCCGTCGAAGCTTTGCTCCAGGCAGAGGCTGGCGTCGAACCAGCCGTTGCCGTCCGAGGCGGTCGTGCAGGTGCTGATGCCCGCCCAAGACGCCGACATGTATGCGTCTTTTTCGTAGAGACACTTCGCGGCGTACTGATCTTTTGCGCCGCTGACGACGCCCGCGTCGTTAGAGGTGGTGATGCCCGGCGGGTTCTTTTTGTCCGGCGGCGTTCTGTGTAAGGGATCATCCGCCTTGCCAACCCCCTTCCCGGTCGCGCCCTTCATCGCCCCAATTATGTCGCTGTGATCGGGGGTGGGGGTCGGCGTCGGCGTCGGCGGGGGTCGCGGCGGGGCGCACGACGACGCGCGGCGCCGGGCGGTTAGAGTTGGTCTGCGACGACCCGCCCCCCTGCATCAGAGCCGTCGGCGCGCACAGCGCGGCGAACATCAGTGCGATGGCGGAGGCGATGACCAGTGGGCGACCGGAATGGTTTTTCATGACAGACTCCTCCTCATCCGCGGAAGTATTTCGCTCCGCTCGCCGTCGTATTCGGCGGCGGGCACGTTCATTCGGCGGGAGAGCTTGCCCCGCCGGGCACGTCAACGCGCCCGCGTGCGTCTGTTCGGGGGCTCGGCGCGTTGCCCGGCCTCGACTACTGTTCTGCCGCTCACACCGAAGCTTTACTTGATGACGTATGCCGGCACGCATTTCTCGTTATTGTCTTCGTTCGATTCATGCACACTTTTTTTGGCGTCCGCCGTGAGCTTGTAGGCGAGGCGTTCGAGCCCCGTCTGCTTGAGCCTCTCCGTGCTGGTCACCTTGATCCAGATGTCTTCGCCGGGCTTGAGGACAGGGATGCTGAATTCCGCCTGCTTGGAGACGCTCTTTCGGGTCGGCGATAGCCCAATCCATAATCGAGCTGCTGAGTTTTTTACTGTCTTCTGCAATCAGGCCACATACGTGTCCTAGTCTCTTGTACCCGGCGGCTTTAGCCTTTTCAACCCACAAAGATGATTCTGATTTAGTGGGGCCGCGCCAGAGAGCGCCGGCAAATACGGACGCAACCGAGCCATCCCAAGTGCAAACAGATGGTGGCTGCGCGTATGAACGGGTACAGCCTCCTATGATTGCGATCAGCGCCACTATCATTGCCGTTCTGCTTATCATTGATTTCATCGCCATGCTCCTTCCATCTTTTGTTTGCCGCTCGCCGCGGTAGAAAGTTTTCCCACCCTCAACTCAAAGATGTTCTCGGCGCATCAACGGTAGAAAATGTAGAACACGGTTTGGGTCGGCTCCTGAACGACGGCGATGCACGCGTAGTCGACCGGCTTGTTAGTGTATTTCGTGTTGAGATACTTCAGTGCGCCTTCGGGAGTTTCCGCCCTCGCCCACCCCCAGCTACCTGGCCCTTCATGCTGAGGGTTAAAGAAATAGTAGAAACCCTTGTCCGTCGCGCTCACCTGAAAATCGAAAAGCGGAATGCCGTTTTTGCCCACGCCGCTTTGGTTGACTCCCGCCAGCACATTGTCGGCAGTGTTGGTGAAGAAGGCTTCCCACTGAGGCTTGTTAAATGACTTTGCTTCATCATTGGTGACGTAGAAGATGTAGAACATATTCTGACCGCTCACGCTCGCCATGACGACTTTGGCCTGGGTGTGGAGGGGCTCAGCCTTGGAGGCGTTTTTATAACTCAGGAAATCCACCACCTCGTTGAGCTTGGCGATCTGCTTGAGCTTCCACTTCCAGGGCGTCGCAGCGTTATATTTCGGGTGGTAGAAAATGTGGAACACGGGTTGACCGCCCGTGATCGCCGCGGAGATATGCGGGTCGCGGATGGTCTGATTGTTCGTCGCGCCGTTGATCGTATTGAGCGCCGACACCGGCGACCGCGCGAACTCGTATTTCCACGCCGGCAGCGGTTGAGGGCCGGGCGGAAGTTTATTTGGAACAGGCGTCTTGTTTGCCGGGCCGTTAGGTTGCGGCACTCCGACCTGCGCCCTACTCGTATAAGCGCCTCCCGTCAGGAGCACCAGACATACCAACATCATCGAATTGAACTTCATTACTTCTCCTTTTGTGTTATGCACTGGTTTTCTCCTGACGCCATCGGGCCTGCCGAGAAACCCTCTGCACGCGGACGCCGACTCGCGCCGGAGCGCCGCGTGCGGCGGCGGGCTGCCCTGGCGGCGCAGTCGCGGCTAATTCGCCAGCCTGCATTTGATGGGCTTGCCCTGCTGGCGCAGATTCTCGCAGGCGGCCATGCCGGTCTTGGTCGTACAAAGGAATTCGTCGGCCCTGCCGAGGAAGGTTTTGCAGCCGACCGAGAATAAAGCTTTGCCCACGCCGAACGCGCCGACCGCGTAGACGTTCGACTTGTGCTCTAACCCGGTCAGGCGGTCGCGCACGATCACCTGAAGCAGACCCGCCGTGCCTTTCTCCTCGCGGAGCGAGAAGGTCATCTTGGCGAGGTCCTGCGGCGAGAGCAGGGGGACGCAGACGCCGCGCATGATCGGTTGCGTGTCCCTGCCCTCGCGCCCCCAGACGATTTCGGCGAAGAGTCTCGCGTCGGACGACTTGACGCCGCACGGGTTCGGCGGCAGCAGCGTGAGCGGCTGGAACGCGTCGACGGGGAAGACGCTGGCGTTCGTGACGGCGAGATCGAAGTCGACGTACTTGTACTGCGACTGACCGACCGTCACCATCCTTTCGCGCCGATCCCGGAGGTCGATTGCGAGCGCGAGATTAGTAGTCTGCGCGGGGTCTGCCACTTTGATCTTCGGACCAGTCGGACCGGGCAGCAGCGCCGTCTCGTTGTTGTCTTCGTCCGACTCCTTCACCGCGTCGGCTTCATCAACTTTGACCTGATAGCGTCTGCCGTTGAGGCTCTGACCGCCCGTGTCGATCTTCACCGGCAGGGACTGATTCGGCGACATGCCGGGCGCGGGGGCTTGGCGTTTGAAGAGCAGCTTGTCGTTCTTGTCGAAGACCAGGAGCGAGACCGAATAGCCGGCGCCGCTCGTGTTCCTCGTGCCCTTGTTCGCCACGACGGCGGTGACGGAGAACTCTTCGGGCGTCGTCTTGATAACGGTAAGGTCGGGCGCTGTCGCGGCCGGCGGCGGCGACGCAGACTCCCAGGCGTAGCCGAGGACGCCCTGATACATGAAGCCCCCCGCCATGGCGGTCGCTTTTTCGTCCTCGCGGATGGTGTAGAAGTATGCGTCCTGCAAGACCCCGGCGGTGTCCTGAGTGAATTCGGGACCGGAGATGGCTTCGCCGATCTTATCCCAGACGCTCTTGTCCTTCTTCTTCTGCGGGACGGGGGGCTTGTAGAGCCGGTAGATGGGCACGGTGCCGGGCAGCTTCGTGGCGGCGACGTGGAAGACGACCCCCGGTTCGTGCCAGCCCGCCGTCTGCGCGGACTGAGCTTCGCCGGAGCTGCTGGTGAAGAAGTAGCGGATGCCGAACTCGTTGCTGTCGGACATGAGCTGGTAGACGGGCTGGGTGCCGTGCGGCCTCGGCTCGGGCACGTAGCAGACTATGCCTTCGCTCTCCCACGGACCGTCGGTCAACCCCTTCGGCAGCTTCGCGGTCGTGGCGTAGAGGTATTGACCCCGCCTGCTCTGATAACGGTAGAGCGGCTGCTTAGTAAACATTTGCGCCCGACCGGTCGGCGCGACGCGAGAGAGCGGCGACCATTCCGGCGCGAACGCGACCAGGGCGATGATGATCGCCGACAGGCAAGCGATAGACAGTTTTCTTCTCATGGTAATTCTCTCCTGCGTTCGGGCTGTCACTCTGCGCCCGATCACTTCACTTGCACTTGCCGTCGTATTTGCCGGGCGGGATGTTCATGAACTTGAAGTACGACGGCGAAAGCTGCTCCTCGTAATGCTTGCGCGCGCCCACGACGGAGGGCGACCCCTTCTGGTCGATACGTATGTCTATGCGCGGATGCGAGGCAAAGAAGGCGGTCAGGTTGGAGCACTCGTCGCTCTCCGTCAGCGCCTTAATGTAGGTCGCGGACTTTGCGACGTAAGTCCCCGGGTCGGGGAGGCTGAAATCTACGGCTAGCCAGACGGACTCGCCCGGGGCTAGCGGCGGTATCGGCAGACTCTTCTGGAACGTCTGAGGTATTTTCGTCGTCGGCGGTAGCGCATCAATGTCCTGTTGAGTCAGCGGCGCTACGGGTCCGCTTTTGCCACCTAACAAGATATCTACCGCCGAGGTGGATTTGGTTCCCCAGCCGCCGCCGCCGTTGCTGCCGTTGTGAGGAGCCGGCTTGCCTGTCACCCAATAAAAGACATCGACGTTCGGATCCTGGGAGGTGTTCTTGTAGACCTGTTTCCTGAGCTGAAACTTAATCTTTGCCCCCGGCCAGCTCTTCTGCTTGCCGAGGTTCTCGACCAGCACTTTGATGACTGGCTGGTTGATTGGCTGTTGAACCTCCTTGATGCTCAACACCGGACCCGCCAACTCTACCGGCGGCGCGAACGCGAAAATGGGTGTGTTGTTATTCGACTCGTCCGATTCCTTGACGGCGTTCTTCGGGTCCACTCGCGCGACGATCCGCAGGCGCAAGGGATCTTGATAATTGATCCAGTTGGGGCCAACCCATATGTCGCCCTTCATTTCCCAGCCCCCGGGGGGTCGCGCGACGACGAAATTCACCGACCCGGTTTCCCCCGCCGCGAGGCTGTTTAATTTCAGCACGCCTCCCCAGAGGTGGCTCGTCGCCTTCGGCTCGGTCTCAGTAAGGCTCTGCGCCTGCGTGGGCTTCCAGATGCGGAGCCACACTTCGACGGGACCTTTGACGTTGGCGCTATCATATTTTTTGTCGCCCCTGTTCGTGACCGCCACTCTGATCGTTTCCTTCTCTCCCTGAACGAACGCGACACTTTGGACGGACGTGGTTTGCCCGCCGGAGCGGCTCGGACACGAGAAGATCAGGGCGAGGACGCCACAGGCGAATAACGTTACGGATTTCATTCGTCTACTCCCTTCGTGAGCGCGGCGACTTGACCTCACACGTCACCGCACCTCGGAAAACTTCTACGGGAAGATTCGACCCGCCGGGAACGCGTCGCGCCCTAGCGTGTCCGTTCGAGCGGTGGGCGCGTCGCATGGTCGCCACTACTGCTTCGCCATCAGGCATCTCTTCGCGTTACCGTTCTTGCGGTAGGTCTCGCAGAGGTCAAAACTTTTCTGCGTCTTGCACAGGAATTCATCCGGCCTACCGAGCAAGCGCGTGCAGCCGAAGCTAAATAACAATTTTTCCATAGCCGCCTGCACTTTTTGATTCGCCGAAGTCGAACACGCTTTAACCTTCCCGTTCTTCCGGTAGTTTTCACACGCCTCGTAGCCAGCTATCGTAGGACAGTTGTAGGAACCAACGCCGGGGCGCGTGCAGCCGCGGTTCAAGAGATCGGTGTCGGGGTTGGTCGCGGGCTTGCTGGCACCGGCACTGATCTTCGGTCCGGGTGGCTTCGGCGGATCGGTCGAGACCGACGTGGGCTGCGGCCAGACGTAGCCCACGACGCCGACAAACTTGTAGCCGTAGTCGGTGATCGCCTTCGCCTTCTCTTCTTCGCTGGTGGTGTAGAAATTGTCGAATGAGCTGGGACGGCACTTTCGATATTTGTGTTCGTCCGTGTTGACTATTGCTAGTGACGAAGTGTTCTCCTCCTCTGGGCCGAACTCAGGTAGGTGATGCAGTCTGTAGAGTGGGACAGTGCCGTAAAGCTGGGTCGGGGCAATGTATCCGGCAATGCCACTGCCGTCGAAATGCCATTGGCTTTTTTTATAGTATACGTATCCGCCCCAGAGCTTTGGCACCTGTGGAGCTTGGAGGAGAGTGGTCTTTTCCTGCTCGCTGGTGGTGTAGCCGAAGACGGGGTTGCCTTCCACATCATTAAAGCGCAGCCATATAATCAATACATAGAGCGTCACCGTCCCCGGCGCCTGCTCGTTCAGGACGTGCGCCGCGACGCCTTCCGACTTCCACCCCGAGCCCATCGATTCCAGTCTTCTGTTCACGTCGGTGGTGTAGAAATGGATGCCCGTCGAGGGGGCGTAGAGCCGGTAGAGCGGCACGGTCGATACGTTAGCCACCGGCGGGCCGGCGGCGGCGCGGGCGTTGACGGGTCTGATCGGTTGGTACGAGGCAGGCAGCCCAATCATGAGTGCCGCCAGCGCGATGCTGATTAGTGTGGCTCGTTTCATTTTGTTTCTCCTCGCAATTTGATCCACAACTATTCTCCGTTACGGTTTTCCGTCATCCGGCTTAACCGTTGCTCCCGGCATGACTGTCAGTGTCGGCGTGACATCTCCTGTCACTCTTTTGTCTTCAGGCACCTCTTCACTTTTCCGAGTGTCCTCTGGACTTCGCAGGCATCGAATCCTCTCTGAACGATACACAGAAACTCATCGGGTCTGCCGAGAAACCTTTTGCACCCGACAGCGAATAAGTCATCGGAAACTTTCTGCACCGCCGCCAAATCGAAACTCGCCTTACAGGTCTTGACCGTCCCGTTGCTTTTATAGCTGAGACACATTGAGTAGCCTTGTGCCGTTGAGCAATCGTATCCGCCAGGGGTGCCGGCAACGCGGTTGCAGCCGTTATTTAATAAAACGGTGTCGGGCGGTTTTGGCGGCGTGGTGCTGACTTTAATCTTTGGCTTCGGAGGGAGACTGCTCGCCGGTTTCCCGGTCGTGCTGTGCCCATGACCGAAGGTGGGACCAACACGCGTTTCCTGCTCGCACGCGAGGAGAACCTCAGAGTTGATTATCCATGTAGTGTTTTTATCTACCAAAACTCTCATTCGTCTGCACTCGTCACCGTCTTGGTCAACCATCCTTATGTCGTAGGCACCTGTTTCGATACCACTGACAGTAAAATTTTGGGTCGAAGCTAGAACCGATGGACCTAACCGGTCGCTGCCCCACTCGGAAACGCTACTTGATGATATGTATAGGTTGCGAATGACCCAGCGGCTCTGATTCACAATCGTATATGTTACTTTCTCTTGCCCGTTGACCGTTTCCTGCATCAATCCCATTGTGATAAGCAAGAGGATTACGGTCATCAAACTGTAGAGCGCGGCTTGGATCCCCCTGCTCTTGAAAGAGGCAAGGTTTCCCGCCGGTATATTCATGTTTTTTGCCACCCTTGCATAATTCATTGTTCCTCTCCTTCACGGCTTCCCGTCATTCGGTTTAACTTTCGCTCCCGGTATGACAGTCAGTGTTGGCGTGACATTGAAGTTCACCGAGAAGCTGTTGTTGGCTTCACTCGCTTCGGCAGCTTTTTTGTACGGGTCAATGGTGAACGTGACTTTGTTCATGCCCATCTTGAGCTTGAGCGGAAGAACTCCCTGTTTGCTTTTTTCCCGGTCGGCAAAATAAACCGTGTTGCCGACCAGTCCGCCCTTCTCGACTTGCAGCAGTCCGTAGGTGGAAAGCTCGCCGCTCACGTTTCCAGACCGAGAGGCGATAAACCCGATATTGAATTCGCAAGTGTTGCCGTCGCAGTTTGTCGCCTGGCTTTTGTTGAGTTCCATGGTTCCGCCGGCGGCGACGTACTTATCGTTTTTGAGGTCAATCTTGTCGGTCTTCGCGCCGGTGAAGTACAACGCCAGCCGCATACTTAAATCTGTCTGCGCCTGCGCGTTGCCGGACTCAAGCGTCTTGCCGGCGCCGGTGTTCGGGGTTGAAATTGCCACGACGTTGGAAACAACTCTCATCTTATTTCGACGATCTGTGATCGTGACGTAAATCGCTGCGGGCGGCGGCGCTCCTTTCTCGAGAGCGAACCAGAGAGCGCCGAGGTCTTGAGCTGCTGTCAGCGCGCAGAAGCCGTAAATCCGTTCACGCCCCTGCCGGTTGTAAATATCCACCCAGGTGCGCGCAGGGTTTTCATTCGCCCCGCAGGGCGGCAAGTCGGGCGCAGCGGCGAATAACTCATTGGCAAAGTCCGACGGGTTGAGTACCGCCAGTTTGTATCTCGTCCACTGCTTGCCTCCCGCCTCATAGTCTTCTGTTCCTGCGAACACGACCCGCGGGGTCGGCAGAGCCTGCGCCGCCGCGCCGCGCGCCGCGGCACACGTGAAGACGGCGACGGCTGCTAACACGACGAGAGATGCTTTGCGTCGGGTGGAAGTCGATCTCATCAGTCCCCTGCCTTTCTTTCCGCGGAACGAGCGCGCGGGCGCGTTTTCTCAGAGCCCCTTGCCGATCAGCGCCTCTTCGTTTTAGAACGGCGGAATCTTGTCCAGCAGTTGGCTCACCTTCTTCTTCGCCGCGTCTTTGGCTTTCTGCTTCGCCTTCTCCTTGAGGCTCGCCTCTTTAGTCTTCTCGCCGCTCGCCGGATCGCCGGAGGCGGCAGCGGCGGGCGCAGTCTCGCCGGTCGGCGTGGCAGGCTCCGTCGCGGTCGCGGGCGTTTCGGCGGCGGTCGGTGTTTCGCCGCCCTGTGCCGGCGGCAGGACTTCGGTCGCCTGAGGCGGGGCGGTTTCCGCGGGGGCGATGACGACCGCGCCGCCGAGACGGATGCGGTAAGTGTCGACGTATTCGGTGACGACCAGCTTGAGCACCAACTCCTGGGGGAGCGTGCCTTTGAGTTTGACGGTTTCGACTCTGCGCTTGCTTTCGCCGCGCACCGGATCGAGGAAGCCGCCGGCGAGGCGGCGCGACTTGGCGTCGAACACCTCGTAATCGAAGCCGTGCAGGTTGGCACCCTTGTCCGCCTTCACGTCGAAGGTCAGCGTGACCTCGCCCGGGCCCGCCTTGAAGCTGTAGAAGTATTCGGTCTTCTCGTCCGTCCCCGCGCCTTTGACCTCGTTCGAGGCGAAGGCCGTGGGGGCATCCCTGTCCGTCGAAGGCTCCTGCGCCGAGACGCCCGCGCCGCAAGCCAGCACGATGAAGAGCACGGAAGTGATGACCATCGCGTAGCGCCCCGCGCGCCCGCCGCCGCATGAATTCGTGATCGCCGTCATTGTCTTTATCTCCTTCCCGACCGTCGTTGCTTTGTGTTGTGCCACGCCGGGGCACGCGTTTAATCCTGTAACGAGCTGCCGCAGACGTAGAGCCGCCCGCCAGCCGTCTCCGTGAAGTGAACTTGCCGCGCCTCGACGCGGCGGTAGATGTCGCGCTCGGTCATGTCGAGCAGGCGGGCGGCTTCGTCCGGAGTGAGCATCAGTGGTCGCTCGGCGCAGGTCTCGCACCAGACGGGCGTCGAGGGGGTGCGTCGTTTGATGAGCACGATGCGCTGGCGCTCGACCGTGATTTCGATTCTCCGCTTCGTGTCGTCCACCGCCTTCCTCTCGGCACCGGGACGCATCCACCCGTCTGCCGCGTGCCGGCTCTCGTCAGCGTTGTCGGGGCTGACCCGTTGGGTTAAGATTTGCGTCCGTCATTCCCCCGAAGGGGCACCCGAGTTCGACTGCGACGCCGACACTACGCCCCAACCCGTTCGGGAGTCCTCTGAACGGTCTCGGATTTCTATCGGAAAGTTCTCGGAAGGTGAGATGGGCAAGAATCCTAAGACTTTTTACGAGTTCGGGCCCTTCCGGGTGGACGTTGCCGAGCAGCAGTTGTGGCATGACGGTCAGGAAATACCCCTCACGCCGAAGGCTTTCAGCGTGCTGCTGATGCTGGTTGGGCACGCCGGGCAGACCCTCTTGAAAGATGACTTAATGAAAGGGGTCTGGCCCGATAGTTTCGTCGAAGAGGGGAGCCTCGCGGATAACGTCTCGATCCTGCGGCAGGCGCTGGGCGACGACGCGAAGGAGCCGCGCTTCATTAAGACCGTGCCGCGCCGGGGCTACCGCTTCGTGGCGGATGTGGTTGAGAGGTGGGACGAAGAGGCCGCCGTAGTGCTGGCGGAGCACGAGAAGACACAGATTGTTGTCGAAGAGGAGCATGAGTCTCGCGACGCGGACACCCTTGGGGTCAGCGAGTGGGCAAACGCCGGTCATTCGCTGTCCTCCCCCGATGCACCCGCGCGTAGGTCTCGGAGGGGGAGGAGTCCTTTGACTCTTACCATCGTCTCCGTGCTGCTGGGTGTGGCGGCGGTCGCGGGTTATTACGGATGGCAGAGCCGGAAGGGTAGGACGGAGGAGCAAACTCCGCTGGCCCGTTCGATTGCGGTCTTACCGTTCAAATCGCTCATGCCGGAGGGCGGCGACCCGGCGCTCGAACTAGGCATGACGGACGCCATCATCACCAAGCTCAGCAACATCCGGCAGGTCGTTGTCCGACCGACGAGCGCGGTGCTCAAGTACAGCGGTCTGACGCAAGACCCGCTTGCCGCCGGTCGCGAGCAGGGCGTGGACGTGCTGTTGGACGGGAAAGTGCAAAGGGTGGGCGACCGCGTCAGGGTGACCGTCCAACTCGTGCGGGTCAGCGACGGCGCGCCGCTCTGGGGCTCTTTCTGGGCAAACGGACCGTCGCGGACGTACGCAGAGCCATCGGCTACTTTCGACAGGCGATTGAACTGGATCACGACTACGCCCCGGCATATGCGGGGTTGGCGGACTCCTATCAGCTTCTGGCTTTTTACGGCGAACTCTCGCCGCAGGAAGCCTACCCGCAGGCGAAGAGTGCGGCACTGAAAGCGCTCGAAATTGATCCCGTTCGCGCCGAAGCCTACACCTCGCTCGCAAGAATCAAATCGTCATACGACGGAGACGCACGGGGCGCCGAGGAAGATTTCCGGCGCGCCATCGAAATCAACCCGAACTACGCGCCCGCGCACCACTGGTACAGCCGACACTTGTTTGATCTGGGGCGAATGGATGAAGCCGTCCTGGAGGCGAGGAAGGCGCAGGAACTCGATCCGCTCTCGCTCATCATCAACGGCAGTCTGGCAGAGATTTTGTACTGCGCGCGCCGGTTTGATGACGCACTGAAGTACTTTCGGCGGGTGCGGGAGGTCGATCCGAGTTTCCACAAGGTATTTATCACCACCTACCTTTATCTAACCTACATGCGTAGGGGGATGTACGAGGAAGCTATTCTGGAGAACGCCGGAAGACTGGCCGACAACGCGGGGCCGGGAAAGGAGGCGGATGCTGCGGCTGCTCTAAGAGCGGCATACGCGACCGCCGGCGAGCGGGGCATCTGGCAAAAACAGATCGAGTTGGCCGAGAAGATGAAGAGGGGGGATCGTAACTTACCCCTCTTCATGGCGGAGGCGTACACGCGTCTCGGCGAAAACGATCAGGCCTTCGGGTGGCTCAACAGGGCGGCAGGCGAGAAGCATCCGGCCATGATGTCTATCTCCGTCGACCCGGACTTCGACTCGCTCCACCCCGATCCCCGTTTCGCTGAACTGGTGAGACGCGTCCGAACCGGACAGTGAAAAGTCTGGACGGATGTCTGCGAGTAATGTGGCATGATTGAGATATGAGTGAGCCAGCCGGACACTTCTACGAATTCGGCCCGTATCGGGTGGACGCTGCCGAGCAGCAGTTGTGGCGCGACGGCGAAGAGGTCGCGCTCACGCCG
The DNA here is from genome assembly GCA_020199995.1 of Acidobacteriota bacterium. GTDB lineage: Bacteria > Acidobacteriota > Blastocatellia > Pyrinomonadales > Pyrinomonadaceae > JAIVJM01. The sequence continues at coordinate 5,650 of JAIVJM010000261.1, read as the reverse complement.
AAAGCCTTCGGCGTGCTCCTCTTGCTGATCAGGAATCGTGGGCGCGTGATTGGGAAAGATGACTTCATGCGCGAGGTCTGGGCCGACAGTTTCGTCGAAGAGAAGAACATCACTGATAACATCTCGATCCTGCGGCAAGCTCTGGGCGACGACGCCAGAGAGCCACAATACATCAAGACCGTGCCGCGCCGCGGCTACCGCTTCGTGGGCGAAGTGGTTGAGGTGCAAGATGGAGAGATTGATTTAGTAATGGCAGAACGTACGCGGGCGCACATCGTCTTTGAGGAGCAGGACAGGTCGGAGGGCGACGTGCATCTCGCGGGGCAGGTCGCAGAAGCCGGGGAGAGATCACTCGTCGGCGGTCCGGCAATAGCCCGGCGGACGCGGTGGAATTTACGAAGAGTTGTGATTGCTTCGACCTGCCTGCTGTTGGGCGTGTCTGCCGTCGCCGTCTACCTTTCGCGCGCCACACTCAGCACGCCCACCGCAACAAATATCGCCCCGATCAGATCGATCGCGGTGCTGCCCTTCAAGCCCCTCGTCGCCGCCGAGCGGGACGAGTCGCTCGAGATGGGCATGGCCGACACTTTGATCGCGAAGCTCAGCCGCGTCAATCAACTCGCCGTGCGCCCGACTAATGCGGTGCGCCAGTACACGAAACTCGAGGACGAGACGGCGCGGGCGGGGCGGGAGTTGCAGGTCGATTCGGTGTTGGACGGGAGCATACAGAAGGCGGGCGACCGCATCAGGGTGACGGTGCGGCTGATCCGCCCCGCCAGGGGGGAGACGCTGTGGACGGAGCAGTTCGATGAGAAGTTTACGGACATCTTCACCGTGCAGGATGCGATCTCCGGCAGGGTTGCCGCCGCCTTATCGCTCAAGCTAGGCGGCGAGGAAAGGGCGCGGCTGACTAAACGAGAGACGGACAATCCCGAAGCCTATCAGCTTTATCTGAAGGGGCGTTACTTCTGGTATAAATTTTCACCGGCCGATCACGCGAAGGCGGCCGAGTATTTCAATCAGGCCATTGCGAAAGACCCCGGCTACGCGCTGGCTTATTCCGGCCTGGCCGACACAAACGCCGCCTCCGCGGTGAATAACTGGCTCCCGCCGCGGGAAGGCTTCGCGAAAGGAAAGGCGGCGGCACAGAAGGCGTTAGAGATAGACAGCACGCTCGCCGAAGCCCATAGCTCTCTGGGCGCCGCGAGTATGTTCTACGACCTGAACTGGGCGGCGGCCGAGCGAGAATTCAGTCGCGCCATCGAGCTCAACCCCCGCTACGTGGCGACCTACGGAGTCTATTCTTACCTGTTATCGGCGACCGGGCGGCTCGACGAGGGGATCGAGATGGCCCGGCGCGGTCTCGAACTCGATCAACTCTCGGCCGCCGCGAGTGACGATCTGGCGGGGGCGTACTACCTGGCGCGCCGGTACGACGAGGCTACCAAGCAATATTACAGTTCGCTCGAAATGGAGCCGGGCCGCCCCAGCGCGCACCTGGCGCTCGGGATAGTTTACGAGCAGCAGTCGAAGTATGAAGAAGCCATCGCGGAGTACAAACAGGCGATCAGCTTGTCGGAAAGAACCTCGCCCATCCTGGGGCAAATGGGACACGCCTACGCGCTCTCGGGCAAGAGAAACGAAGCGCTGAAAATACTCGGCGAGTTGCAGGAGAGGTCCAGCCACAGGTATGCCACGCCGTATGATCTGGCGATCCTTTACACAGGGCTCGGCGAGCGCGATCAGGCTTTACAGCAACTCAAAAAAGCGTGCGAGGAGCGGAGCGGCTGGATCATTAACCTTAAGATCGAGCCACAGTTTGACCCTCTGCGCGCCGACCCGCGTTACGCCGCCCTGCTACGGAGCCTCAACCTACCAACCTGAGCCGCAGCGCGGGGCGTCCCGCCGCGCCGCTCGAAAATCCTCCCCGCCGTTCGATAAATCACCAGCCTTCCCGCGACCCCTCGAAGTGTGGTAGACATCTCACTCCGTCCGCTGCTCGTCTACCCTTTCGACTTCGGAGGTCAAAAGTGTCCACGCAACGCAGCCTCGCGCTGTCCGCCATCCACCCGGCGGCGCTCCTCGTCGTCCTCTCGCTCGCGGCTCTCGCGCAGCAGTTCAGCCCCGCGCTCTACCAGAACATGCGCTGGCGCATGATCGGGCCCTTCCGCGGCGGCCGCACGGTCGGCGCGACGGGCGTGGCGGGCCAGCCGAACGTCTTCTACATCGGCGTCAACAACGGCGGCGTGTGGAGGACGACGGACTACGGGCACACGTGGCAACCGATCTTCGACGATCAACCCACGGGCTCAATCGGCGCGCTCGCCGTCGCGCCCTCCGACCCGAACGTGATCTACGTCGCGAGCGGCGAGGGGCTCCAGCGGCCCGATCTCTCCGTCGGCGACGGCGTCTATAAATCGACCGACGGCGGTCGGAGTTGGCGGCACATGGGCTTGAGAGACGGTCAGCAGATCGGCGCTGTTCTAGTCGATCCGAAAGACGCGAACCGCGTCTTCGTCGCCGTCCTCGGTCACCCTTACGGCGCGAACGAGGAGCGCGGCGTCTATCGCTCGACCGACGGCGGCGAGCACTGGCAGAAGGTTCTCTACAGGGACGAGAACACCGGAGCCATCGCGCTCGCCTTCGATCCGTCGAACGCGCAGACGATTTACGCCGACCTCTGGGCGGCGCGCCAGGGTCCCTGGGAGAACGGCGCGTGGCAGGGCGCGGGCAGCGGTCTCTACAAATCGACCGACGGCGGCTCGACGTGGCGGCAGTTGACGAAAGGCTTGCCCACCGTCGAGCAGGGCTTGGGGCGCATCGGCTTCGGCGTCTCGCAGAGCAATCCCAAGACCATCTATGCGACCGTCGATGCGAAACCGGAGGCGGGCGGCATCTTCCGCTCCGACGATGCGGGCGAGACGTGGGCGCGCGTCACGAACGAGCGGCGCGTGTGGGCGCGCGGCAGCGACTTCGCCGAGATCAAGGTCGATCCGAAGAACCGGGAGATCGTCTACGCCGCTGCCGTCGAGACTTACAAATCGACCGACGGCGGCAAGACCTGGACGGGCTGGAAGGGCGCGCCCGGCGGCGACGACTACCACACCATCTGGATCAACCCCGACAACCCGCAGACGATTTTACTCGCGAGCGATCAGGGCGCGGTCGTCACCGTCAACGGCGGCGAGACGTGGAGCAGTTGGTACAACCAGCCGACCGCGCAGTTCTACCACGTCGTCACCGACAACCAGTTCCCTTACTGGGTCTACGGCGGTCAGCAGGAGAGCGGCTCGGTCGGCATCACGTCGCGCGGCGACAACGGCGCGATCAGTTTTCGCGACTGGCGCACCGTCGGCGTCGAGGAGTACGGCTACGCCGCGCCCGATCCGCTCGACCCGAACGTCATCTACGGCGGCAAGATCACGCGCTTCGACAAGCGCACCGGGCAGGCCCAGTCCATCGCGCCCGAAGCCGTGCGCACCGGCAAGTACAGATTCTTACGCACCGCGCCCGTCATCTTCTCGCCCGTCGATCCGCGCGCGCTCTACTTCGCGGGCAACGTCCTCTTCAAGACGACGACGGGCGGCATGAGCTGGGAGGTCATCAGCCCCGATCTCTCGCGCGAGCGCAACGAAGTCCCCGAATCAATCGGCGTCTACCGCGCGCCGGAGATGGCGACGATGGCGCGCCGCGGCGTCATCTACACCGTCGCGCCCTCCTACAAGGACGCGAACACGATCTGGGCGGGCACGGACGACGGTCTCGTCCACGTCACGCGCGACGGCGGCAAGTCGTGGCAGAACGTGACGCCGCCCGGGCTCACGTCGTGGAGCAAGGTCTCGCTCATCGACGCCGGTCGCTTCGACGCCGGGACGGCTTACGCCGCCGTCAACCGCTTCCGCCTCGACGACCTGCGCCCGCACGTCTACCGCACGCACGACGGCGGGCGGACGTGGAAGGAGATCGTCAAAGGTCTCCCGAACGATCCCGTCAACGCCGTGAGAGAAGACCCGCGGCGCCAAGGGCTGCTGTTCGCGGGCACGGAGCGCGCCGTCTACGTCTCCTTCAACGACGGCGACGAGTGGCAGCCGCTGAGGTTGAATATGCCCGCCACGTCGATCCGCGATCTCGTCGTGCACGACGACGATCTGGTGGTCGGCACGCACGGTCGCTCCTTCTGGATTCTCGACGACATCACGCCGCTGCGCCAGTTGGACGAAGCGGCGGCGTCTCAGTCGTTCCTCTTCGCGCCGGCGGTCGCCTACCGCTACCGGCGCAACCTCAACACCGACACGCCGCTCCCGCCCGAGGAGCCCGTGGGCAAGAACCCGCCCGACGGCGCGATCATCGACTACTACCTGAAGCGCGACGCGGGCGCCGTCACGCTCGAGATTTACGATCAGTCGAGCAGGCTCGTGCGCCGCTTTTCGAGCGACGACAAGCCGGAAGTCATCAACGAGAAGGACTACCAGGTGCCGTCCTACTGGTACCGCCCGCCGCAAATCCTGTCGAGGCGCGCGGGGATGCAGCGCTTCGTCTGGGACTTGCACTACCCGAAGCCGCAGGCCCCGCGCTACGACTTCCCCATCTCCGCCATCTACATGGACACGCCGCGCACGCCGCTCGGGCCCGCCGCGCACCCCGGCACGTACACCGTCAAGCTCACCGCCGGCGGGCGCACGCAGACGCGCACGCTCGACGTGAAGATCGATCCGCGCGTGAAGACGCCGGAGGCGGGCTTGCGCCGGCAGTTCGAGCTGTCGATGCAGGCTTACGAGGGGATGAACCGGAGCTTCGACGCGCTCGGCGAAGTCCGCAAGCTCCGCGCCCGCGTCAAGGAGTTGCGCGAAGGCGGCGCGAGGGGCGCGAAGGCTGACGCGCTCGCCGCGCTCGATCAGAAACTCGCGCCGCTCGCGGGCGAGGGCGGCGGCGGCGGTCAGGGCGCGGCGGCGGCGGGCGGCGCGAATCTCGCGCAGTTGCACTCTTCGTTCGAGTCGCTGCTCGAACTGCTCCAGGGGGCGGACGCGCAGCCGACGACGCAGGCCGCCGCCGCCTCGGCGGAGCTCCAGCGCCGGCTCGCCGAAGCCCTCTCGCGCTGGAACGAGATCAAGAGCCGCGACGCGAAGGCGATAGACTGAGAACTAAAGGATGAAGGATGAAGGATGAAGGATGAAGTAAAAACAGTTCGGTCTTACTTCATCCTTCATCCTTCATCCTTCATCCTTCCCCTCCCTTGCGCTCGCTTGGCGTTTCCCGCCGGCTCGTACTAATCTTGGGTCGCTTCAGAAAAACTTTTCAAGACTTTGGGAGGGCTACCATGCCAGAACAGGATAACTCTACCCGTCTCGACGGCGACGAACAGGGATCGGGTCTGCTGCGCTCGGTCGAGCCCGCGGGCGGCGCGGGCTACTCGATGTCCGCTCCGGACGCGGACGCGAGCGACAAGACCAGCGACTCGGACAGCAGCGACGCGACCGCCGACGCCGACGGCACCGACGGCTGAAGAGCAGGGCGAGGGATGAGGGGTGAGGGATGAAAGAAGGGCTGCTCGAGCGTCAGCCTTTATTTCATCCCTCACCCCTCATCCCTCATCCCTCATCCTTAAGATGCAAGGCGTCGCCCGCGAAAACCTGGCGCGGCTGTTGGAGCC
>JAIVJM010000260.1:8249-20091 GCA_020199995.1 Acidobacteriota bacterium | reverse complement strand
GCGCCGGAAGGTTTCGGCGAATCTGCGCGCGGAGATGCGACCGATCTGCAAGGGGATGGCCGCGCGCCCGATGGCCCCGCGCGGCTTTGCCCAGACCTCGTAGACGAGGTGCGTGCCGCCACCTTCGCGCTCGTTCAGTTCAGCCACGACGCGCATCTCGGCGACCGGGCCGCCCTTGTACCTGCGCACCACGCCGAAGCGGTGCGGGCGCACCCACTCGAAGGGCTCCTCCTCCCACTCCACTTTGACGCCGAATTTCGAGAGCCGGAGTCGTCGAGTCTGAGGCTTCGCGGCCCCATCCGTGTCGGCGACGGCGACGCCCTTGAGCGCGGGGACGCCCGCGTCACGGTTGAAGCGGTTCGTATCGGCGACGAGCGGCCAGAGCGCCGACGGGCTCGCCTTGAGGTCGTACTCCCAACGGTAATGAAATTCTTTCTGTCCCAAGTCGTTTCGGGGCGAGGGCCGCCTCTGTTGAAGTGAAGGGGAATGCGCTCTGTGAAAACGCGTTCGTCGAAAGCTCCCGACCCGTGTTCGTCATCAAACACGCGCGCGCCGCTTTGAGTGGCATCTTGTTGCAAACCTCGCCGTCGAGTCAACAGCGGCCAGCGCGCCGTCTGTAATTACGCCGCGGCGGGCGTCAACGGTTTTCGTCGAAGGTGTACGTGAGTTGGCCCGAGGACGCCGGGGCCGGGCGCGACCGCTTCGGACTCGGCGTCCCCGGGCGATTGGTCGTGCTTGGCGAAGCCGAGATCGGCTGAGAGCAGTTGAAAAAAAATGGTGACAGCGTGACGGTTGTTTGTTAGGTTGTCGAGGTAGTAACTACAAGAGGAAGAAGGAGGAAGGATATGGCGACAAAGAAAGCGGCCAGGAAGTCCGGCGGGGCAAAAAAGTCTCCGGCGAAAAAGGGTGGTTCCAAATCCAGCGGCGCGAAGAAGGGGGGCGCTAAGAAAGCCGGCGCGAGGAAGGGTGGCGCGAAGAAGGGCGGAGCCAAGAAGGGCGGAGCGAAGAAGGCTTCGGCCTCGAAATCATCCGCCGGTAAAGGCGGCGCCAGGAAGGGCGGGGTGAAGAAGGGCGGCGCAAAGAAATCTTCGGGCAAGAAAGCAGCCCGCAAGAAGAGCCCGTCCAAAGCTCTCACGAAGGTGAAAGAAGCGGCGAAGGACGCGTTGGTGGGCGCGGCGACGGGCGCTTTGATTGGCGCACTCAAGGGCAGCGCGGAGCAACTGCAAACCGCGGCTGACACGGAGAGCACTCCGGGCGACAGCAATGACCCCGGCGGCGCAAAGTAGTTGAGACTCAGACCGGAGATAAAGGCTCACTCTGCTTCGTCGTCCGGGCTCGACAGACGCCCGGAGTAGAAACCCGACCGGGAGCGGGCGCGACAGGAAAAGCGAAAGGCAAAACCGGAAAGCGGCGTGTTGACGCGCCGCCCCGGTTTTGCCTTTCACCATCTTTGCGCGAGACTGTCTATGAGAGCTTGCGGCGCTTGAAGTAGAGCGAGTTGGGTGTGGCGCCCGGCGTCCCCGCCTTGCCCTCGAGCGGGCCTTCGCCGACCATCTCCCAGCCTTCCTCGCCGAGCTTGAAAGCGGCCTTCGACAGCGCGTTCTCGCTCACCCCCGCCTCGACGGTCTCCACCTGCACGGTGCTCCTGCGGAAGTAAACGATCCAGTAGCTGCCCCCGCGAATCGAGCCCGGAAACTGCGCCTTCGTGACCGCACAGTATTCCCACTTCGGCCCGTCGGACTCTTCCCGCGCGCTCGCACGCGCCCCGGCGGCGAGGGGCGCCAGCGCATCGCCCGGCCACGAACGTCCCACGAATCCGGCGAGCAGCGCCAGCGCAAACACCAGCACGTAATGTTTCGGTTTCATCTTTCTCTCGACCTCACTTTTAAAAGGCGGCACGAACAGACGAGTACACGCGCGGCCACGGCAATCAGTGCCGGAAACTATACCACCGCCTGTTTTTATGAAATCAAGAGGGTCGAAGGCCGTGAGCGCGATGACGGGCACGTCCTGAAGTTCAGTCTCTTCGCGGATGCGCCGCGTCGCGGCCAGTCCGTCCTGCTGCGGCATCGCGATGTCCATCAGGATCAGATCGGGCCGCGCCATCTTGGCGATGGTCAAAGCATCCTCGCCGTTATTCGCCGTCACCACGCGGTAGCCGGTGTCCTGAAGCCAGAGGCTGATGAGGATGATGTTATCGCTCACGTCGTCAACGACGAGGATGGTGCGGCCTGAATCTTTAGGTTCGGAATAGTCCGAAAGCTCTGTCGTCATGACGCTCATTATCACCCTATCTCCCCTCGAAGCCCAAACACGAAGAATCCACTTTCGTCAGATTTCGTCAGAAGGGGTTCGGCTGCGCTCTCCCCTTCGCAGCCGAACCCCTCTGTACAGCCGCCACCGTATGAAGCGACGGCGGCTGGACCTGAACCGAGACGCGGATGAATAAATCAATCGGCGTGCCAACGTGCGGCGGAAAAAATGCGGGCAAATGTCACCGCTTTGGAGGGTGATTTAGACGCCCTTCGGAGGCGCGCGGCGGGCACACGCCGGAGGGCGACGATATGGTCGAGCGGCATGAACCAAATCGGACGTTGGGAGGTGATGAAACAGCAGGGAGTTTTAATTAAGGAGAGAGGAAAGCGGGCGGCGTTCAGAGGATGTAAGTCCAGCTCTCCTGACCGTTGACCATGACCACGATGCGAATCCCCGCCGCCTTCAGAGAGGCGCGCGAACGACCGCTCAGCAGTTGGTGGCCCGCGGCCCGGTTGAGAGTCGCGCCGGAGAGCGAGAGCGTGGCGGTCTGCGCGTCGCCGCTGAGTGCCGCGTGTACCTTGTGGCCCGCTGCGCCGAGGCTGCGCGTCACCTCGCTGAGCACCGCCTCGCGGCTCGGGGCGGAAGATTTCTGCGGGGAGTTCGACACAGTCGTCGCGAGGCTCGATTCAGCCGGGGTCTTCGGCGGGGCGACGTGGGGCGTCGTCGGCGGGGCCGTGTTCGTCAACGCGGAGGCGGATGCGAACGACTGGGGCGGTGAGTTTGGGGTCGAGGTGTTGACGGAGGCGGCCATCTGTGCGGTCTGCCGCGACTGTGCGGCGAACCTCTCCACCAGAGGGGCGTTGGGCGTTGAAGAAGCGTTCGGTTGGGAACCGGCAGAAGATTTCGGCTCGCCTTGCGGAGGAGCCCCCTGCGCGGAGCCCTCGCTTGAGGCGCGTGTCACGTTGAACGTCCGCGCCGTCAACCCGGAAGCCGTCTCTTGCGCCTCCCGGCCTTCGCGGGTCAGGTAAAATTCGTAGCCCAGACCGCCCAGCATCCACAGGCAGGTGAAAGTGGCGACACCGGCGAGCGCCCAGACCGTCGAGACGTGAATTCGCCCGACGATGGGGACATCATAATAGACCCGAAAGGCGCGCCCGTGCGCACCCCTCGAAACTTGCGCGCGCCGGTGCCTTGATTTGAAACTTCCGGCGGAAATCAGTGCGAGTGTGACGAGGATGCCGATGGGGCCGCAGATCGCGCCGAGCAGGAACGCGAGGGGAAAATTCCAACCTCGCTCCCATAGTATCCAGCCGTTGATGAGGCCGGGAATGGCTGCCCAGAAGATAATGACGAGAAGGATAATCAGCATATACCTTGCGTCCGCCGCCAGCCCCTCCGCCTGAGCCGTCCGGCGCTCTCCTTTTACCACATATTTAGATACGGGCCACCATTGTTTCAGCCTGTAAAGCGCTTTTCGGCCCGCCCGCGCCTCGCGTTGCACAAAGCCCGGTCGCGTGGGGCGCAAAGATTGTCGTCGCACTCGGGCGGCAGTACAGGATCACGCCGCCCCGTCGCGTTCTCGTAGTTAAGTCTAACGGGGTCTGCTTTTTATCCATCGGCAGAAGCGACACCCGCCGGAATTCTTGAAACGGCGCAACCGTCTCCGAGGGCCCCACACATACTCTTGGCCCTTGCCTTTAGAGGGCAGGTGGAGTACAACGAGTAATCTGGGCTCTGCATCTAAATTTACCCGTATTAATACTTTATACTGCGGGGAGAGCAGGGAGCGGGGGAGAGCGAGGCGCGGCTTCGGATGTCTTCGCGGCGGTAAACAAAAGCATTGGCAATCGCGTATGAATCGCTTTCCGTATCATTTGGCATTCCTACGGGTGGAGGATTAGATTTGGACGAGAAGATGAAGAATCAGGGGCTGGGGCTGATAGAGTCGGACGGCGACAAATTCTCTGCCTTCAAAGGGTTCAACGAGAATTTGACGGACGAAGCGATTTCCACGCGTGACATTGACGACGTGCTGCAAAAACTCGAAGCCTCGAACATTGCCGGGGCGGATTCGGACGAGGACTTGATCTCTGAGGTCGCCTCGCTCGCCGCGGCGGACGAGGACGAGGTGGCGCTGGACGAGGTTGACGACCTCGACCTCTCCGCCGGAGAGGATGAGAAGTCGGCAGACCCCGTGCGCGTCTACCTGCGACAGATGGGCACCGTGCCGCTTCTGACGCGCGAGCAGGAGGTTTCGATTGCGCAGCGCATCGAGCGCGGCCAGATCAAAACCCACAAGGCGATCTCGCGTTCGCCCATCGCCGTCACCGAGTTGTTCAGAATCGGCGAAGCGCTCGCGGCGGGCAAGCTCAACATCCGCGACATCGTCAACTTCTCCGATCAGGCCGAAGTCTCCGAGACAGAGGACAAGGCGGACGAGTATCTGCAGTGGACGCTCGAAGGCATTCATAATATCCAGAAGCATTTCCGCGAGGGCTTGCGGGAGTGGGAGAAGCTCGCCGCCGAGCAGAAGCTTCTGCGCGGCAAGAAGTCGAAGAAGCTCCTCCGGCTGAGGCGCAAGGTCGCGCGGACGCGTCTGGAAATCGCGCGCGAAATCAAGGGCTTGAACCTCAAGGAGACCGCGCGCCTGCGTCTCATAGACGCCATCGCGGTGGCCTTCAAAGAGGTGCGCCTCGCGGAGCGCGAGATCAACAAGCTGACGGAGAAACTCGAGAACAGACGCATCAAGCCGGAGGCCGAGAAGGAATTGAAGCGACAGCTCAGCGCCGCGCGCCGACGCCTCAAGAAGGTGGAGGAAGACCATCACGTCTCGCGTCGTCTCCATCGCGAAGAAGTACACGAACCGCGGGCTGCAATTTCTGGATTTGATTCAGGAAGGCAACATTGGGCTCATGAAGGCCGTGGACAAGTTCGAGTGGCGGCGCGGCTACAAGTTCTCGACTTACGCGACGTGGTGGATTCGCCAGGCCGTGACGCGTGCCATCGCCGATCAGGCCCGCACCATCCGCATCCCCGTCCACATGATCGAGACCATCAACAAGCTCGTCCGCACTTCTCGCGCGCTGGTGCAGGAGCTGGGGCGCGAGCCGACGACCGAGGAGATCGCGGTGAAGGTAGAGATGCCGGTGGCGAAGGTGCGCAGCGTCTTCAAGCTCGCGCAGCAGCCTATCTCACTCGAAACGCCCATCGGCGAGGAGGAGGATTCACACCTCGGCGACTTCATCGAAGACAAGTCGAAGGTGAGCCCGGCGGATTCGGTCGTGGCGACGAATCTCAGGCAGGTCACGGACGAAGTGCTGGCGACCCTCAGCCCGCGTGAAGAGGTGGTCATCAAGCTGCGCTACGGCCTCGGGCCGCAGGGCGAGGAGCACACGCTCGAAGAGGTTGGCAAGAACTTTGACGTGACTCGCGAACGCATCCGCCAAATCGAGGCCAAGGCGCTCCGCAAGCTCCGGCATCCGTCGCGCGCGCGCCTGCTCAAAGCCTTCAACGAGGGCATGCAGTAAGCGCCGGCGCTCACCGCGTCGGCGGTTGAGGTAAGGAAGAAGAAGGCCGCGACAGTTTCGACGCGAACTGTCGCGGCCTTCCTCTTGGCGGAGTTTGCCGCAGGGGAAATCCTGACGTGATGAACCCGGGGCTATTTCCCATTTGCGAGAAATTGGTGGATAATCCTCAATAATATTTCAGCAAAAGGACTAATCATAGAGTGAGCGTAGCCGAGGTCGAGAAACCGCCGCCGCCGTCTGACTTTGAGCTGGCGCAGAGGTCAGCCGCTGGCGACACGTCAGCCTTCGAGGAAATCTATCACCGGCACTTCCGCCGCGTCTACGCGCTCTGCCTGCGCATGATGGGTAACCCGACCGAGGCCGAAGACATGACGCAGGACGTTTTCCTGCAACTCTTCAACAAGATCGGGATGTTCCGCGGCGACTCGGCCTTCACCACGTGGCTTCACCGCATGACCGTCAACCAGGTGCTCATGCACTTCCGCAAGCGCAGCACGCGCTCCGAGAAGCTCACTGACGAAGGCGAGACGCCCGTCCAGATCGTGCAGGGGACGGCCAATCCGAACAAGATGCCCGTCGTTGACCGCATCGCGCTCGAAAGGGCCTTGCAGCAACTGCCAAACGGCTACCGCACCGTCTTCGTCCTCCACGACATCGAGGGCTACGAGCATTACGAGGTCGCCGACATGCTGGGGATCGCCGAGGGCACGTCCAAATCACAATTACATAAAGCCCGCCTGAAACTGAGGCAATTAATTAAGCAGGAAGCGGCATCTAAATAGTCTTCCGGCCATTCGCGCCGGACATCCTCAATCGAAACGGCAAGAAGGGGACGCACATGGACTGCGCCAAGAGTCTCGAACTGCTCAGCGAATACCACGCGAATTCTCTCGAAGAGACGGAAAACGTTTTCGTCCGGACGCACCTGACGGGCTGCACGACGTGCCACGTGGTGTTAGAGGAATTGAACATGATTCTGCAGGCCACCCTCATCCTGCGCGAAGCCGACGGCATCTCCTACCCGGACGAGTCCGCGCTGTGGCAGCGCATGAATCTCAGTAAAAAAGGCGCCCACTAAGCCGGGGCCGTATCGTCCGCGAGCGTGGCCGCGCCTTCAAGCGGCGCGGGCGGTTCCCGCATTCGCCGAGTCACACGAGCGCGCGAGCCGCTTGCTCGACGACTTTTCTCTCACTCTTAAAGGCGAGCGTCCGCGCCGCCTCCTCAATCTCAACCCAACGCGCCTCGTTCACCTCCGCGTCGTGGTCGGACACTTCACCCGACCTGTACAGCATCAGGAAGAAGTGTACGAACTTATGGAAGCGCACGCGCGCCGCGCCGGCTTTCGAGAAGTACCAGTATTCGATGACTTCGAGCGGGGCGACAAGCTTGCCCTCCAGACCCGTTTCTTCGCGCACCTCGCGCAGGGCCGTCGCCTCCGGCGTCTCGCCCGCGTCAACGAGCCCTTTCGGCAACTGCCAGCGCCGCTCAACACCGACCGAGATGAGCGCCACCTCAACGAGCGAACCCCGTCGCCGGTAGACGACGCCTCCGGCTGAGACCTGCTCCCTCGTTTCAAACTGGTTCATGCGTGTGAGTAGAGACGCGAAATCTGCGGCGCGAGACAAGCTCTGCGGGGGCAGCTTGACGGCGCGACGTTTCAGGCGGCCTTGCGCCGCTGTGGCGCGCGCGGGGGCTTGAGCCCCAGACGTTCACGCAGTCCCTCGCAGGCGTTCAGTTCCCTATCGGGGATGCAGTGCGCGCAGACCCACTTGCCGTCGAGGTCGCGCATGTGCAGCGTCTCCGAAGCCTTCCGGCAGGCTTCGCATTTGAAAGTCCGGTTCATCCTTCGTGCTCCTCTCCCGTCAGGCCACGCGCGCTCGCTGCTGCTGCTGCTGCCGCCGCGGGTCGTACTCGTCCCTCAGATACTGCCGCCCGATAAACTTCAGCACCGCCGCGACGTGCTTGCACTCGAAGCCCGGCTCGGAGTGGCCGCGGAAGATCGAATCGGCGCAGGTGCAGGCCAGCTCCCTTGTCTCCGGGTCGCGAAACAGGTGATAGACGCGCGCGACGGCCCGCGCGCCCGACGCCTCCGACCGGGCGATCCAGCCGTAAGGCTCGGCCTCGAAGACGCTTACTCTTTCGGCCCTCGCCGAACGCTGCTCGGCGGGCGTGAAGTCCTGAATCCGGGCGACTGGCTTTCTCTTTGCTGTCGTCTTCATAGAGAAATGATAGCACAAAACGTGCGGCGTGTGAAATATAGTTTCACGTATGGCACTAAACGGGCGAGGAGATTTCCGTTTATCAAAAGCGATAAAGATAGAAGCGCGGGGGGATCAGGAAAATGAGGCTGGAGATTGGTGGCTGGAGGCTGGTTAAAGAAGAATGCTTTGACAAGCCTCCATTCTCTGGTCTCCAGCCTCTACTTTCGTGGCGGCCATCCGGCTCAGGCGGCGGCGTCGTGCGCTCTGGAGGCGTGCAGGATGTAGGTCGAGTCGTCGAGGGGAAAGTCGTTTCTGTCTATCGAGTAATGCACGCAGTCGTAACGCAGGTAGATTTCCTCGCACAGAAACTTCATGCCGAGGTGCTCCATCACGCGACGCGAGCGCCGGTTGGAAGGGCGTGTGATGGCGGAGATGGAGGAGAGACGCAGCGCCTCGAACCCGTAGCGGAGGCACGCGCGCGCGGCTTCGGTCGCGAGGCCCTGACCCCAGAAGGGGCGGGCCAGCATGTAGGCCAGCTCGACGCCCGCGGAGGGGGTGCCGGCGGAGAGGCCGCAGTAGCCGATGAGCCGGCCCGAATCTTGGTGGACGACGGCCCATCTGCCGAAGCCCCGGCGGCGGAAGGCGTTAATGATGGTGTCGATGTTGGCAACCGTCTCGTGCACGGAGATGGGTCGGCCTTCGCCGATGTATCTCATCACCTCAGGGTCGCACGTGATGGCGGAGAACTCGAAGGCGTCGGTCGGTGCGAACATGCGGAGGCGGAGGCGCGCAGTCTCCAATTCGTCGAACGAGCTGACGGCGCGCGGAACGCTTTCGAGGTCTCGATGTGCGAGGGCGCTCATAATTCCTTTGTCTCAAGCGGCCAGCGTCCGCTGCGCTTCGAGCCGTGAGGCGATCAACTGGTACATGTCGGGGTGCGAAAGCAACTGAAAGGCGTCGGCGGCGGCGAGGGGCTTCGAGAACAGGTAGCCCTGTCCGAAGTCGCACTCGAGCGTGCGCAGTTGTTCGAGCTGGCTCGCGGTCTCGACGCCTTCGGCGACGACGTTCATCTCGATGCTGCGCGCGAGGGTAACGATGGTGCGGACGATCTCTTCGTTCTCGGTGTTGTCCAGCATCCTCGACACGAACGAGCGGTCGATCTTCAGAGTGTTGATGGGGAAGCGGTGGAGGTAGCTCAAGGAGGAGTATCCCGTCCCGAAGTCGTCGATGGCGAGCTCGACGCCAAGCGCGCGCAACTGTGTGAGCATGCCGATGGCCGTGTCGATGTTCTCCATCACCATGCTCTCGGTGATTTCGAGCTTGAGGCACGAAGGCGAAAGCCCCGTCTCGCTGAGGATGGCGGCGATCTGCTCGGTGAGGTCGGGCTGGGAGAACTGCTTGCCAGAGAGGTTGACGCTCATCGTTAGGACCCTCTCGGACGGCAACTGCCTCCGCCACTCCTGCATCTGTTGGCACGCTTCGCGCAGCACCCAGTGGCCGATGGGGATGATGAGGCCTGTCTCCTCGGCGACGGAGATGAATTCGACGGGCGGGATCAAGCCGCGCTCAGGGTGCTGCCAGCGGATGAGCGCCTCGAAGCCGCTGATCTCGCCGGCGGCGAGCGAGATGATCGGCTGGTACTGAAGGAAGAACTCCTGCCGTTCGACGGCGCGCCGGAGGTCGATTTCGATCTGGAGGAGCTTCATCGCGCGCTCATGCATCGCCTTGTCGAACATCACGTGGCGATTCTTGCCGAGCAGCTTGGCGCGGTACATGGCGGTGTCGGCGTCGCGCAGGAGGTCGTCGGCGTGGACGTAGCCGATGGTGCTCGCGGCGATGCCGATACTGGCCGTGGTGCAGACCTCGTGCCCGCCGATGTTGAAGGGCTGCGAGACGATCTCCTGCACGCGCACGGCGATCTCGACGGCGTCTTCGGTCTCCAGTAAGTCTTCGAGGAGGATGGTGAACTCGTCGCCTCCGAGGCGGGCGACGGTGTCGCCGGGGCGCAGACAGGTCTCCAGACGGCGCGCGATGCCGACGAGAAGCTGGTCGCCAACCATGTGGCCCAAGGAGTCGTTGATGACCTTGAAGCGGTCGAGGTCGAGGAAGAGCGCGGCGAAGATGCGGGTCTCGTCGCGGCGCGAGCGATGGATTGCCATCTTGGCGTGATCCATGAAGAGGGCGCGGTTCGGGAGCCCGGTCAGCGCGTCGTGGAAGGCGTCGTGGAGCAACTGCTCTTCGGCGCGCTTGCGATCCGTGATGTCCTGAATCTGGAAGATGAGGTGGGGAGTGTGCCCCTCGGTGTTGTGGACGACCGAAGCGCCGACGTGCACCCAGACTTCGCGTCCCGACTGATGGACGTAGCGCTGCTCGGCCTGAAAGGAGTTGATCTTGCCCTCGATGAGGTGGCCGAGGTTCTCCTGCACGTTGGCGAGGTCTTCGGCGTGTGCGATCTTCTGGAAGTTGGAGGCGAGCAGCTCGGGCTCGGAGTAGCCGATGATTTCGCAGAGCGAGCGGTTGACCTGAAGCCACCGCCCCTCGGGCGAGACGATAGCCATCCCGATGGTCGCGTAGTCGAAGGCGCTGCGGAACTTCTCTTCGCTGGAGCGGAGCGCCTCCATGTGCGTCTGCACCTGCTCGGCGTGTCGCTGCGCCAGCTCGGCCTGCGAGTTCGAGGCCTCGACGTTGCGCAGGTAGGTGCAATAGGTAAAGTAGACGACGGCGATAATCGGGCCGGTGGCGAAGATGGCGTAGATGCCGAAGAGTCCGACCAGCTTGGCAATGATGCTGGCGGCGGACGCGCCCGCGAAGTAGGTCAGCGAAGTCCAGAGGAAGTTCTGCCGCCACATCTGCCAGAGGGGCTGCCCGGCCTTGAGCGCGACGCCGACGGCGACGAGGCCCGAGTTGAAGATGTACTGCACGAACCCCATCAGGCAGACCGCGATGATGTAGGAAGAGGTGTAGCCTTCCTGCGTCAGGTTGAGGATGGAGCCGAAGAAGTAGCGCAGAACCCAGACGGTGACGAAGGTCGAGAGGATGAAGACCCCTGTGTTGAAGAGCGTCGTGGTCTTCTTCATGCTGACGCGTATCGAAGAGCAGAGCGCGTCGGCCCCGGCCATGAGGATCGCCGCCTCGCCGTCGAAGAGCAGCATCGTCAGGAGGATGAAGGTGTCCGAGACGGAAATCTGCCCCTTCACGCGGGGGATGCGGACGACGATGCGCGAGCCAAAGGAGAGGGTCAGGACAAAGAGGAGGGCGAGGCGCAGGCTGAGAAGCCTGAGGTCGAAGTTGAAGATGGTGAACAGCCCCGCGGCCATCCCCAGAATAATCACCGCCCAGATGTAGTAACGGGCGAATCGTTTGTAAAGGGTGTTTTCCATCAAGCCCTGAAAAGTTTGCCCGAAGTGTCGAGTAGGCTTTGGTGAGAGGGGGGACGCCGGCAAAGAAATCGGCGCACAAAGAATAATAGCAATGGTTGTGCCGCCGGCGAGGCTTTGAGTGCGGGGCAGGTTTGCCGGAGAAATCCGTGGGATTGAGCGCCGCCAAAGTTTTGGGCGGCGGGGGATGAGGTCAGATTGAAAGGCGTCAGCCCGTCAAGTTGACGCAATTCCACTCATCCGACGCACCTAGATTTGGTGTCGTCGGACAGAACCGTCCGTCACAGCCAGCGGACGCTAGCCGGTAGGCAGGCGGCGTGCCAGCCGCAACACAGGCGTGTCAGTTGAAAAAGCATGATGTTCGAGTCCAGCGGCGCGGAGGGAGGAGTTGACGCGGCAGGTCTGATTGAAGTGAGTGGTTGAATGAGCCGTCAGAATGGAAGAGATGGCCGAGGGCTTGCGGGGGATGTGCGAATAGAAC
>JAIVJM010000260.1:0-8138 GCA_020199995.1 Acidobacteriota bacterium | reverse complement strand
GAATAGCACGGCCTTCATCAGCGAGATTTGCTGTTACACAGGTTGTGCGCGGCGGGTGATGCAAGAGCGTTATGCTTCTGGTTGAATATTAGTAATTGTGATATTGATAGCTCACTATGTGAAAGGAATTCTTTCCATGAAAAGATGCCTCTATTGAGCTGAGGAACTTCAAGATTAAGCGGTCAAGCATAGATGGTGCGGCCCGAAATCTAAAACTAGAGTATGAATATGAACCTTTTACAACAACTCCGGCGGCTTTTCTTATCATTCCTGATTTTGTCATCTGTAAATTCCGTTTATTCTCAATCAAAAGAAACTGAAAAGCGTTTGAGCGATACAAGCGGCGGATATAGCTTTGTCGCGCCGTCAGGTTTTGATTCAAATAAAAATGAGAAGGGGTTTGGACTTCTTGATACGGAGAAAACCGTTCTCATTGTAGTCAAAAACCATAATTTCCAATCATTCGAAGAATTTTTCGCACAAGCTAATATTGAAAAAGACGGTTTTTCCTTGGTTGGGAAAGTGCAGGATTTAGGTCAAAAGGGAAAAACATTTCTCGTCGCCAAACAAACCGCTGAAGGCGTTTTGATGGTTGATACATTTGTCCTTTTTTCACCTTACGGCGGCGGAACTTTGATCGTCTCATTTTCAAAAAAAGATGATAACCAAAAGGGGTTCCAGGCGGGGCTGCGAATTGCTAAAAGTGTAGCATTTACGAAACCTGAGATGTCAGAAGCCGCAAAGCAATGGCAAACTTTATTACGCGGCAAACACTTACTTTATTTATACACGGCGAGTGGCTTCAGCGAACGCACGGACATTTACCTTTGCTCGACGGGCAAATTCTTTTACCGAAGCGATTCATCGAGTCTGTCAAATAATGGCAGCGGTGTAGTCGGTGCAACCTCTGATGGAAACTGGGAAATTTCACCAAGCGGCGGCGGAAGTTTGATTTTGCAATTTGGCAACGGCACAGTGCGACAATACAAAATCTCGCGCAGACAAGCAGGTAATGAAATTGGTCTTAATGGCAATCGTTATTTCGTCCAAACTCAAAATGAGTGTCGCTAAGGCACTTCCAGAGTGGGAAGGAAAGGGAGATATTAGAAAAGGCCACCCCGAAGAGTGACCTTACCATATTGATAAACTTGATGAGCCGAGCAGGGCTCGAACCTGCGACCCGCTGATTAAGAGTCAGCTGCTCTACCAACTGAGCTATCGGCCCGTGAACGAAAAATAACTTACACGCTGCCCAGAGTTGATGTCAAGAAGGGGTGTCGTGAGGCCGACGACTTTCGGCGGCGGCCTCGCGGCACGCGCTCCGTTGGAGTCGGCGTCGAGGAAACGGCAGGGCGCGAAATCCACTCGGCGGGGGAGTTCGTGCGGGGACGCCGGGGCATGAGCGACAGCCTTCGGGGCATGGAAGAGGGCGGAAGGACAGTGGATGGAGGACACCGCGCGCGTGCCCTCCACACTCCTTCCGCCCCTCCTATGTTCCGCCCAAATCAACGCTGCATGCGCTCGGGCGGCAGTTGCTTGTCCAACACTGGCCGCGCGGGGGCCTTGGCGATTTCCGACGCGAGGACGAAGACGGTGCGCGTGACCTTGAGCATCTTCTCATAGTCAATTTTGTCGGGCGAGTCGGAAGGCTGATGATAGTCTTCGTGCACGCCGTCGAAGTAAAAGATGACGGGGATGCCCTTGCGGGCGTAGTTGAAGTGATCACTGCGGAAGAACAGCTTTTCCGGGTCGTTCGGCTCGTCGTAGTGGTAGTTGAACTTGAGGTTGAGGTACGAACTGTTGACGCTCTCATTCAGGTTGCCCAGTTCCGTGCTCATCATCTTCGAGCCGATGACGTAAATCTCGTCCGGTCCCGTCAGCATCTTGTTCTTCGGGTTCGCGTCGCCCGCCTTCTTGCTCCGCCCGATCATATCAATGTTGAGCTGCGCGACGATAGACTTGAGAGGCACGGTCGGGTAGTTGGTGAAATATTCCGAGCCCCACAAACCCTTCTCCTCGCCCATGTGCCAGACGAAAAGGATCGAGCGTTTGGGCCGCGGTCCCTTCGCGAAGGCTTCGGCCATCGCGAGCAGGGCGGTCGTGCCCGAGCCGTCATCGTCCGCGCCGTTGTAGATCGCATCGCCGTTGACGGGGCGGCCCACGCCGACGTGGTCGTAGTGCGCGCCGAGCGCGACGTACTCCTTCCTGAGCTTCGAGTCGCGGCCTTCGAGCACGGCGACGACGTTCTGCGAGTTGGCCCGGTTCACGCGGAGGCTGACTGAGACGCGCAGGCGCTTCGAGGGCGCGAGCGCGAAACCCTTTAAAGACTCCCCTGCGATTGACGCTTTGAGGATGCTCGCGCCATCCGTCTGCTCTCCGGCGAACAGCGCGTTCAGCATCTCGCGCGAGGGGGTGATGGCGGGGAGATTCGCCGCCGGCGCTGCGGTCTTGTTCGCGTCGGCGGCCGCTTCGCCGCCGGCCTCTTCGTCGAAACGCGAGACGCGATAGCTCGGGCGCGCAAGCGAAGCCGCGCCGAAGCGCCACACGCGCTCGAAGCTGCGCGGGACGAGGACGAGTCCCTTCGCGCCGTGCTTGCGCGCATAGCTGACGGGACTCTCCCAGTCGCCCGCCTGAGCCGCGCCGATCTCCTGCTGCGTGACGCCCGAAGGAGGCGTCATGCCGTTGCCTGAGACGACGATGATCTTGCCTGACACGTCGAGCCCTTCGTAGGCGTTGATGTTCTTCGGCTTGAAGACCCAACCCTGACCGACGTAGACGAGCGGGGCTTCGGCCTCGCCGCTGGTTCTGCCGGAGGGGAGAAAGTCGTCGCCGGCCTTGAAGGCGCGCCCGTTCAAGTCGGCACTCGTCTTCTCGCGGTCGACTTCGGTGCTGCTCAGCTCGATTTTCTGGAAGTAGGATTTCTTGTCGCCCGCGGGCTTGAGCTTGAGCTTGCCGAGGCGGTCGGCGATATATTGCGCCGTCAGGTCGAGCCCCGGCGAGGGCGTGTCGCGCCCGGCCATCTCGTCAGAGGCGATATGGTAGAGCATCTCTTTCAACTTGTCCGCCGTGATGCGCTCGGCGGCTTCGCGTGCGGCGGCGAAAGTTGCGGAAGGCGCGCGCGAAGTCGCCACCGCGACTGCCGCGGCACTGCTCTTTTGCGCGCTGACGTGCGGCGTGGACAGGACTGTGACGAGGCCGAGCAGCAGTGCCAGGCCAGCCGAATTAACTTTTCTCATTGACTCTCCCGTAGATGATATTTACCTGTGTTTGCCCTTGATGATACCCGCTCCGTCCGGAGTTCGCCAGAGGGAACGAAGGTGAGTGATAATGCGAAGGCACTAAGGCATCAAGTCACAATTTCGTTAAATCTATACCTTTCGGAGGTCGTCGCGTGGCGGAACGTCTGACGGTCGGTCTGGTTGGTTGCGGGCGTTGGGGCCGGCACATCCTGCGCGACCTCGTGAGCCTCGGTTGCGACGTCTTGGTCGCAACCAAATCCGCGGAGAGCCGGAAGTACGCGTCCGAGCGAGGCGCTTCCCTGATCGTGGACGAGCACGAGCAGTTACCGGAGCTGGACGGCGTGGTGGTCGCGACGCCGACCGACACACACGCTGCGGTGCTCGAAGCGGTGCTCGAAAGGGGCGTCCCCGTCTACAGCGAGAAACCGCTGACCTGCGACGCCGAGAGCGCGGCGCGGCTGGCGTCGGCGGCCCCGGAGCGGCTCTTCGTCATGGACAAGTGGCGATATCATCCGGGCATCGAGAGGCGGCGCAAGCTGACGCTGTGGGGCAGTGCAGCGTAGTCCGCGACCTTATCCGTCACAGTCGCACTGCGCATGCGGCCTTCATCAGACGGGGCGGCGGGGGCAAGGTTTTCACACATACAGTGTAGTTCATTTCAAACAAGATCGTTCTCGAGTTCGCTGACTTTTCAGAAATCGAGTCGCGCATGTCGCCGTTTTGCGCATTCGTTCTGCCTATGCGACAATCCGCCTCAAGCGCCTGTAGCTCAGTGGATAGAGCACCTGCCTCCGGAGCAGGGGGCCGCACGTTCGAGTCGTGCCAGGCGCATCCATTTTTCGCCTCTCCATTGTGACGCTCCACTGAATCTCGAAGCCTTTCCTACCAGTTTGATTGACGATTCTAAATCGAAGGCGAGTCTGATTCTCAGAGCGCATAACGTAAGTAGCACGACCGCAAGGAGATTTCCAGCCGGGCGGTCATCCGCGCTTGACAGCGGCGGGCGTTCCACGTAAACCAAAATGCTCATGGCTCAGATACGAGAATACAGGCCGGAAGACGCCGCCTCGGTCGAGGAGTGCTTCGTCGTGTTGCAGAATCACGAGCGGAGCGTCGAGCCTCTGCGCGCGCGAGGCGAAGTCGTGCTCAAGCCGTATCTTGAGTTTATGTTCAAGCGTGTGGCGGAGAGAGGCGGCGGGGTTTTCGTCGCCGAGGCGGAAGGGAAGGTGGTCGGCTTCGTGTGCCTCTGGCTGCGCAACCCGGAAGACGAGCTGATGAACGAGCCGGGCGAGTACGCGCACATCTCCGACCTCGTCGTGATGCCTGAGTACAGGGGCCGGCGGCTGGGCTCTGAGCTACTGCGGGCCGCGGAGGATTACGCCAGAGCGCACGGCGCGACGAGACTCAAAATAGGCGTGCTCGCACGCAACGAAGGCGCGCGACGGCTGTATGAGAATCTCGGCTTCGAGGAGCTGGCGGTCTTCCTGACTAAGGAGTTGGAGCCGAAGCAAGGCGAGCCCGCAGCCTGATCGAGTCGCCACACGTCACGTCTGTCCCGGTTCAACCAAACTATTTTTATATTCTCAAGAGGTGAAAACTTGCTCAGAAGAATACAGGCCTGTCTGTTGATGCTTTCCCTTCTCTCCGCGACGCCGCTTGCGCGCGCGCAGGAGCCGCCGAACCGTGAGAAGCAGCTTCAGGACGCGCAGAAGAAGGTCGAGCAGTTACAGGAGTCCGCGCGCAAGGCCGAGACGTGGGACGTGGAGGGCGACCACGGCCCTTCGACGACCGTCGAGTTCGACACGGACGAGGGCACTTGGATGAGCTGCGACGTGTCGCCCGACGGGCAGCGCCTAGTCTTCGACCTGCTCGGCGACATCTACTCGATGCCTCTGGCGGGCGGGCGCGCGGAGCTTCTCTCGGGCGGCGTCTCATGGGAGTCGCAGCCGCGCTGGAGCCCTGACGGGAAGCTCATCGCCTTTACTTCCGACCGCGACGGCGGCGACAACATCTGGGTGATGGACGCCGACGGCAAAAACCGGCGGCAGGTGACGAAGGAGACGATGCGCCTTGTGAACACGCCCGCGTGGACGCCCGACGGGCAGTACCTGCTGGCGCGCAAGCACTGGACGGACACGCGCTCGGCGGGCGCGGGCGAAATCTGGATGTACCACGCGGGCGGCGGCGGCAAGGGCGTGCAGCTCACGGAGAAGCCGAACTGGACGGCGAACATCGGCGAGCCGGTGGTCGAGCCGAAAGGACGCTTCGTCTACTTCGTCTCCTCGGGCGCATTCGACTACAACAAGAACGTCTACGACAACATCTACTGGATTGACCGCTACGACATGCAGAAGGGCCGCCGCTCGACGTTCGTGCGCGGCGCGGGCGGCTCGATCCGACCGCAAATCTCGCCCGACGGAAAGTATCTCTCCTTCATCCGCCGCGTCGGACTCAAGACCGTGCTCTTCGTGCGCGAGGTCGAGACGGGCCGCGAGTGGCCGCTCTTCGACGGGCTCACGCGCGACCAGCAGGAGACGTGGGCGATCTACGGAACCTACCCCGGCTACTCTTGGACGCCCGACGGCAAATCAATCGTCATTACGGCGATGGGCAAGTTCGTCCGCGTCAATGTCGAGAGCAGGCAGGCCACGCCGATTGCTTTCAACGCGCACGTCGCGCAGAAGGTGAGCGAGGCCGTGCGCTTCCGTCAAAGGGTCGCGCCCGAGCGAGACCGCGCGCGCCTGCTCCGCTGGGCCGAGCGCAACGGCGAACGAGTCGTCTACAGCGCTTTGGGAAAACTCTACGTCAAGGAGGGCGACGCCGCGCCGCGCCGCCTCCTCGACACCAACTACATGGAGTACGCGCCGAGCTTTCGTCCCGATGGAAGACAGATCACCTTCGTGACGTGGAGCGACACGGAGAAGGGCGCGGTCTGGGTGGTCAACGCCGACGGCTCGAACCTGACCAAAATCACTTCGACCCCTGACCAGTACGCCAACCCCGTCTTCTCCGGTGACGGCACGAAGATCGCCTACCTCAAGGGGCGCGGCAGCGTCTACCACGAGGATGATCTGGCGAGCGAGTCGAGCTTCGAGATTCACTACTGGGCGGCGGGCGCGCACAACTACGTGATGGACTTGCAGAGCCGCGGGCCCAATGCGCGGATGCCCGTCCTCTCGTTCGACCCGGAGGGCGAGCGCATCTTCTTTATGGAGGCGGGCGGCGGCCCCGGCGCAACGCCTACGGAGCCGACGAAATTCATCACCTACCTAAGCAGCGTCAAGCTTGACGGCGACGACTTCAAGCGACACATCGAGGCCAACTACGTCACCGAAATCATCCCCTCGCCCGATCACCTCTGGGTCGCATTCAAGGAGCTGCACAAGATTTACGTCGCGCCCTTCGCCAAAGTCGGCAAGACCGTCAAGCTCAGCTCGACGGAGACGGGTGTGCCGGTCCGGACGGTCTCGAACGCGTCCGGCGACTGGCTCGCGTGGTCGCCTGAAGGCAGGTCGGTGCAATGGACGCTCGGCGAAAATCTCTACGAGCAAAGTTTAGACAATATTTCCAAGCAGCTCAGCGCGAACGAGAAGACGCCCGCACCGCGAAAGACCGTCATCGGCTTCGACTTCGAGACGGCACGCCCGCGCTACGACACGCTCGACATCATCCCCGACAAGCAGTGGCCCTACTGGGCGAATCTCGCCTACGGCGTGACGACCACTCACGACCCTTCGGCGGCCACACAGACCGTCTTCGCGCAGTCCGAGATGGTCAAGGCCGGACGCATGGTCGGCCCGCGCGTCTTCTCGACCGGCTTCGTGCTCTATGGCGCGGAGAACCCCGAGAAGGCCGTCATCAACTCTTACGACGACGCGCGCTCGCACCTCGAACGCCTCAAGGCCGTCGGCGCTTTCTCCGTCAAGAGCTACAACCAGCCGCGCCGCGACCAGCGCCAGCGCATCATCAAGGCCGCGCGCGACACCGAAATGATGGTCGTGCCCGAAGGCGGCTCGACCTACTTCGCCAACATGACGCAAATCCTCGACGGCCACACCGGCATCGAGCATGCCATACCTGTCGCTCCGCTCTACAAGGACGCGCTCCAGCTTTTCGCGCGGAGCCGAACGCAGTACACGCCCACGCTCATCGTCGGCTACGGCGGCATCTGGGGCGAGAACTACTGGTATCAGCACACGAACGTCTGGGAGAACGAGAGGCTCCTGCGCTTCACCCCGCGCAAAAACGTCGAGCCGCGCGCGCGCCGGCGGATGATGGCCGGCGAGGACGACTTTTATCACATCGAGCTGGCGCGGACGGTGAGGGACTTGGTGCGCGCGGGCGGCAAAGCGCAGCTCGGCGCGCACGGGCAGCTTCAGGGGCTCGGCGCGCAGTGGGAACTGTGGATGCTCCAGCAGGGCGGACTGACGCCGCTCGAAGCGCTCCGCGCGGCGACGCTCCACGGCGCTCAGTATCTCGGGCTCGACGCCGACCTCGGCTCGCTCGAACCCGGTAAGCTCGCCGACCTCGCCGTGCTCGACCGGAACCCGCTCGAAAACATCCGCCACACCGAGACCATCAGCCACGTGATGATCAACGGCGTGCTCTACGACACGCGCAACATGGACGAGGTGTACCCGCAGGCCCGTCCCCGCACGCCCTTCTTCTGGGAGCGTCGCGGCGACGGCACAGTGGCCGGGTCAGAGCAATGAAACGGCGCTTAGCCAAAGACATCAGCTGACTTTTGACTCCCATGAGCGCGTGGGAAAGTGATTTGAAGCCGCTGAAAGGGGCTTTTTCAGAAAACTAAATTCTCCAGCCTCTGCTTTATCTCGTCTTCCTCTCTCCGTCTGCGCCTTTAATCTGGCCCGTGCCCTGACCGGCCATGCCCTCCTGCGT
>JAIVJM010000259.1 GCA_020199995.1 Acidobacteriota bacterium | reverse complement strand
CCGACGGGGGAAGCTCCGAGATTGCTTTGACCGGGAAAAATTATAAACATGATGGACAGGAAGAAAGACGAATGATGAATGATGAATAAAAGGCAAGGAGTCTTTCATTCCGCATTCCGCATTTCCTTATTATGCTGACCGCCGATCTCTCTATGAGCTGGGTGCGGGGCGACCGCATCAAGCCGCGCTACCTCAACACGGAGGACGAGGAGTACCTGCGTGAGGCCGGGGACCTGGCGGGGCTCTTCGCGCGGCACGAGGGGGGGACACGCGCGGCGCTCGAAGAGTCTCTGCAGGAGTATGTCGGCACGGGCACTGACTACAAAATCCTGCGTGGGCTGATTAAGCTCCTCACCGACCGCTGCGAGTTCGAGACCGACACGCCGGTCGAGCCCGCCGAGATTCGCCGCGCGCTTTTCCTGAAGGCCCGCGACGCGCACCCCGTCGTCGCCGAAGAGGTGCGCGACCGGCTCCTCACTGAGGCCGCCGCCGAGCTGGGTTGCGAGCCCGAAGTCCTGCACGAGGGGCTCTACGCAGACCTCTCGGAGAATCAGAAGCTCACGCAGTTCGAGACTTTGGCCCCGCGCGAGCTGCTCGACCTCTACAACGTCGCGCAGGCGCAGGCGCTCCTCTACCGCTCGGTCGAGATGCGCCTGTGGATCGAGCCGCAAGGCCCGGAAGGCTACCGGGAGCTGTTCGGCGCGATTAAGGCTTACCGTCTCATTCACACCGTCCGCGGCAACGCGCGCGAGGGCTACGAGATTCGCCTCGACGGGCCGGTCTCGATTTTCCAGCGTTCGCAGAAGTACGGCATCCAGATGGCGGTCTTTCTGCCCGCGCTCCTGCTCTGCGCGGGCTGGCGGATGCGCGCCGAGATTCAGACCAAGCCGGGCCGCGTCGCCTACTTCGACCTCACGAGCAGCCAGAGTCAGCTGCGCTCTCACTATCTCAGCATCACCGGCTACGAGAACCCCGTCATCGAGAAACTGCCGGCGGCGTGGGAGCGGACTGAGAGCGTCTGGACGCTCGAGCCGAGCAGTGAAGTAATAGACCTCGGCGAGAGCGCCTTCATCCCCGACTTCGTGCTGCGTCATCCTGCGGGCGAAGAAGTCTTCCTCGAAGTCCTCGGCTTCTGGACGCCCGAGCACCTCCGCCAGCGCCTCGGCGAGTTCGAGCACGCCGGGCGCAAAAATTTCATCCTCGCCGCGTGGGAAGAGCTGCGCGGCAGCCGCGACCCGCTGACGAACGTCCCCCCCCACACCATCCTCTTCAAGCGCACGCTCGACCCCGGCGCGGTCGAGCTGCTGGCGGAGAAACTCATTGCAGAAGCCCGACCGTGAGCGAGGGCGTCGGAAAGAGTAAGCTGTGAGCAATAGGCAGAAGGTGTTCGGCAGTTGAGGATGAAAATGGATTCGGGTGAGAAGGGTTGGAAAGCGCCGTCAGGCGCGATAGATTTTAGCCCACGGCGTAAGGCCGTGGGGGTGGATGATAGAGAGAACTGAAGAGCCCCGAGAGGGGCGAAAGAAATCAAACGCGCGATAGATGGCGAGTTGTTTTCTTTCGTCCCTCTCGGGGCTCCCGTTGTTTTTCTCGACTTATATTCCCACGGCCCGACGCCGTGGGCTAAACTCTGCCGCCCCTGACGGGGCTCAACGCCGCCGTCTTCCGACTGCTCACTGCTCACTACTTCTCATTCCGGCTCGCTTTCGAGCAGCTCCTTCGCTTGCTGGAGTTGTTCCAGATGCTCGGGGCTGAGGGTCGGGTAGGCGAGGTCGAGGGACTTGAGCTTCGAGATGATGACGTCGGCGATGGCCGCGCGCGTGAACCACTTGTGGTCGGCGGGGATGATGTGCCACGGAGCCCAAGAGGTGCTGGTGTGGTTGAAGGCATCCTGGAAGGCCTCCATGTAGTCATCCCAGAAGGAACGCTCTCTGGCGTCGCCGAGCGAGAATTTCCAGTTCTTCTCCGGCGTGTTGATGCGCTTGAGGAAGCGTCGCTTCTGCTCCGCCTTCGAGACATTGAGGAAGAATTTGAGGACGTGGATGCCGTTGCGCACGAGGTATCGCTCGAAGTTGTTGATGTCCTGAAAGCGTTGCTTCCAGATGTTCTTGCCTTTGACTTCGGTCGGGAGTTGTTGCGAGTCCAGAATCTCGGGGTGGACGCGGACGATTAAGGTTTCCTCGTAGTAGGAGCGGTTGAAGATGCCGATGCGCCCGCGCTCGGGAAGCGCCTTGAAGTTGCGCCACAGAAAGTCGTGGTCGAGCTCTTCAGCCGACGGGCCCTTGAAGCTGTAGACCTGCGTCCCCTGCGGGTTGATGCCCGACATCACATAGCGGATGGCCCCGTCTTTGCCCGCGGCGTCCATCGCCTGAAGGATGACGAGGAGGGCGTGTGTGTTCTGCGCGTAGAGCATGTCCTGATACTTGGCAAGTCTCAAGACATCCTTCGCCAGTTCCTCGGTCGCCTCGGCCTTATCCTTGAAGCCGGCAGTGTATCCGGGGTCGTAGTCCTTGAGCTTGATCTTCTTGCCGGGAGGGACGATGAAATGATCGTGGTTCATCTGAGCAGTCCTCTCTTATCGGAATGACCTTCGCGCCCGTCCTCTCCGGGACGCGTGCGCTCGGGGCTTCAGTCGTCGGCCAACTCTTTTGGCCTCAGGTGCCATTCGAGGCGCCCGGCGCGCTCGCGCACCTTGCCCCACTTCTCTAAATCGAGTGCGACGAGGGCGAGCGCGGCGGTCGTCATGCGGCGGGTTTCTCCTGTCAGCAGTTCGAGCAATTCCTCCATGCCGGGATTGTGCCCGACGAGCAGAACCTCCCCGGCGTCCTCCTCGATTTGCGAGACCACCTCGACGAGGCGCGCGGCGTCGGCCTCGTAGATGCGCTCGTCATAGCGCAGCCGCGCCGACTGGAGCCGCGCCGCTTCGACGACGAGCGCCGCCGTCCGTCGCGCGCGCTCGGCTGGAGAGCTGATGATGAGGTCGGGCCGGAGCTTCTGCCCGCGCAGGTAAAGCCCGACGCGCGGCGCGTCCCTCAAGCCCCGCCCGTTCAGAGGGCGGTCAAAGTCCGCGAGTCCCGCCGTCTCCCAACTCGATTTCGCGTGTCGCAGCAGCAGCAGTCTTTTCATAAGAGACTTAAAGGCCGTGAATCGTAAATCGTAAATCGTAAAGAGAGAAAAACAGGTCTTTCCTGTCACGATTGACGATTTACGGTTTTTCCTCTGTTGCTTCGTGCGGCTGGCTGATCGCCTTGAGCAGGGACATGGCCTCGCGGTGTGAGACGTGGCGCTTGCTCTTGCCGTGGTCGGAGTGGAGAACGATGTCGCTGGTCGAGAGGACGCCCGCGAGTTTGCCCCCGCCGTCCAACACGGGCAGGCGGCGCAGGCGCTCGCGCCGCATGGTTTCGAGTGCCTCCTGAATGTCGTCCACCGCGTTGCAGGAACGCACCTCGCGGGACATCACCTCCGCGACCCTCACTTCGGAGGCGACCTGCGGCCTTGTGGCCAACGCCATGCAGATGTCGCGGTCGGTGACGATGCCGACAATCCGCCGCTCTTCGTCCACCACGGGGACGACGCCGCAGTCCCTCCGCCACATGACGGAGGCCGCCGCCGCCAGAGTATCTTCCGGGCCGCAGGCCTCGACATCGCGGGTCATCACGTTCTCGACAAGTATCATCAGATTCTCCTCCCAACTGTCTTCCAGTGTCGCCGGGCGCCGGAGAGACGCACGCGGGACTCGAAAAAAAACGCCGTCGAACCTGCCTTGAGTTAATGCGTAGACTTTTACCATAGACGGGACACATGACACTAACGCCGGGTTGTTCGGCGGACGCCCGATGTGCTGTAATCAATTACACAATCGGCGCGAACAGGGAAAGGAATGCCGCCGGCCCAGTGGGGTCGCGGGGCACGGAAAAACGAGTGTCGGGCCTGAAGAAAATCAGAACACACATCCTCGTCTGCGAACATAGGGATTGCCTGAAGCGCGGCGGCAAGGAGTCGCTCAAAGAGCTGAAGCATGCGCTCAGGGATGCCGGAGGGCGCAGTCACGTGCTCATCACCAAAGTCGGCTGCCTCGACCAGTGTGACGACGGCCCCGTGATGGTCGTCTACCCGGAGGGCGTGTGGTACGGCGAGGTGGACGGGCCTTGCGCGCGCAAGATCGCCGAAAAACATTCGGGCGGGGGCCGCGACATGGGCGAAGGGCGCGCCGCAGGGTGCAGGATACTGCGCGACATGAGTGCGGACGCGGGGAGGGAAGAACAAAAGTGACCGCGGCGCGCACCATCGTCGTCGGCGACATCCACGGCTGCTACGAAGAGCTGCTGGAGCTTTTTGACCGTCTCGCGCTCGGACCGCGAGACCGCGTCGTCTGCGTCGGCGACCTCATCGTCAAGGGCGAGCGCAACGGTGAAGTTCTCGAACTGTTCATGTCGGACGCGCGCTTGTCGTCCGTGCTCGGCAACCATGACCGCGCCGTGCTCCGTCACTGGAGGGGCGAGCCCGTGACGCTCAAGCCTTCGCAGGAGAAGTGCCGCGCGGAGCTTGAAGGGGGCCGCGAGCGTTACGCCGCTTACCTTGATTCGCTGCCTTTGATGATTGACCTCGGCGCGCACCTCGTCGTCCACGCGGGACTAAGGCCCGGCGTTGCGCTCGCGGAGCAGGCGGTCGAGGACCTGACCGAGCTGCGCACGCTCGGCCCCGACCGCACGAGCCGCGAGGGCACGCCGTGGTATGAAATCTACGGCGGCGATAAGACCGTGCTCTTCGGCCACTGGCCCGCGGGCGAGCCGCGTCGGGGGCCGCGCGCCGTGGGGCTCGACACGGGCTGCGTCTACGGCTACCAGTTGACGGCCTACGTCGTCGAGACGGGCGAATTCGCGAGCGTCCCGGCGCGCCGCGTATACGCATCTCCCCGCGGCAGCGCGGCATGAAGAAGAAGGGGTAAAAGGTGAGGGAGGGAAAAATGTGCGATCTGGTATTACCTCTTATCCTTTTCAACTTTTGCCCCATCCCCTTGTTACAGCGATGTAACAGTTGGAGGTTAGAGTCGCGCGCATGATCACTTACGGACGACACCGCTTCCCCGGAAAACTCTTTGTCGTGGAGGGCACGGACGGGAGCGGCAAATCAACGCAGCTCTCGCTGCTTTACCAGTGGCTCAAGGCCGAAGGCCACGACGTCTTTTTCTCCGAGTGGAACTCCTCGCCGCTCGTCAAGGCGACGACGCGGCGCGCAAAGAGGCGGAGGCTCTTCACGCCCTCCACCTTCTCGCTGCTTCATGCCACGGACTTCGCCGACCGCACCGAGCGCGACATCATCCCGCCGCTCAAGGCAGGCGCGATTGTCCTCGCCGACCGCTATATCTACACGGCCTTCGCGCGCGATGTGGCACGGGGGTGCGACCGCGCGTGGGTGCGCGGCGTCTACCGCTTCGCCGTCCGCCCCACGGTGGCCTTTTTCTTCCGCGCCCCGCTCGACGTGGCGATTGACCGCATCGTCTCGGGCCGCCCCGCGCTGAAGTATTACGAGGCGGGGCTCGACATGGATTGGGCGGACGACGGCGAGGAGAGCTTCAAGATTTTTCAGGGGCGGATTCTGGAAGAGTACGACCGGATGGTCGCGGAGTTCGGCCTCACCGTCGTCGACGCGTCGCGCTCGATTGAGAAGCAGCAGCGCGAGATGCGCCGCATCGTGTTGCGACACCTGAAGGAAGAGAAGGTGGCCGGCTGATGCGCGAGATGACCTTCTACGGCACGCCGCCCGCCGGCGTCGAACGCGAGCCCTACGCGGGCAAACTGATCGTCGTCGAGGGCACGGACGGGGTGGGGCGCTCGACGCACACGGGGCTGCTGCGCGCGTGGCTCGAAGCGCGCGGCCACGCCGTCATAGACACCGGCATGACGCGCTCGGTGCTCGCGGGCCGCGGCATCAAGGAGGCGAAGACGGGGACGACGCTCGGGCGGCTCACGATGCAGCTCTTCTATGCCACGGACTTCGCCGACCGGCTCGAAAACGAGATGCTCCCGGCGTTGCGCGCGGGCTTCGTCGTCCTCACCGACCGCTACATCTACTCGGCGATTGCGCGCGCCGTCGTGCGCGGCGTGGACGCGCGCTGGATTCGCTCGATCTACGGCGTCGCGCTCGTCCCCGACCTCGTCCTCTACCTGCGCGCCAGTAACGCCGAGCAACTCGTCTCGCGCGTGCTCTCGTCGGGGCGCAAGTTCGACTACTGGGAGTCAGGGATGGATTTGAACCTCGGCGAGGATTTTTACGACAGCTTCGTCGTGTACCAGACGCGCCTGCTCCGCGAGTTCGACCGGATGAGCGGCGAGTACGGCTTCCGCGTCGTGGACGCCTCGCGCTCGATCCGCCGCGTGGCGGCGGACTTGCGCCGCGCCGTGGGGCGCGTCATTGACGTGGACGAGAGCGCGGAGGATGCGGCCGAGAGGGCATAGTTAAATGCCCGGAGCGAGTTGATGGGATGAAACTGGCGGCCATTGACATCGGGTCGAACTCGATCAAGCTGATCGTCGTCGAGGCGGCGGCGAGCGATTCGTTCGCGGTGCTGGCGCGCGAGAAGGAGGTCGTCCGCCTCGGGCACGACACGCTGCGCGAAGGCTACCTCTCGGCGGAGGCCATCGAGCGCGCCGCCGACACGATCAAACGCTTCCGCTCGATGGCCGAGGGGCGCGGGGCCGAACGCGTCCGGGCGATTGCCACGGCCTCTGTGCGCGAGGCGCGTAACGCCGCGGAGTTCATC
>JAIVJM010000088.1:6507-22834 GCA_020199995.1 Acidobacteriota bacterium | reverse complement strand
GCCGAGGCGACCATCTCGACCGACGGCAAAAAAATCGTCTTCACCTCGATGCGCGCGGGCGACCTCGACCTCTACACGATGGACGCCGACGGGCGCAACGTCCGGCGGCTGACGACCGAGCTGGGCTACGGGGGCGCGTTCTTCTCGCGCGACGGAAAAAAAATCGTCTACCGCTCTTACCACCCGAAGACGCCGGAGCAGGTCGCGCGCTACCGCGCGCGCCTCGGCGAGAACGTCATCGAGCCGACCGTGTTTGAAATCTGGGTGATGGACGCCGACGGGCGCAACAAGCGGCAGGTCACTAAACTCGGCGCGGCGAGCTTCGCGCCATATTTCCTCCCCGATGCCAAACGCATCATTTTCTCCTCGAACGTCAACGACCCACGGGGGCGCAACTTCGACCTCTACCTCGTAAACGCGGACGGCACGGGGCTTGAGCGCGTTACCTTTGAAGAGAGCTTCGACGGCTTCCCGATGTTCTCGCCCGACGGGGGCCGACTGGTCTTCGCCTCGAACCGCAACGCGAAGCAGCGAGGCGACACCAACGTCTTTGTCGCCGAATGGGTCGAATAAGCAGGAGCGACGAGCACACGGAAAGGCGCGTCGCAGCGACTCGCAGGCGGCCTCCCACTCGAAGAAGATTTAAAGTCGAGCAAATTATGTACTCAGCAAACTTCACGAAGATTAGCCGCACGGTTCTCGTCGCGCTCGTCGCCCTCTGCATGGCCGCGTCCGGCGTCACCGCGCGGCAACAGCAGGGCAAGACTGCCATCCGGAATTCGGCGGACGCCGAGCGCCTGCGCGCGCACATCGCGTATCTCGCCTCGGACCAGCTCGAAGGGCGCAAGACCGGCACGCGCGGGGCCGGGCTGGCTGCCGAATATGTCGCCGCCGAGTTCGCCCGCCTCAATCTCTTGCCGGGTGGCAGCGCGACGGAGACGCGGCGCGACAAGGTTGAGCCGCGCGAGTACATGCAGGCGTTCCCTTACATCGCGGGCGTCGAACTGGGCAAGGGCAACTTGATGACGTTCACCTCGCGCCCCACGGAGGCCGCGCCCTCCAGCGCCCCCGTGGCGCTCGATCTGCGCGCGGGCGAGGACTGGCTGCCGCTCGGCTTCAGCGCGAACGCGCATGTCAGGAATGCGCCCGTCGCCTTTGTCGGCTACGGCATCACGGCGGCTGATTTGAATTATGACGACTACGCCGCCACGGACGTCGCCGGAAAAATCGCGCTCGCCATCGGGGGCACGCCGGACGGCGATAACCCGCACGGCAAGTTCACGCGCGCGGGCGAGATGCGCTTCAAGGCGGCGGCGGCGCGCGCGGCGGGCGCGTCCGCGCTCGTCCTCATCGCCCGCGAAGACAATTTCAAGGACGACAAACTCGCGCGCCTCGCCTTCGACAACACGGGGGGCGACGCCGGCCTCCCCGTGGTCGTCGTCTCGCGGCAGGCGGCGGCGCGGATTCTCGGCCTCGGCGGCGCGCCGCAGTTAGCCGTTTTAGAGAAGACGATGCTGGAAGGCGGCGCTCCGGCACAGCGCATTAAGGCGAACCTCAACACGGACTTTCAAGGCCCGCGCCGTGGCGTCGCCCTTATCATCTCAACCGATGTCGTGCGCCGGAGCGCACCCGCCGCGAATGTCGTCGGCATCCTCCGCGGGACAGACCCGAAGTTGAAGGACGAAGTGATCGTCGTCGGCGCGCACTACGACCATCTCGGGCACGGCGGGCAGGGGAGCCTCGCGTCGCGCGAGGGCGAGATTCATCACGGCGCGGACGACAACGCTTCGGGCACGGCGGCGCTCATCGAACTCGCGCGGCTGCTCTCGGCTGAACGCGATAAGCTGCGGCGCACCGTCGTCTTTATCGCCTTCGGCGGCGAGGAGGAAGGGCTGCTCGGTTCGAGCCACTATGTCGCGCACCCGTCGCTGCCCGTCGAGCAGACCGTCGCGATGCTCAACATGGACATGGTGGGGCGGCTCAAGGACGATACGCTCGTCATCGGCGGCGTCGGCACCGCCACGCAGTGGCGTCCGTGGCTTGAGAGGACGAACCGCACTTTCAAAGTCACGGTTGATCCGATGGGGACGGGCACGCGCAACAGTCAGCCCGCGGGTCAGCCTGCGGGCCAGCCCGTGAGCCAGACTTCGGGCCAGACTTCGGGCCGGCCTGCTTCGGCCAGCGCGCACGCGCCTGCGGCGGGCACGAAGGCCGAGACGCCCGTCGTCGTGACGGGCAGTAACGGGCGCGTCGTCGCCACCGCCGTCCCCGTCCAGCGCTTCACCCTGCGCCTCAACGAAGACGGCTTCGGGCCGAGCGACCATTCGTCGTTCTACGCCAAGCGCCTGCCCGTGCTCTTCTTCTTCACGGGCACGCACGAGGACTATCACAAGCCCTCGGACACGGCTGAGCGGATCAACTACGAGGGGCTGGCGCGCGTCGCCGACTTCGTGCGCGAGCTCGTCGGCGAGTTGCAGTCGAGCGACGCCCGGCCCACTTTCACCGTCGCGAAGACCGAAACGAACGCGCGCTCGACCGGCTTCCGCGTCTATCTCGGCACCATCCCGAGCTACGGCGAGACAACCGACGGGCTCAAGCTCGACGGCGTGCGCGAAGGCTCTCCGGCGGAATCCGCGGGCCTCAAGGCTGGCGATCTGATAGTGCGCCTCGCGGGCCGCGACGTGCGCAACGTCTACGACTACACGCAGGCGCTCTCCGAGATGAAGGCCGGTCAGCCGTACGAGGTCGAAGTCGTCCGCGACACCCAAAGGATGACTCTCAAGATCACTCCGGCGGCGAGGAAGTAAAGAAAATAAGGCAAAAGGCAAAAGTGGAGAGACTCAACGCCTCCTCACTTTTGCCTTTTGCCTTTTGCCTTCGTAGTTACCAGCGGGGTTCGCAGCCGCCATCGTCACCATCGCTGCCGCGTTCAGTCCGCGATCCCCACGGACGCGCGAGAGCCTTAAGTCAGACGCCGAAAAGCATGGCTCCCCTCAGACCACAAGGCAAGCTTATTCAACGCCCAAACAATCTCTATCCGTCCATCTTGAAAAGCCGTCGGCTTTAGCGCAGAATACGGGCTGCTCAAAAAAGCGGAGTCCGCATGGCCGTCGGCCCCGCGCCCTGAACCTGATTCCCTTTCCCTTTCGCGTCCGAAGTCTCCGCGTGCCACCCGAACCCAAATGATCGGCAAGACCATCTCCCACTACCGTATTCTCGGCCACGTCGGCGAGGGCGGGATGGGTATCGTCTATGTCGCCGAGGACACGCGCCTCGGTCGCCGCGTCGCCGTCAAAATTCCGCACACCGGCAAGGACGAGAAGCACTACCGCTCGCGCTTCCTGCGCGAGGCGCGCGCCGTCTCGGCCCTCAGCCACAAGAACATCGCCGCCGTCTTCGACTACGGCGAGACGCCCGAGGGCCAGCCCTTCATCGTCATGGAGCTGGTCACGGGGCAGACCCTCGGCGAAATCCTGATGGGGACCGGCCTCAGCCTCGCGCGCTCGGTCGAGATCATTCAGGAGGTCTCCGACGCGCTCACCGAGGCGCATCGCCGCGGCATCGTCCACCGCGACGTCAAGCCGTCGAACGTCATCATCAACGAACGCGGCGAGGTCAAGGTGCTCGACTTCGGGCTCGCCAAGCAGTTCGAGGACGAGAACGGCGCGGAGTCGGGCCCCGACGCGCAGACGCTTCTCCAGACGCAGACGCGCAGCGACGTCGTCATCGGCACGCCGCTCTATCTCTCGCCCGAGCAGGCCCGCGGCGCGCGCGTGGACGGTCGCAGCGATCTCTTCGCGCTCGGCGCGCTCCTTTACGAATGCGTGGCGGGGCGACCCGCCTTCTCGGGCGCAAACGTCATCGAGATCGGGGCGCAGGTGCTGCACGTTGACCCGCCGCCGCCCTCGCAGTTCAACTCGCGCGTGCCGCCCGAGCTCGACCGCATCGTCTTAAAGGCGCTCGCCAAGAAAGTCGAGGAGCGGTACCAGACGGCTGACGAGATGGCCGCCGACCTCGAGCGCGTCCGCACGCGGCTCCCCGGCTCCGACACGACGCGCACGCGCCGTCTCTCGACGCACCTCGACCTCGCGCGCCCGAGCGCGCTCCACACCATCTCGGAAACCTTGCGCCGCCCGCGTCTTTCGCCCCTCGCCTTCGCCGGCGCGCTCGGCCTCGTCATCCTCGCCGTGTGGGCGGTCATCTACTCGCGCACCCCTTCGGAGTACAAGCCTCCGCCCTCCGCCCTCGCGCTCTACGAGAGCGGAGCGGAGGCGATGCGCGAGGGCGCGTACTACAAGGCGGAGAGGCTGCTGGATGAGGCCGTCAAAGGGGCCGACAAGTATGCGCTCGCCCGCGCCTGCCACGCCGAGGCGTTGATGGAGCTCGACTACGTTGACCGCGCTAAGGACGAAGTGCTGCGCGCGCTCCCGGAACGCGAAAGGCTCTCGGCGCGGGACGCGCTTTATCTCGACGCCATCGCCGCGTCCGTGCAGCACGAGTTAGGGACGGCGGTTAAGTTCTACGAGGAGATCGTGCGGCTCAACCCGGATCAGCCGCAGGCGCACTTCGACCTCGGGCGCGCGCGCGAGAAGAATGACGAGATTGACAAGGCGATTGCCAGTTACACCGAGGTGACCCGGCGCAACTCCGCTTATGCGAACGCCTACATCCGCCTCGGCGTGCTCAATGCGCGGAAGAAAAACGTGCCGGGGGCCGTCTCGAACTTCGAGCGCGCCGAACAGCTCTACGACGAGTCGAAGACCGCCGAAGGGCGCACGGAGGTCTTCCTCCAACGGGGCCGCGTGCTCTCCGATCTCGGCAAGCGGGCCGAGGCGCGCCGCGAACTCGGGCAGGCCCTCGAACTGTCGAAGTCCACCAACAACCGCTACCAGCAGGTGCAGACGCTTTTGCAGTTGTCCCCGCTTGACCTCGCCGAGGTCAAGCGCGACGACGCCATCGAACACGCCCGCGGCGCGATGGAGCTGGCGCGCTCGAGCGGCATGTATAACCTCGCGACGCGCAGCCTGACCATGCTCGCCTCGACCTACTACTCGCTGGGCGACTACGACAAGGCGGAGGATTCTTTCAATCAGGCGCTCGATTACGCGCGGATTCATAAACTGTCCATCCTCGAAGCTGTCGCGCTCGTCAATCAGGGGCAGATGCGCGTGAAGCAGAACAGGGCTGACGACGCGCTGCCGCTCCTGGAACGCGCGCGCACACTTTTCGAGGGGCGGGGCTACCGCAAAGACGCCGAAAGCGCCATCCTCTTCATCGCTCGTCTGAAGCGGCAGAAGGGCGACTACGCGGGCGCGATGCAGACATTTCAGGAGCAGCTCGCCGTCGCTCGACAGTCGGGCGGCAATATGCTGCAAGTCGGCCAACTGAACCGCGAGTGCGGCGCGGTGCTGATGGCGCAGGAGCGCTTCCCCGAAGCCGCCGATTATTTCCGCGAGAGTATCGCGATTTTCAAATCGCTCGACAATAAGCTGTTCCTCGGCTACAGCCTGCTCAACCAGTCGAACGTGCTCTGGCGGATGGGCCGCTACGACGAGGCCGTCGAGTCGCTCGGGCAGGTCTCGGCCATCGCCGGCAACGCCGAGGGCGGAAACAAAGAACTGCTGGCCCGCGCACTCGTCACCGAAGCGTGGCTCGAACTGAGCCGGAGGCGGCTCGCGGAGGCCAAAGTTAAGAGTGAAGAGGCGCTCAAACTCGGCGGGCAGTATCCGGATGTGGTCGTCGAGGCCAAGAGCATAACGGGGCTGGCCGCGGCCCTTTCGGGCGCGGGCGGGCGGGGTCGGACACTCTGCGAAGAGGCGGCGCAGAAGGCCGAAGAGGGGAAGAACTCCTCGATGATCGCCAACGCGCAACTGGCGCTCGCCGAGGCGCTGCTCGCTGAGGGCGACGCGCGAGGGGCGCGTGACTGTCGGTTGCCGCCGAACTGCTCGGGCGGTTGGAGGGCGCGTGGGGCGCGGGGGCGATGCCCGCCTACCTTGCGCGCCCTGACGTACAGCCTTTGCGGAAAGAACTCGGCGGGAATCCCGCCGCCGGAAAGTGAGCGAGACGC
Source organism: Acidobacteriota bacterium (assembly GCA_020199995.1). Taxonomy (GTDB): domain Bacteria; phylum Acidobacteriota; class Blastocatellia; order Pyrinomonadales; family Pyrinomonadaceae; genus JAIVJM01. Next base: position 16,767 of record JAIVJM010000088.1, on the reverse strand, counting down.
ACCACTTGCCACCACATTTCAATCTGACTTCACCTGAGGAGAACTAATCATGTCGCAAAGCTCGGATCCACCAATCATCGTCACCGGCGGCTCGGCCAGAATTAAACTGGGGCTGAAACACTTCAACAGCGCTCCCAAGAAAGATTTCGACGACCCGAATGTGTCAATCAGGCGCATCGTGGTCAAGGACGGGGCCGGGAAGGAGTTGCAAACCATCTACTTCCCGGACGGTAAGTTCACCGTCGAATTCCACACGGACGACAAGGCGGCAGGGTAGCTCTCTTTATCACGCGGGATGTCCGGAGGGACCTCAAGCGGCGCGGGCGGGTCTTCACTCGTCCGCGCCCTCACTGTTTTTGTAGAACGCGGCGCGGCGGGCGAACTCAAGCACGGGGTCTTCCTCACACGACTCTTCGACGCCGTCGCCCGCCGCCGAAGAAGAAGAAGAGGCCCGCCCGCGCCGCTCGCTCCAGACGGCCCCGGCGATGTCGGCGAGCCACCACAAAGTGCCGCGCGCGCCGAGGTGTTCGCGCACGCGCGCAAAGATGCGCGGGTAGAGCCGCGCGGTGTGGGCGAGCAGACTGCGTAAAGCGCCGAAGCTCAGGCGATCCTGAAACAGCTCGCGGCGCACGCGCTCGTCGAGATGGTGGAGCGCGGCCATCGCGGCGTTGAGAGTCTCGTTGACGGCTGAGGGCGCGCCCTTCGGCGTCGGGCGCATGAACTCGGCGAGCGAGGCCGCACGCGCCGCGCCGCGCGGCCCGCATGCGTTGACCTCCGAAAGCGAAGCGGCGTCCAGCAGGTCTGCTTCGAGCGCGAGGTGCGTGAGGTGCGTCAGACGCCCGAGGCCCCGCGCGTGCGCGCCGAAGCCGCCGAAGGTGAGAGGGCTTCGTAGAAGGAGAGGCTGGTCGTGTAGTCGCCGCGCCCGGCGCGCCCGGCGAAGCCGCCCCAGACGAGCTGCCGGTGGTCGGCGGCGTCCTCCGTGCTGACGAGAATTTCGGCGGCGTCGAAATCAACCGCGTCCGGTTCTTCGCCGCCCGCGAAGCCGCGCGCCAAAGTCCCCACCGTCGGGCAGACGTGCGTCGGCGCGCCACCCCCGCCGAGCTGTCGCGCGACCGCCGAGTCTTTCCCCGACGCGTCCACGAACAGACGCGCCGCGAACAGGCGGCGACGGCCCCGCGCGTCCTCCGTCTCGATTGTCACGCGCGCCGGCTCGACGTAAGCGCGGACGAACCTCAAACCATCAATCATCGCGCAGCCCTGCTGCTGCGGCCCACGCGCACGCAGCTTCCCGGCGGCGAGCTGAAGCAGGCGGTCGGCATCGATGGCCGCGTCGAGCACGCCGCTCACCCACAGCGGCCCGGCCTTGACGCGCGAGGCCGCGTCGTGGAACTTGACGAACCCGCCGCGCCGGAAGCGCCTCACGACCGCGCCCTCGACCTCCTCCGGCGTGAACAATCCCGCGCGCTCCAACTCGCGCAGCTCTTCTTCCGAGATGTTCCAGTCGCGCCGCGTCCGGCCCACCTCCTGCGCGTCGAAGACGAGCACACGCCGCCCGTAGCTGCACGCCAGCACCCCCGCGTGCAGCAGCCCCGTCACGCCGCCCGCGTAGATCACGTCGAACTCCGCTTCGACCTCACTCTCGAAGGGCGGAGCCCCGCGCACGACGACCTCCTCCGCGCGGTGCGCGCCGCCGATTGTCTCCGATTGCTCGCGCCAGCGAGCGTCCGCCTCCCAGACGCGCCGCAGCCATTCTTCACGGCGCGGCAGCGTCCCGAAGTTCGCGACCGTCTCGGGGTAGCGTTGGCGGAAATAGCCGAGGTCTGGCGCGCCGCCCGCGTCGCGCTTGAAGGTCAACTGAGTCGAGAGTCCGGTCGGAGCCGTGGCGATCATAAAGCCTCACCCGAAGACGGAAATGCTGGCCGGGCCGAAGAGAGCCGAGCGCCGTTCAAAAAATCATTTGTGCCAAAGGGAGCTTGTGCGTCCGAGTGTAGCCGATGACTCGCGCGTGCGTAAAGCAGCAGGCAGTGAGCAGTGAGCAGTAAAAGCGATTTCAAATTTGAGGTTTCAATTTTAAAATTTTTTCTACTGCTTACCGCTTACTGCTCACTGCTTACTCCCTACTGCTCACCGTCTTCTCGTGATGAGGCTAATCACCGCGACGAAGAGCGCCGAGCCGACGATTGACCAGACGACGGGGAACGTGTTCCCGCCGATCAAGATGGGGAGCGGTTCGGGCAGTCCGGCCTTGCGCGCCAGCCACATCCCGATGAGCGCGCCGATGAAGCCGAGCGCGATGGAGACCAGGCAGCCGCCGCGCGAGGTGCGGCTGATGGCCTGTCCGATGGCCCCGCAGACGCCCGCGATGAGTAGCAGTATGAGCAGATCAACCAGATTCATTTTCTTTCTCCCGCATGTGTGATTTGTGACCTCAGCATATCGCCAAGTCAGCCGCGAGGCAAAATTTTCCGGCACTTTGGCAGGCTTTTCATTGCCGCGCAGTCAGGTTTTGGCGTGGACGGACGGCCCTTCGCACCTGCTCTGAACCCCGCCCGCCCCGCCGCCGAAATGTTTTGCTTCCCATCTGCCCGAGAAGTCTCTATAATTTTTGGCGAGGCGCGTTTCTGCTCCACGCGAGCGCCCGTTCCCGCGATTGCGGCTTCAGACCTCTGCAGCCGCGCATGCACCGATAAAGGCAACCCGGCGGCGAAAGCCCCGGCGCGCAAAGCCGTTGACCTAAACGATCCCGCAGCACAAATGGCGGGGCCGCAAGGTGGCGATGGTCGCCGAAGTGATGCACCTAAGAAATCGAAATTCCAGAGGCCGTCGGCTCGCGCTGTTATTCAGTGCGCGTCACGGCCTCGACGCTTTCTGCAGCCCCGCAAGCCCCTGTGCGCGTGCGATTTGCGGACACGGCGGGCGTCTTTTCGGAGGCTCCCTCGAAAGCAACTGGGAACCCCTTTTCGACATCTTAAACTGGCACGTCGCGGCGATTGTCGAACCTCCCTTAAGGTCGCGCGGCTCGACTCAGAAACTCCCTGTAACGACCGTAGACCGGAAGAACTTGAAGGAGATTTGTACTCATGCGTAAATTGTTACTCGTCACGCTTCTCACCATCGCCGCCTTTGGCGTCGCGCAGGCACAGGATCAGGCCGGCTCGACGCCCGACAACAACGACATCCCCAACATGGGTCGCGCCCCCGGCCAGCCCGACGGAGTCGGACGCCTCGACCTGCGCGTCTTGGACGAAGAGGGCAACCCCGTCAAAGGCGTCCGCGCCGATCTCAAGTCAACCCGCATGAACGGCTTCCTCTGCGAGTCGTGGAACTGGACGGACGCGCGCGGCGTCGCCGTGCTGCCGCCGCTCCACATGGGCCGCCTGCAACTGACGCTCAAGGCCAAAGGCTTCGAGAACATGAAGCTCGACATCGCGGCCAGCGACCTCAACCAGCCCGTCCGCGTCACGATGGTGCGCAAAAACTAATCAACCGGCTCCGAAGGAGCGACAGGCAGTAGCCTCGCCCTTGAGGGCGGGGACACTTGCGCCAATGTAAAGGTTGAGCCCCGAAGGGGCGGCACTCACGCCGACGAAATGTGCCGCCCCTTTCGGGGCTCAAGATATTTTCACCTTGCCTTAACCACGGGCTCACGCGCGTGGCTCTTTCCTCTCGCTCCTTCGGAGCTTCTAGTCTCTAGTCTCCGTCTTCCCTTTCATCCACTCGCGCACGACCTCGGCGGCGGGGCGTTTCTTTCCGTCAACTTCAAAGTTCAGGCGGCGCATCTCTTCGGTGCTGAGCGCGCCTGAGAGTGTGTGGAGCGCTGCGCGCGCTTCGGGCAGACGCTCCGGCAGGTCGCGCCGGAAGAGGAAGACCGCTTGATAGGGAGGGAAGTAGCGGCGGTCGTCTTCGAGCTGCACGAGGCCGAGCGTGGCGATCATGCCGTCGGTCGAGTTGCCCGCGATGATGTCCACTTCGCCACTGGCGAGCGCGCGGTAGGAGAGCGACAAATCCATCTCGCGCGGGCGCGTCGCGAACTGTAGATCGTAAGCGCGCTTGAAGCCTTCGTAGCCGTCGGCGCGCGACATGAAATCCTGACCGAAGCCCGCGCGCCACTTCGGGGCGTGGGGTATCGCGTCCGAGACCGTCCGCAGATTGAGCCGCCGCGCCTCGTCGCCGCGCACCAGAATCGCGAAGTCGTTGCTGAAGCCGAGGGGCTCGCTCACCTCCGCGTCGAAGCGTTCGGCGTACTCGCGCCTGACCTGCTCGTAGACGGCGCGCGGGTCCGTGACGGGCTCGTGCTTGAGGATGGCCGTGAACGACGTGCCGGTGTATTCCGGATAGGCGTCAATCTGTCCCGCGACGAGCGAATCGTGCGGGAGGTTGCCGCCGAGCTCGAACCGTCGCTCGACCTTGAGCCCGCGCGCTTCGAGCGACTGCGCAAACATCTCGGCGAGGATTACCGACTCCGTGAAGTCCTTCGAGCCGACGACCACATCCGCGCGCGCGCCGCGATTCCAGACCGCGTAAGCGCCGCCCGCGAAGACCACCAAAGCGACGGCGGCCCACGCCGCGCGGCGGAGCGTCGCGTTCCCTTTCCGCGCGCCCGAAGCGCCACGCCTCCTCACGTCGAGCCGCGCTTCGAGCAGCCCGAGACAGGCGTCCGCGCCGAGCGCGAGCAGCGCCGCCGGGAGCGCGCCCGCCAGAATCAGGTTGTTGTCATACTGTCTGAGGCCGCGAAAGATGTAGGTGCCGAGCCCGCCCGCGCCGATGGCCGCCGCAATCGTCGCCACCCCGACCGAGATCACCGTCGCCACCCTCACGCCCGCGAGAATCACCGGCGCGGCCAGCGGCAGCTCGACCCGCCGCAGAATCTGCCCGTCCGTCATGCCCATCGCCACCGCAGCCTCGCGCACGCTGCGCTCGACGCCCTCTATCCCCGTCACGGTGTTGCGAATCACCGGCAGCAGCGCGTAGAGCACGAGCGCGATGACGGCGGTTCTCCACCCGATGCCGCCGATGTAACGGAGCGGGATGAGGAGGCCGAAGAGCGCGAGGCTCGGGACGGTTTGCAGCACGCCCGCGACGGCGAGGACGGGACGCTTGAGCGCGGCGCGGCGCGTGAGCAGAAGCCCCGTGGGGAGGCCGACGGCGACGGCAAGCGAGGTCGAGACGGCGACGAGCAGGAGGTGCTCGCCCGTCAGCGTCAACAGGTCGCGCCAGTTGCGCCACAGGAAATCGAAGAAGGCGCTCATCCCCCGTCCTCCGCCCCCATTTGATTCTCGACGCCCGGCGCGAGCGCCGCCAGTATCTCCTCATTGAGCCGCAGCGTCTCAAGGTATGCCCGCGCGCGCGGTTCTTCAGAGCGCATGAAGGCTTGGGGCGTGTCGAGCAGGACGAGGCGACCGGCGTGCATCAGTCCGACGCGCGTGCCGAGCAGGAACGCCTCGCGCACGTCGTGCGTGACGAAGACGACCGTCTTGCCGAGGCTCTTTTGCAGCGCCGAGAATTCGCGCTGGAGCGCGGCGCGAGTCAGTGGGTCGAGCGCGCCGAAAGGCTCGTCCATCAAAAGTAGCGGCGGGTCGGCGGCCAGAGCTCGCGCCACGCCGACGCGCTGGCGCTGCCCGCCCGATAATTCCGCTGGGAAACGCGCGGCGACCCGCTCCGGCTCAAGCCCCACGAGCCGCAGCAGCTCGTGCGTGCGCTCGCGCGTCCGCGCCTCACTCCAGCCTTCGAGCGAGGGCACGAGCCCGACGTTGCGCTCGACCGTGAAGTGCGGGAAGAGCCCGGCCTCCTGAATCACGTAACCCGTCCGACGGCGCAATTGAATCGCGTCCCACTCGCGCGTGTCCCGGCCTTCGACCAGCACCTCTCCCCCGGTGGGGACGAGCAGGCGGTTGATGAGCCTGAGCGTCGTCGTCTTGCCGCAGCCCGACTCGCCGAGCAGCACGAGCGTCTCGCCGCGCCGCACCTCAAGGTCGAGGCCGGAGATGATGGGCGCGGGGAGCCCCGGCGCGGCGTAGGTGACGCCGTGGAACCGGACGACCGCATCATTTTCTGTCGCGTGATTCAATCGTTCACTTTTCAGTCGGGATCATTTCTTCGGCTGCATGGCCGCCGGCTTTGCGACGACCGGCGGCTGCGCTTCAAGCTCGCGGCGGTAGAAGACGCGCGGTCGCTGCCCGCTGCGCTGTTCGATTGTGAGGCCGCGCTCTTCTTCCTTGAACGAGAGATTCATCCCGCGCGCGAGCGCCCGCTTCATCTCATTAATCTGCATCTGCGGCACGCGCTCGGTCGCGTAGTTAAGCCACTCGCGCATAAACACCGTGCCGTCTTTCGGCTCCCTGTCGGCCTCCCCGCGTTTCAAACCCTCTTCGACGAGCGCGAAAGTCAGAAGCCCGTGGCCGAGCTGCGATGCTTCCTGCGCGGCCTGAAAGCTCTGCGCCGCGGTGAGGATGTACATGCCCTTCTCATAGGCGAGCTGCGCCAGCCCCTTCGAGTTCATCGGCCCCCGGCGTTTTTCTTCCGCTTCGAGCGCCTGACCTGAGTTGCACGCGTCGAGCACCATCAGGAGCTGACCCGCGTTGAGCCGCTCGAATGCTTCTTCCAGCTCCCTGTCGGAGATGCTGTGCGCGAGCAGCGGCGCAAGACCGTCGGCGGCGATGCCATCAACTCTTCCCTCGTAGCCGAGGTCGTGCGGGATGAGATAGAAGCGGTTGCCGTGTGCCGTGCCGTGACCGGCGAAATAGATGACCACCCCATCTTCCGGGTTGGCGTATTTAAGTTTCCCCAACTGCTTCGGCGCGCCTTCGGGGAGCGGCGGCGTCTCGACCTCGACCAGACGCTTGATCGCCAGCAGGATGTTCGCCTTCGTCGCCTCCGCGTCGAGCAGCGGGACGACGACCGTCTCGGCATAACGCCCGACTTGCTCTTGCTGCCGCCGCCACTCGCCGCCGAACTCTTCAGCGTCGGCGACGGCAAACCTGAGATTGAAGTTCGGGTTGGCGTAAGCGTTGACGCCGACAGCGAGCACGTAAATCTTTGCCGCGCGCTTCAGACTCTCGGCCCCCGTGACGGCGAGCGCGGCGTCGGCGCTCTTGACGTTATCGCGATTGAAAGCGTAGGCGGTGAAACGATTCTCTCCGGCGACGATGGGGATGCGCTCTTCTAGCGTCACGGAACGCTTTCCCTTCAACACGTCGCCGCGCCAGAGCCTGACCAGCGTGCCGTTGCGAAACAGGCGCACGTCCTGCGCCCCGCTGCCCGTCTTGCGATCTTTACCGGCGGAGATTTCCGCGACATCCACTTTGATCTGGACGTATGGAACGTCAACCGAGCTGCCTGAGGGCTTACCATCCACGAGCGAGAGTTTTACATCAGGTTGGCGGCGATCTTTTTGTGCAATGTCTGTCGGCGCTCTGGGACTCTTACCAGCGAAGATGTCGGCGAGCAGACCGGGATAGTAGAAGTCGCTGAAGAAGGCTTCGACGGGGGCGTAGTCGACTTCCCAAACGGTCATTTCATAAGCGCCGCTCACGAGGTATTTGCTATCCCGACTGAAAAAGGCCGGGCCGAAAAAGGCCAGGCCTGCCCCTTCGAGAGTGTGCAGCTCCGTTCCCGTCTCGACACTCCACAGCGTCGCGTCGCTGTCGCTGGCGGTTCCGGCGGCCAGTAGGGTCTTTCCGTCTGGACTGAATGTGACTGAGCCGCCCCCTTTGAGAGTGCGCAGCTCCGCGCCGGTAGCGACATCCCATAGCCTGATTTCGCCGCTTCCGCCGGCGAGAATCTTTCCGTCAGGACTGAACGCGATTGATTCGGAAGGCCCTTTGAGAGTGTTGAACTTTCTGCCGGTCGCGGCATTCAACAGCTTGACGGTTTCGTTCCCACCAATGACGAGAATCTTTCCGTCAGGACTGAATGCGATTGCGGCTCCGGGGGTATCCGACTTGAAAGTACGCAGCCGTGCGCCGGTCGCGACATCCCACAGCCTGACGGTGTCGTCATTACTGCTGACGAGGACTCTGCCATTAGGACTGAACGCGAATGAGTGTACCTGATCCGTTATCTCGTTATCTCCATGTAAAGACGGGTCCATAATGAGAGTGCGAAGCACGGCTCCTGTCGCGGTGTCATAAAGGTTGATGGCGTCAACGCCGCACCTTCTGGCGGCAGTTTTCCCGTCAGGGCTGAAGGCGTCTTCTGAGAAGTTGGTATCGGAAAATTTTTTGAGTGTGCGTAACTCCAACTGTGCGCCCGTAAGAGTTTCCGCAAGCTTGAAAATGCTTTTGCTGCGGTCACATTCGTCGAGAGTCTCCATGGTGGCAGTAAAAAACGCGGACGGCTTGAAAGGCGTGGGGAGCCCTTCGAGAGTGCGCAAGTCGGAGCCCGTCGCAACATCCCATAGTCTGATTAAGCCGTCCCGACTGCCGCCGGCGAGAGTCTTCCCGTCAGGACTGAAAGCGACTGACGCGGCGCGCAAGGCTTTAGTGCTTTCGAGCTGAGACCCTTGAAGAGGAGGCCATTTTAAAGTGCGCAACTCGTCGCCCGTCGCGGCATCCCAGAGCTTCACTTCGGAGCCGCCGCTGGCAAGAATCTTTCCGTCAGGGCTGAAACCAAGCAAGGTGATAAACTCGTCGCGGAGCGAAGTATGCCACGTTATCGTGCGGAACTCTTTGCCTGTCGCAATGTCCCAGAATTTGATGGAGAGGTCATTTTCGCCGGCATAAGCAGCGCTGGCGAGGGACTTCCCGTCAGGGCTGAAAGCGAGCCGTCCAGTCCCCTTGAGAATATGCAACTGAGCGCCTTTCGCGACATCCCACAGTTCGACGGTGACGTTATCGCCGATGGCGAGGGTATTGCCGTCCGGGCTGAAAGCGATGGACTGGATAGGTTGCGATGATATTGTCCTCAGGTCACGCGCTGACAGAGTGCGTAACTTTACACCCGTCTCGATATTCCAAAGCGTAATGCTCTCTATGCCCTTGACTACCTCTTGGCTGGCGAGAGTCTTAAAATCCGGGCTGAGGCAGACTGAACCACCATACCCTTCCAAGGTGCGCAAATCCAAGGTGCGCAAAACCGCACCCGTCACGACATTCCACCACTTGACACCGCCATTGCTCTCCCACGCCCTCCAGGTGCTGACGAGAGTCTTCCCGTCAGGACTGAAGGCGACTGACCCACCTGTATCTAAGTAGCGCAATTCCGTGCCGGTCGCGACATCCCACAGCTTGCCGCCGCCGCTGGCAAGAGTCTTTCCATCAGGACTGAACGCGAGTGATTCCGTACTACCGGGCCCGGTCTGAACAACCAATTCGGGCTTCTGCGCCCAACCGACGATATGCATAGACAGGATGAGGCACGCACACGCTGAGAGATGGATAGATTGCTTCATCATTCTTCCCTTTCAGCGAAGCACTCTCAAGAGAAACCTCTTTCAACTCTATCGGAAGGTGCGAGGCCAAGCGATAGTTTGCCCGTCAGGGCATGGAGAAGGCCGATGCTAGGGCTGCGGCGAGCCGAAAGCAGCTCGTAAAGGTAAGCGAGGCGCGGGCATAATGTAGAGCGTGCACGGAATGGCCGTCAACGTTTTCGACTCGGTCGGCGATTCAGGCGATTCGCAGGTGCTCGACGACCCTGCTCATCGAACCCTGCCACGAGCCGTGCCAGTTACGCAGGAGAATATCAGCCGGGCAGATTTCATCTTCAATGACCTGCTGGCGCAGCACGTCAAGGTAACGTACTTCATCCGGGGCGGTGCATTCGAGACCGGCGACGGCAAGCGCCAAAGTTTCTTTAGCCAGCGCGAGCACGTTGACGCCCGCATGTTGCGCCTGAAGCGCAGCGCGCGCGACCGCTTCGCGCAGCGCGAGCGCGTCCGAAAGCTTGAGGCGCGGCGCGAGGCGCAGCGCTTCGTCGAGCGCGGCTGTGTCGTAGAGCAGCCCCTTCCAGAGCGCTTGCATCGCCATCGCCATCTCCGGCCCGCCCGCGTCGGCGCTGCGCAGCTCGATGTGTTGCTTGAGCCGCGCGTCGGTGAAGAGTGTCGTGAGGTGGTCGGCCCAGTCGCCGAAGACCGGTCGGATTCCGGGGCGCGCGCCCGCGAGGAATTCGCTGAAGGGCATGCCGGAGACGGCCCCCGAATAATGCCCTTGGCGCTGTGCGAAGATCATCGGCACGTCGAGCGCGTAGGCGACGAAGGCCTCGGGCGAGAAATCGTCCGCGAGCGCGGGCGGAGAGATGCCCGCGCGGTCGGGGTCGGTCTGGAGC
>JAIVJM010000088.1:0-6481 GCA_020199995.1 Acidobacteriota bacterium | reverse complement strand
GTCTGGAGCCATGCGGCGGCGCGCGACGACTTGTAGCCGGAGGGCCGCCCATCCTCGAACGGCGAGTTGGCGAAGATGGCCGTCACGACGGGCGCGAGCCGGTTGCCGACGAGATACTTTTTCCTGAGGTCTTCGGGCGAGCCGTAGTCGAGGTTGGCCTGCACGGCGCAGGTGCGCGTCATCATGTCCCACGCGCGCGCGCCGCGCGTGGCGAGATAGGGGCGCATCACTTCGTAGCGCAGCTTGGGGAACCAGCGCTGCTCTTCGATGGTGCGCAGCGGGTCGAAGCCCGCGGCGAGAAACGCGATCCGGTTGCTCTCGGCGATCTCGCCGAGTCGTGCGAGGTAGCGACGGACTTCGCGCTCGACGTCGGAGAGGCTGCGCTGCGGCGCGCCTGAGAACTCGACCTGCCCGCCCGGCTCGACCGTCAGGCGGTTCATCTTCCCGTCGTGCACTTCGATGAGGACGCCGCCCTCGTAAACGAGGTCGTTCGAGGAGAGTGCGAAACCCGCCAGCACCTCCTGCACCTGCCCCGCGTCAATCCGCGCGAGGCCGCGCCTCAGGTCATAGCCGAAGAGCTCGAACTCGATGCCGCACATCCACTCCGACGCGGGCTTCGCGCCGCGCAGAAGGTTACCCACGAAGAGCGGCGCCGAGTCGCGCGAGATGGGGTCGGTCAGCAGCGGGAAGCCTTCGCGCCCATCGTCAGCTTTGAATGGATGTTGGCTCATGTGAATTAAGAAATGATGAGAGATGAGTGCAGAAATGATGAATCAGAAGCACGCCGTCTTTCATTCATCATTTCTGCACTCATCTCTCATCATTTGTCTTCCGCGACGAGGAGGTTACTGCTGAAGCGTCTGCCTTCATCGAACCACGTCCGCGCGAGCCTGAAGCCCGTCCGGGCGGCGAGGCCGGATAACTCTTCGAGGTCGTACTTGTGAGAATACTCCGTGTGGACGCGCTCGCCCTCCGCGAAATTCACTTCGAGGTCGAGCGCGGCGATGCGCACCGTCTGCGCGCGGCGGCTTTCGACGTACATCTCGACCCGGCCCTCGCGCTCGTCGTAGCGCCCGACGTGCCGGAAGGCGCGCAGGTCGAAGTCGCCCCCGAGCTCACGGTTGATGCGCCCGAGCAGGTTGAGGTTGAAGGCGGCGGTCACGCCGAGCGGGTCGTCGTAGGCGGCATCGAGCGCGGCGGGCTCTTTCTTCAAGTCCGCGCCGACGAGCAGCGCGTCGCCCGCGCGCAGCACGCGGCGCAGCGAGAGGAGAAGGTCTCGGGCCCCGGCGGGGTCGAAGTTCCCGATGTTCGAGCCGAGGAAGAGGACGAAGGCGCGGCTCCCCTCCTCGAAGTGTTCGGCGAGTCGCGGGATGGCGCTGTTGTAATCGCTCGCGAAGGCCTCGACGCGCAGTGGCAGGAACGACTGGAGCAGAGCGAGCGAGCCCTGTTCGAGCGCCTCGGTCGAGATGTCGACGGGAACATAGAGGAGACTGGACTGGCGCTCGAGCAGCGCCTCGACGATGAGCCGCGTCTTCGTGGCGCTGCCGCTGCCCAGCTCGAAGAGCGTGACCTTTGAGCCCGCCGCCGCCGCCGCCTCGACGATTTCGCGCGCATGGGAGGCGAAGATTTCGTTCTCGGCGCGCGTCAGGTAGTATTCGGGGAGGAGGCAGATGGCGTCGAAGAGCTGCGAGCCGAGCGCGTCGTAAAAATATTTCGGGAAGAGCCGCTTGGGCTCCGCGGTGAGGCCGCGCCGCACGTCCACGGCCAGACTCTCGCCCGCCTGCGCCCCCAACAGATTACGGACGCGCAGCCGGTCGGTCGTCTCTTCGGACGGAGGTTGCCGCATTCGTCGCTTCTCTTCCTCTAAGCTTTTCGCCGCCGCCCGGCGCGCTGACTCTCGAATGTTCTACACCCGTGCTCGCCCGCACGCCATCGGACTTTGACGCCTGCTATAATACCGCATCGAGTTTCATTAACAACTGGCGCACGCGTGCCGTTTGTGTCACGAACTGGGCTGGCCCGTCACTGTTTTAAGAATGAGCGAACAACGCGAACAGCTCGCGCGGATGATGGAGGAAACGAGGGCCGAAACGCTCTCGCTCTTTCGTCTGGCCGACGAGCGCGACCTGCACCAAAGCCCCGGCTTCGGCTTCCGACCCATCATCTGGCACCTCGCGCACATCGGCGTCTTCGAGTCCTACTGGCTATTGCAAAAGCTGGGCGGCGAGGCCGCGCCCGACGCTCGCTACGAGCGCATCTTCGACCCCATCAATACGCCGCGCGAGGAGTCGAAAGACCTGCCCACGCGGCGCGAGATGGAGGATTACCTCTCGCGCGTGCGCGCGCGCGCGCTCAGCCGTCTCGAAGCGTCGAGCTTCGAGGCGGCTGACCCACTGCTCGGCGGCGGCTACGTCTTCCAACTCGTCCTTGAACACGAGCGCCAGCATCAGGAGACGCTCGCCTATCTCTTCCAACTGCTCGACCCCTCGAAGAAGACGCGCCCCGTCGTCGCCGCCACGCACTCAGCGGGCGAGGCTTCCGCCACCTGCTGCGAGACGCTGGCGCGCGCGCCGAGCGACATGCTCACCGTCCCTGAAGGGCCGTTTGAGATGGGCGCGGTGTGGGATGCGTTCGCCTACGACAACGAACGTCCGGCGCGCACGGTCTCGCTCCCCGCTTTCAAGATCGCGCGGCTGCTCGTGACAAACGAGGAGTACGCGCATTTCGTCGCCGGGGGCGGCTACGAGCGGCGCGAGTTCTGGGGCGAAGAGGGCTGGGGATGGCGCGAGCGCGAGGGCTGGTCGTGCCCGCTCTTCTGGCAGCGGCGCGGCGCGTCGGGCCTCTGGAACGCGCAGCGGATGTTCGAGACCGGCGAGCTCGAACCGGCGCACCCCGTCGTGGGCGTGAGCTGGTACGAGGCCGAAGCTTACGCGCGCTTTGCGGGCAGGCGTCTGCCGAAAGAGTCCGAGTGGGAGAAGGCGGCCTCGTGGGACGCGGCGGCGGGGCGCAAGCGTCGCTTCGCATGGGGCGACGATGAGCCCTCGGAGGCGCGCTGCAATTTCGACAGACGCTTCTGGGGCACGACCCCGGTCGGCAGCTTCCCCGCAGGCGCGAGCCCTTACGGCTGCCTCGACATGAGCGGCAACGTCTGGGAGTGGACTGCCGACGCCTTCGAGGGCTTTCCGGGCTTCGAGCCCTTCCCCTACCCTGAATACTCGCAAGAGTGGTTCGACGGCGACCACCGCGTCCTCAAGGGCGGCTCGTGGGCGACCCATGCCGCCGTGCTCAGAACCTCCTTCCGCAACTTCTTTCGCCGCCACTTCCGCATCGGCTTCGCCGGCATCCGCCTCGCCGAAGACGTAAGCAGTGAGCAGTAAGCAGTCAAGACAGTTCAACCGTCTTGACTGCTTACTGCTCACTGCTCACTGCTTACTGCTTACTGCTCACCGTCCTGTCGGCGCAGCAGGCGGCTGAGGCGCGGGCCAAAGTCCTGCGGATGGGCGTCGGCAGTAAGGCCCGCGTCGAGGTCAGGCTGCGGGATGATTCTAAGTTGAAGGGCTACGTCAGCGCGGCGTCGGACGATTCCTTCACCGTCACTGACTCGAAGACGGGCGCGTCACAGGCCGTTTCATACGCAGAGGTGGCGGAGATGAAGAAGTCGGGCGGTGGCCTTTCGACGCGGACGAAACTTTTCATCGGGGCCGCCGCCGCCGCCGGTGCGATTATCACTTGGATCATCGTTAAGCCCGCGCTCTGCGACGGCGGAGCCCAGACGCGCGGCATCTGCTAAATTCTTCCGCCCCTTACAGGGGCTCTTTCAAACAGCTTCTTAGGCAGAGGCCGACCGTTTTGGGAGTCGTTCGCCCTTCGCTTGCGTCAAAGCTCAGCGGCTCAACTGCATTGCGAGGTCGTACTGGATGCGGTTCTCGACGGCGGCGAGAAACTCGCGCAGCATCTCGCTACGCTTCTGGACGGCTGAGATTTTTGTTTTGCCCTCGGTCACGGCGCGCGCGCGTTTTTCAGCCTCGCCCTCTTCGCCCAACTCTTCCTCTTGCTCATCCTCGCCTTCGAAGTAGTCCTGGTAGGGCGCGTTCGCGGAGTAATTCTCCACGAGCTGCCGGAGGTTCTTGTCCTTCAAAGCGTGCGCCAGTACGTTCATCAATTCGTCGGCGAAGTAGGGCGGGTCTTTTTCGAGGCCGCGCAGTTGACCGGCGAGGAACGGAACCAGACGCGCGTCGCCCCAGCCTTTGACGACGTTGAGGAGCGCCGTTTCGCCTCTGCCGAACTTGTCCGCGCGGAAGAGCGCGTCGGCGAGGCGGGCCTTCTGGTCCGGCGTCAAGCCGTTGACTGGCTCCGGCCCGATGTCCGTGCCGTATCCGCCGAACCTGAGAGTCCGCGCGTTGAGCTTAGTGACTATGTTGACGGCCTCTTCATTCGCGCTCTCTTCGGCAGAGGCTTCGACATCCGGCGACGTTTCTTCCGCCGCTTCAGAGGCGGCCCCGCCCGTTTCTGTCGTCGCAGCCTCTTCTACTTCCACGGATTCAGCCGCCGCTTCAGACTCGTCCGTCTCGCCTGCTTCCTCCCCCTCAGCTTCCCCGTTGGCGGTGGCGGTCGGGTCGCCCTTCTTGGCGGCCTCGCTGCGCGCCAGCGAGAGGCTGGCGTTCAGTTCGTAGGCCCCTTCCCAGCGCGTAGCGGGCTCTTCGGCGCAGCGCACGAGCCACTCGACCGTCTCCGCCTCGTCCGGCTTCTCCTTCTGCATGATGGCCGCCAGCTCTTCGATGCGCCGGAGGTAGATTTTCAGGTCGTCATCGGAAAGCTTCTTCACGCCGTACCCGATGTCGTCCACTCTGTACGCGTGATCGTTCTCGATGCGGTTGAGGAAGAGCAGGAGCGTGTCGCCTTTTTTGAAGTTGCCTTCGTAGTCCGGCACATCGCTCGAAGTCCAGTGGACGACCTGAAACGTGTTCTCGCTGGGGTCGCCTTTGAGGCTTTCGGAGACGTGAAAGGTGGTGCGCCGGTACGAGTCGTCGCTGTCCCCGGATTTCTCCGGCGCCGAATTGCCGACGCGCGCCACGACGATCCGCTCGCTCGCGCGGTAGAGCATCCGCAATGGGACCGGCATCGAAATCGGGCATGCGGCGACGGCGGAAGTCGTGCCGGGGCGAAAAGCGGACGCGACGGAGGCGAGGCAGACGGCGACCGAGAGCACGAGCCGCAAGGAGTTGGAACGGAGGGCGGGCATGGAAGTTCTCCTTTAAAATGTAAAGGCCGAGCAGCCGGGCCGCTCAGAATATTCCGCGGGGAGACTCCGTTACGTGTGACGCGTACTTAGACACGACTCCTTTACAAAAGGTTCCCTCAGCCCCATCCAAAATTTTAGACGCCCTCCCTGCAGTCGTACGTCCACTCCCGTCGAACGCCGGGGTGTAAGATTAAGAAGCTGTTTAAGGAGTGATCCTCAAAGCCCTTGAAAAAGGGCTCGCGCGCCGACCGGCGATGAGTATTTTTATGATACGTCGGAATACTTAACGAGACTGCTCAGCCCGCGTCGAGACTACTTCGTCTCTTTCGCCTCGTGCCCTCTTTTCGCCCCCGGAGCCTCTCACTGATTCGTTGATGACGCTCCCGACGACTTCCGGCGTGAAATGCTTCTCGATGTGGGCGTAGCCGTTATCGGAGAGTCGCTGCCACAACTCGCCGTCACGGTAAGCGCGCACCACCTCGCGCGCGAACTCACGCGGGTCGTCGGCGACGAGGACTTCGACGCCGTGGGTGAATCCCATCCCCTCGGCCCCGACGGAGGTCGTCACGACCGGCAGAGCGTAAGAGAGCGCTTCGCCGATCTTGCCCTTCGCGCCCGCGCCGAAGCGTAAGGGCGCGACCATCACGCGGGCGGACGCAAACAGCGGATCAACGTCCGGCACGTAGCCGAGCAGCCGGACGCTCTCGGAAGCGTAAGACAGAATCTCGGGCGGGGCATCGTCGCCGACGACGTGAAGCTCGACTTCCGGCAGCGACTCGCGCACGAGCGGGAGGATTTCGCGCGCGAGAAAGTGGACGGCGTCCGCGTTCGGGCGGTGCCGGAGGTGGCCGATAAAGAGCAGGTGTCGTCTTTCGTCGAAAGGTTTGCCGCGTGCGTGGAGCGTGTGGATGGTGGGGATGACTTCGACCCGGACGCCTTGGGCCTCGCGCCGCACGACCTCCGCGTCTGTCGTCGAGGCGCACCAGACGAGGTCGCTGCGGCGCGCGAGCCGCGTCTCGACACGGCGGAAGCGCGCGGCCTCTCGCGCCGCGTGCGCGTCGCCGGTCAAATCGTACTCGCGCCCGAAGCGGATGAAGTAGGCGTCCACCATGTCGAAGACGATTTTGGTGTTCGCGTCCGAGCGCCGCACCAGCGCCATCAGCGCCTCGGCCACTTCGGGGCGGCTCAGGACGGCGGCGTAAAACTTTCTCTCCTTCAAGAGCCTGCCCAGATTCACGG
>JAIVJM010000258.1 GCA_020199995.1 Acidobacteriota bacterium | reverse complement strand
GAAGCGCGGGCGGCCAGGGAGATTCGCCCGTGAAGACCTGCTGAGAGTCGACTCGCAGATCCGATCCTTACTCGCGCGTGAAACATCCATCGGGGTGAGGAGTTTCGTCGGCCAGTACCTGCCCATTTTGGAGTTCCCAAAAGACATCCGGGAGGCGTTAGAGCGCGGTGACGTCAACCTCTTCGAGGCGCACCAGCTCGCGCGCGTTACCGCCCGCCGTCTCGGCGCGACGGAGGCCGAGGTACGGACTCACAGGCGCAGGCTTCTCGATTCCCACCTGCTCAAGCAGGAACCCGGCTCAAGGCTGCGGCTGCGCGTCATGGAAGCGTTGGGTGAGTTGCGGGAGCCCGACCCGGTTCAGACGGAGGCGATGGCTGTTGGGAAGGCCGACGAGCTGCTCGAAGCAGACCCGCTTGACTCCAGCCACCTCTTCTTCGAGGAGCTACGGATGATCGGGAGGGCGCTTAGGCAGGTCAGGCCGGAAGAGGTGACGGACGAGGACTTGGCGGAGATCATGCCGGCTGTAGATCAGATCACGCTGGCTTTGCAAAGGATCGTGAGGCGGAGGGAGCGAGCGAAGAAGCTGACGATTTAGCCGCCCCACCACTGGCGGCAATCCGACGTATAGCGCCTGCGCAGGGCGCGGCGGGAGAGTTTGACCACTATCCGCGCGGCAAAGACGCACGCCAAAAGCAGCAACGACCAGAGCACTATTCGTGACATGAAAGTAGTTTAGCAAAGTACCTTGGCTGTCCCTCACATCAAATTGCCCGCCGCCCTAAGTCATTGTGATTACTGTATTTCTCCGGGAACTCGAGGCCCATGGTCTATCCATTATCGGAATTGCCGTGAGAGAATATGTGCCTATCGAATTAAGTGCTACTTTCAGTGACAGTTATTATGCGTGAAACGTCGTGAAACGCCAAGTGGTCGCCGGATGCGATTGCATATGTGGGACGCATTTATAGGCTTCTCGCGCGTGTTCCTTGGGCTACACTACCGGAAGTCCGGTGGCAGCTAAAATGCGCGCTCATTGCGTGACGCCTTCCTGAAGCATTTTCGGAGTCTAACACGAGAAAAATCAATGGAGCAATTAAGATTCCAGTACGGAGGTGCTCGGCCAAAAACGCGGGCGCATTCGAGACTGTCGTGCGCGAAGCGGCGATCTTAAATTCGATGGCGAGTAACTCATCTAGCTCGACGAGCGCGTATGGCTTGATTTCCCTTCCGGTCGCTTCCTTCATTGCGAGGCGCAAGCCGGCGAAAGCCTCATCATCATCGCTTCGCTCAGTATTAGTCTTAAAAGAAGTCTTAGACATAGCAGAAGGTCTTTGAGAATCAACAGATAGACCCTGCCTAGTCTGACTACTTTCTAGTCGGTCTAGTATGTCTAGATTCTGGGCAGAGTCAGTCTGACTAGTCGGACTACTATAACTAGTCCGACTAGTCATACTTACTTCATTAGGTAGTAAGACGGTGTATTCGTTGCCTTCGTGCTCCCCTGCGATTTTCCGCACCCGGATGAGTCCGACCGCCGCCAGCCTCTCTACGTTAGCGTCGAACGTGGTGCGCGCGCCTATCTGGGCCTTCTTCATGAGTCGGGGCCGGGAGATGCGGACGGAACGCGAAGGTATCACGGCCCCCCTGGTCATCGAATACAGGCAATCATAGAGTTGCTTGCTCTTGCCGGGGAAGAGTCCGGCGGGGACCGCTTCCCGGGCGATGGAATTCGCCACCTTCGAGAAATCTTTGACAGGGGCTATCGGTAGGGTTTCAGTATGACTAGTCGGAGTAGTACGACTAGTCATACTAGGCAGAGTGTCGGTCTGGGAATGAATGAGGTCTTCATGCGGCATCCGCAATGCCGGAGGAACGGACAGACCCAGCTTTTTCTTCGGCTTAGGGGTGCGTAGGGAATCCTGGGTCTTTGCTTTCGCTTCTGACATTCACACCTCATTTCACTGCTGACAGCTTCTGGCGAGAAAGTTGGAGACGATCCAGTACTTCGTCCGTTAGGCTCCATAACTGATCCGCAGCCCGGTGCGACTTAGCGTAAAGGACGGCGGGGAGCTTCTGGGACGGGGCCTCGGCGACTTTCGAGTAATCGTGCAGGTTGGTGTCGAAAACGTGGCCCACCAGCCCCACAGCTTCTTCCACTGCCTGTCTGGATTCCGCCGAGAGGTTCCGCTGAGGCTTATACAGGTTGATGACGGCCCCGAGCATCTGGAGGCTGGAATTGACGTTCTTGCGCACCTGCTCGATGGTGAAGGCGAGGTCAGAGAGGCCTTGGAGACCCATCGCGTCCGCCGCGCAGGGGACGAGCACGTAATCCGCCGCGTAAAGAGATGCGGTTAGCAGTTTGCCAAGCTGCGGCGGGCAGTCAATGAAAACGAGGTCGTAGCCCTTCCCGTGCTCTTTGAGTTGGTTCCTTAGCCGGTGAGTCAGGTAGTCGGGCTGCATCTCGAAGCGCGCGAGACGGATGTCCGCCGGGACGAGGTCGAGCCCCTCTACCGGACTCTCCACAATGGCGTCGTCGAGTGGCAGAGGCTCGGTCTTGATGCCGTTCGGGGATTCGGGCTCGATCAGGACGTGAGAAAGCGTCGCTTCGTAAACGTCGGCGTCAACCCACGAGGACGTCAGGTTGCCTTGGGGGTCGCAGTCAACCGTGAGTGTCTGGAAGCCCCGCAGGGCGCAGCAAGCCGACAGTTCGCGCGTGACGGTCGTTTTGCCGACGCCCCCTTTCTGGTTCGCGATGGCGATGGTTTTCATGCCGCCTTCGCCCTCGGTACGATCAAGGCCAAAACGGCGCGCTTGCTGATCAATTTCTTGCGCTCGTCGAGCGGGTCCTCGTACACGATGAGTCGTCCACGCTTGAGTAGTTTCGCCATCGTGGCCGCGCTGATGCCGAGCAAGGCACGCGCCTCTGCGGTCGTGACTAAGTCATTCGGAGTATCCATGGCCGTGAAGGATAGAGCAAGATTCAGAAAGATACAAGTAGTTTTAATCCGAGCAGTAGGGGAGAGAAGCGCGACTCGAAATATTTTGACTGGGAAGGGAATTGAAAAGGGGCCGCCTGGGTAAGCGGCCCCGCACCAGTCGATGATTGGTTGCGCGCTTTTCGCCGCGATGGACTGCTGACCTTTCTCAGATGCCTCTCATCACAGCCCTCTAACAAGCGCGACCGGCGGCGCGCGAAGATCTCACCCGCCGCACAAACTTGGGTCAACTCTCATTGGCGCAGCTTTGACAGCCCGCGCCAGCTTTACGAAGCATTAGGCAAACAAGCCGCGACTCACGGCTGGACCATTCCCGGCGAGCAGTGGCTGTACCGCAAGTGGCGCAAGATGCCTGCCATCGTCCAGTCCCAGCACCGAGATGGCTGGCAAGCCTACGAAGCCAGATACGCGCCTTACGCGCCGCGCGACTTCACCGATCTCGAAGCCTTACAGGTTCTCTGCGGCGATCACAGCGAGCGTGACGTGACCGTGCTGCTCAAAGACGGGAGTCTGGCCCGCCCTTGGCTGACCATTTGGTTCGCCCTGCGCACCGGACTGATCTGGGGCTGGCATCTCTCGCTCACACCATCGTCCGTCACAGCCGGGCTGGCTTATGCTGACGGCGTCGAACACTTCGGTACTCAACCACTCTCGCGTCCTGAGGATGACTTCTTCTCTTACGTTTACACAGACCGGGGACGCGATTACCGTTCGCATCACTGGGACGGGCGGGTACTCACTGTCCATGAAAAGGCCATGAGTCTTGACGGTGGTCTTGAGTTCGTGCTCACTGAGCGGCGGGTCGGCATCCTTGAGGAACTGCGAGTCAAACATCTGGTGGCGCGTGGCTACAACGCGAAGGAGAAGCCGGTGGAGCGCATGCACCGGGAATCTCCACTTGGGAGCAGAATACTTTCGCCGAATATTGCGGGCGTGACGCCAAAAGCCGTCCCGAACGCTGGCGCAAGTTATATGAACAGCACCAGCGCCTCAAGCCACAACAGCGCGCTGCAAGCTCTCCCTTAATTCGACTCGAAGCGTACCGCGAAGCCTTATCCGCTTACATCACCGGATATAACGCTTCGGCTCACGAGCGCACGGCGCTGGGCGGCGCGGCTCTAGTTCCACTGGAAGAGTTCCGGCGTTTGTATCAGACACGTTTCGAGATCGCGCCGGAGACACTGGCGCTCTTGTTGATGAAGGCGGAGCAGCGGGTCATCCGCAAGAACGGCATCCAGTGTTTCCAGAAACACTGGTTCTACTGGCACGATGCGCTCTCAATCTATAAAGGACAGTCCGTGGAAGTGCGTTACTCGGACGGCGACTACAGCCGCGTCCGGGTCGTGCTGCCGGCGGCCAGATGTGCGAAGCGCAACTCATCACTCCGACTTCACTGCTCAACCCGAACAAGCGAACCCTCAAGGCAGTGACCCAGGCGCGGGCGCGGGAACGAAAGCTCATCCGTGACTTTCAACTCTTGAACCAATCGGCGCTGCGCGGCGAAACGACCGAAGACCGGGTCGCGCACACCGTCGGCGAAGTGCAGCCGGAGATGCATGTTGTTCAGCAGAACAATCCCGCTCCCCAAGCCTCAGTGCATCTCTTGATGAGACTGGATCACCGCCGGATGCGCAACGCGGGCGGAGCAAGTGAGGTGAATGTCGCTGAAGTCCTGGAAGTCGAAGCTGATCTCTCGATCTTCGATTCTCCGGTGAGGTGTAGCATCAGGGAGTTCGACTTCGATGAATAGAAAAAAGAAGCGCGTCCGCTACCAGCCCCGGCTCTATCGCTCCGATGATCTGCTGGACATTCTCGCCGGAGAGATTCCTATCACAGAGCAGGGACTGCTCGAAGTGCTGGGACTGCTCGCCCGGCGCAAAGTCATCGTTAACCCGCACGCCAGCCTGCGCCGACCGGCCCTGCCGGATGACCATCTCCTGGTGAATGAAACGCGGAGCGATGAGCTGGAAGACGTTGAGACGGACTGGCGCACAGTCTTCAACGATGTTCGCCAGCGGATGGAACAGCTCTCGTGCCGGATCGAGCAGGTGGCCGCGACCTCTGTCCGGGAGGCGCGCCCAGTTCATAGGGAAGAAGCGGTTCCTCGTGCGCCACACGTGTCACCCGAGGAGTTACCGGAGCTGTACTGGAAAGCCATCAGGTTCCTCGTTAATCCGCTGGAGATGATTGCTGCCATCATCGGTGAAACTTACGCCGAAGCAGGAGAGGATGCCGTCTTCGCTGATGATGAAGCCCTTATCATGATCCGTGATCTGCTGCTCGACGTGGATGTCACGATTATCGAGCGCACTCGCGGCACGAATATCACGGCTAAAAGTCTGAGTTGGTTACGATCAGCGGAAAGTTCGCCATCTCTGACTACAGAAAGATACGCATCTGCATGCGTTTCATCACAGGAGGAGTCATCATGAAAGATGAGCAGGCAGAACTTAGCGTGAAGGACGGAAGAGGTGATTCCGAACTGCGGTCGTGGCTCATCAACTATATCCGTGAACACCCGCAGCACACGACCCTGGTGTTGTCGCGCGTCGCTTATATCGGTATCTCCAGAAAAGCGCTCGACGCATATTTGGCCGACACTTACTTCCTCCCGAAAGAGGAGGGCGGCATGGGAGCCAACCCGGCAGACTCCAGAATCGAGTCTGCCAACGCCGCCTTTCATGATCGCGTCGAGCGAGGGCGGCACGCGACCCTGGCCGGGCGCTTTCTGGAAACACGCACGTGGAAGCAGATGGAGCGGGCCTGCTCAACCGCCATCCTTGAGAATCGCATCGTCTTGGTCTACGGACGCACCGGGATCGGCAAGAGCCGCTGTCTGACTGAGTATGTGCTGCGACAGATGGTGGTCCCTCCGCTGGTCATCCTCTGCTCGATGTCGGTCTCGACCAACTACTTCATGGTCAAGCTGGCCGAAGAGTTGGGGCACTCAAGAAGAGAGGCGACGGGGAAGCTGGAAGACGTGGTAGCGGAAAAACTCAGGCGCACGCCCCGCGCGGTGTTCGTTGATCAGGCCAACTTTCTGACCGAACAATCGCTCTGCTCGATCTGCTACCTCTGGGAGAAGGCGCAGATCCCCATCATGCTGGTGGGCACGCCATCGCTGCACGACCGCTTTATGTCATCGCGGCTGACTGAAGATGTCCGGGAACAGCTCTCTTCACGAGTCGCACTGCACTACATGCTCTCGGAACTCTCGCCGGCGGAAGCCAAAGCTCTGATCGAGAAGATCCTTAATGAAGAGGCGACCGAGCAGAATATCGGTCTGGTCTACAAACTGACGTGCGGCAGGTTCCGTAACCTGGAGTTCTTTCAGCCGCGGTACGTGGAGTTACGGGAACTGAACAAAGAGCGGCTCAAGCGAGGAGAAGTGCAGACGGGCGAGGTCATCAAAATGGCGGCGGCTCGGCTCATTATCGGCTGAGAAACAGAGACTTTGGTAAACGATCTGATAATTATTCAGTGAACGATCTGTCGAGGTACACAGGGGCTGCAAAGCTGTTTCAGGGGTGTAAGAATATACCTATACCGTATCGCCGACACCCCTGCAAAGATTTTGCATCCCCTGCAAAGGTTTTGCAGGGGATGCAACTTTATTTCAGCCCATGCAATTTATTTGCACCCGCTGAAATAAAGTTGTAGCCGGTGCAACTTTATTTCAGCGGGTGCAATATCGTTTCATTCACTGAAAAGTTTTTGCACACGGTGAAAAAAAATTTCAGCCCCTGAAAGGCGATTTCACCGGGTGCAATTTAAGTGCAGGGGAATTTACAAGGGAAGTCGGACTGGTGTATTTAGGGTGGGCTGGAAAGGTGCAGGCGTCGGAGGGCGCCTGAAAAGTAAATGACCTGAAGCGCACGAGTTTGGCGACCGGCCGCTTCAGGTCAAGTTACATCTCGCTTGTCGACGAGCCGGTTGAAGTGTGCTTTAAAGCAGCCACAGTTTACACCCGCCGGCCACGCTGTCAAGCCCTCAATTACGGGAGGGGCCATAGATGCCCGCAGCAACAGCCCGCGAAGCGTCGGCGTTCGTCAGGCGAACATCCCTGGGCGCGAACGAGTATCACACCAACTTCCGCAAGGTGGACTGCGAGACGATCTCGCGGCTCACGTCCGAAGAGGCCGGCCGCGTCACGTCCCAGATGTGCAAGATCTACCTCTCGCTCATGAACGCGCCGCGAGCAGCTCGTCTCGCTCGTGGGGGTCGCGTCCGCCACGGCGCGCAAGGCGCTGCGTTGGATGCACGAGCAGGGGATCATCGGGTACTTCGCCAGCAAGAACGGCGTCGGCATCCGCGTCTTCCTCAACCGCGCTGCCTCTTCGATTGGCACGCGGGCGGCTGGCAAAAAAATTTTGGAGTTTCGCCATGCTTCATCCGACACGTCTCGTGCTTCACGCGGTGAAGCAGCCTTTAGTGACAGCTACGCTGTTTCAGAAGTTTTAGAGACAGATATGAATCCGCGCGCGCCGAAAAGCGGCGCGGAGCAGACAGGGGTGGTTAAGCGTTCCTTCCTCCCGCGAAGGCCCGAGCAGATCGCGACCCGACCCGCAGACACACAGACTGTGAGCGGAACCGTATGCCCGGTGACCACCGACGAACTCACCGGGCTCTTACTCGACAGGTTGGAGCCCGCAGTGCGTAGAGCTGCGGCGCAGGCCGCGGCGCGCGAGCACGAGCGGACGCGGGAGTGGCTGGAGAGCAGGGGACTGCCGAAGGCGGAGCGCGTCGCGCAGCGCGAAGCCTTCAACGTGCTCCGCCGGCACGGGCTGATCGGCGACGCGGCCGCACGCGCGCGCGCCGGCGTCGAGGTCGGCCGCGGGCACTGCGCGCCCGCAGAGCTCAGACGGCTCTCTCCGGACGAGATAAGGGAGTTGGCTGAGACCTGCGTCGCCATGCTTGAGGTGCACGGGCGGTCAATCGCCGTGACGTTGGCCGAACTGAGCGCCGAGGCCGGGGGAGTCTTGCTCGCCGAGGACGCGCCCAAGGTGCGCGAGCTTGCCCGAGCCATGGCCTACGACGCTTGCCCCGGAGAGACCGCCTAATGAAGGTCGCCGCTCACCAAGCCCCCTTGTGTATGATTCCGCTGCCGCTCGCGGTTCCGTGTCCGGCGGTTTCAGGTGGGCGGGTAGAGCGCCATCTCTTTCGAGTGCGAGGCGTTGAAATGGAGCGGCCCCCGCCCGGTCTGGCCTGCGAGGAGCGGCTTCCCGAATCTATTCTGCGTGAAGCGGACAGACCCGGGGCTCGATTCAAGGTAGAGGCCGAGGAGTGTTCTGAGCGCGGCGCGGGAGAGCGTGAAGCGCAGGCGGTCTTTCTCGAAGCGGAAGAGCGCGGCCCTCTCACGCTCGTCGAGGCTCAGTACGCCCGCGCGCTCTGCCACGAGCGCGCCCAGACGCGCGAGGTCAACGCGCCAGACGTGAACCTCCCCGCGCGTGGGCCATGGGCTCGCGCGCGGCTGTCTCCATTCCTGTGCGCGGCTGTCCGTCTCCATTATGGGAAAGCTCTCAAAGAGTTCGAGGGGGCTCGTGTTGACAGCCACACGTATCTAATATAAATTCCACCTGCCCTGAACCCCTCTCACTCGTGCTTACAATAAACCAACGTTACTTTACAACGACGCCTTACGGAGAGTGTTACCAGCGTCAGTTTTACGAAATCCCGTTCATAGTATAATCAGTGCGGCCACACCGGCGTGACCGTGTACGAAGGCTTTCTGCCCCCGGGGGGATGCGACACGAGTGCGCGAGAAAGTTAAGTCACTGCTATCTGACGACCGATTGTTTTCAAATCGCGAACGACTTTATCGTTAACGCCTGTCGCTTGGGATCGTCTTAAGAGGCGGCGAGTCGTTCAGCAGGATGAAGGGTCATCTCACGTTCGAGCCATTCCTCATGGCTGCTGCGGAAGGGGGCCGGGTATGTTAAGGCGAGTGTTTATAGTATTGCTGTGGGTCGCGGCGGCGCCTTTGACGGGAATTGACGGCCGCGCACAGGGCGAGGGGTTTATCACCGTAGAAGGGCCGAACCTACAGGCCCGTCTGAGCCGCGCGGCTCAAACGGCCCGCGAGCGCACTCCGGGCCGGCGCTTTCTGACTGTCTACGCGTTCAACGCACGTCCGGGCGTCGCGATTGACGTTAAAAACGAGAGGCTGCCGGGCGGCGTGGGGGGCGACTTAGAAGTCATCATAGACAGGGCCGCGGGAACAATCACCTTCTTTCACGGGACGAAAGTCGTCGTCGGCTCAAAAGTTGAGACGCGCAACCTCGGCGTCTTCATGCTCCACGAGCCCGACGGCGGGGCCGTCTCGCAGGTTGAGATTCACGACCTCAGCGCGCCGCGGGCGTACAGCGGTCATCCGGTCTACTGGCTCGGCCGCGCCGGGACTGCCGAGAGTCTCGCGCTTCTTCAGCGCCTCGTAGAGTCGGGTGGCGGCGGCGGTCTGGTCGAACGCGCGGCGGTCGCAATCGCGCTGCATCAGGACGCCCAGCTCGCCCCCGTGCTTAGGAAGCTGTTCGAGGGCTCTCGCTCCGAAGTGGTGCGGAAAATCGCCGCCTTCTGGTTCGGACAGAGCAGCGCCGACAGCTCATTCCTCGCCGCCGTGGTGCGTAACGAAGACGAGTCGGTCGGGGTGCGGAAGCAGGCCGCTTTCAGCATCGGCGTCGGCAAGGATTCGAATGCCGTCTCCGTACTTCGCGCGGTCTACACGGCGGTCTCGCACCGGGAAGTGAAGAAGCAGATAATCTACGCCGCCTCCATTAACGTCGATAAGAGGGCGGCGGCCGACTTTATCGCCGGCGTCGCGGACGGCGACCCCGACTCTGAGCTAAGGAAAGAGGCCAGATTTTGGCTCGGCCGCTGAACATTCGGAAGCCCGCGACTCGGGAAGCATTTACATAAGGAGTCATCGGAATGCCAAAAGCAGTCACGGCCGTCTTAATCGCCATCGCACTCGGCGGCCTTACTCTGGCGAGCCAGGCGAGCGCCCAAAATAAACGCTTTATTACGGTGGAGGGGGCCGACCTCCGTGCGAAGTTAAAAGAGGCGCTCAGACTTCGCGGTCAGAGGCGGTCAGCGACAAACTCCTGGGTCGCCTACTCCTTCGACGTTAAGCCCGGCATGGCTATCGACGCCGTCGTCACAGACTCCGGCGGCCAGACCTTCGCGCTCGACCTCGCGACGGGCTCTTTGCCGTACGAGACGCGAAACGTAGCAGTATTCTTAATGTATGCGCCGGACGGACGCACGGTCGAGCGGGGCGAACTCTACAACCTCGACCGCCGTCGGAACTACGAAGGATACCCCGTCTACTGGCTCGGCCACGCCGGCATCGAGGAGAGCCTGAGTCTCCTTCAAGAGGCCGTCCTCTCGGCCAGGGACGGCAGGACCGCCAAGCGTCTGACCGAGGCCGCCGCGGTGCACAACCACCGTTCGAGCGAAACGGCGCTCAGGAACATCCTCTACAGCGCCGCCGACGAGCGTGCGCGTATGACCGCAATCAACTGGCTCGGCCGCGTGCCCGACGGGCAGACCTATCTAATCGAGACCGCGCGCGACGAGCGGTTGGGACTCGTGCTACGTAAACGCGCTGTAGCTGCCCTCGTGGAGAAGACACCCGCCCCCCGCAGCCTCTCCGCCTTAAGTGAGGTCGCCGAAAACCCCCGCGAAAGCGCCGAAATGCAGATAGAGGCGGTGCGCGCCATAGGTCTGAGCAATACGGAGGGGGCCGTCCCAGTTCTTATCAGGATCGCCAAATCTCATCCGAGTGCCCGAGTCAGGCAGGAGGCCGTCAAGCAGCTCGGCCGAAGAAACGAAGAGAGCGCGCAGAAATTTCTCAGAGAGCTTGGTTCGAATTAAAAGCCTCTACACAAGACTTAGCGGTCGTTAAATTTAACCCCGGATCGCAGCAATTTGGCTTCGGGGCAAATTTTGTTGTGTGTGCTAGCTACACAACTTCAGCAGTAAGAGCCTGTTTGAAAAATAGGTGACTGCCAGCCCTGCCGGGCGGGTAAGCTTTGGGTTGTGTCGAACCAACGCTACCCCTCCGACCTGACTGACAGCCAGTGGCATCTTATCAAAGGCTTACTGCCGCCGCCCAAGCCGCGGGGCCACCCCGCCTCAACTTGCGCGAGGTCTGAGACGCCGTCTTCTACGTCGTCAAGGGCGGCGCCCAGTGGCGGATGCTGCCGACGGATTGCCCGAAGTGGCAGAGTGTCTACACTTACTTCCGCCGCTGGCGGCGTGACGGCACGTGGCGGCGCATCCACGATGCCTTGCGTGCCGCGGTGCGACGCCGAGCGGGTCGCCATAAGCACCCGACGGCTGGCTGCCTCGACAGCCAGTCGGTGGCGACGACCGAGACGGCCGCGCCCGAGACGCGCGGCTGTGACTGGCACAAGCGGGTCAAGGGGCGCAAGCGCCACCTCCTCGTTGACACGCAGGGGCTCGTGATGGCCGTGGCCGTGACGACCGCCAACGTGCAGGACAAGGTCGGCGCTCTGCTGGCGCTCTCGGGCCGCGGCGGCGCGGGCAAGAAGTTGCGCCGCGTCTGGGCCGACGGCGCGTACCGCAGCGAACGTGGACACTTGGCGGCGTGGCTTGAGCGTCACCGCATCAACCTTGAGGCGGTGCAACCGCCCGCCTGGCAGCGCGGCTTCACGGTGCTGCCGCGCCGGTGGGTGGTCGAGCGCACCTTCGGGTGGCTCTACCAGTCGCGCCGCTTGAGCAAAGACTACGAGCGGCTGCCGGAGACGAGCGAGGCGCTCATTTATGTGGCGATGACTCGGCTGATGCTGCGTCGCTTAACGCTAAACTGAATTTTCAAAGGTTCTGGTGCAAACAGCAGAGATAGAGCACACGAATGTCGCACCAGGCTTGACCTCATGCGGCGAGCACTGCTCCCCACACGTGCGGTACTCGCGCCCCTTCTCTATTTATTACTCCCGAAGTATCGAACTGCCCTTTCCTGATCTTCTGTGCTAGCTCTATGCCTGTGATCGCGATCACCGCGTTCCTGAACCTCTTGAACCCGAGCATCGGGTAGATACGCTGCTTGACTCTTCTGTGATCTTGCTCGATGATGTTATTCAAGTATTTGCTCGTCCAGACCTTCGTCTCTGGACGAATCACTCCATTCGCCTTCAACTCGGCGACAGCTGTGTGCGTGGCGGGGTATCCGTCGAGCGTAATCCTCTCCGGGGCATCATGCCGCTGTACTGCTCGCGTGAAGAAACGTTTAGCTGCTGCAATATCTCTACGCTCGCTCAACAGGAAGTCAACTGTACGTCCCTGCTTATCGACAGCGCGGTAGAGGTAAGTCCATCGCCCTCTGACTCTGATGTACGTTTCGTCCACGCGCCACGAAGTGCTGACAGGTCGGGCATAGAGGCTGTTCAAAAAGCTGTGTGCTAACGCCTTAACCCCGCTCGCTGGCGGCTCGGTACTCCGTACGGGGCTTTGAGCGCCAGTCGTCTCAGCATCAAGCGTGTCATCACGAGGTGGAGCATCGCCTCGCTACTCTCGGTCAGGTACTCATAGTCCTTGCTCATCCGCCGATAGCGTCCGACCCACGCGAAGGTGCGCTCGACGACCCACCGCCGACGCAGCACCGTGAAGCGCGGCATCCGAGGAGGCTCGACATCAATGGGGTAGCGCCCCCACTTCGACGGGCGCTTGACGATCTCCATCTTCCATTGTAGTTCCTGCTCAATCCACTGCTTGAGCCTCTCACCCCGGTAGCCCATGTCGGCCCAGATCAGCTTCAGGCGGTAGCACACCCCGTAGGCCGCGCCCAACACGAAGAAGGCCCCATCACGATCCATGACCGCTGCCGAGTGAACGACCGCATTCATCAGAAGTCCCGTCGTATCGACGAGGATATGCCGTTTTCTCCCGCCGATCTTCTTCGCCCCGTCGTAGCCGTGGAGCCCCCCTTTTCCGTCGTCTTCACCGACTGCGAGTCGATGACGGCGGCTGAGGGTTGAGCGTCACGCCCCATCTGCTTACGCACTTCCTCGTGGAGGTGGTCATGAATCCGCAGCCACGTCCTATCCCTCTTCCAGAGCCGGAAGTAATGATAGACACTTTGCCAATGCGGCAGGTCGTGCGGCAGCGAGCGCCACGCGCCGCCCACCCTGATGAGGTACTCGATACCGTTGATGATCTCGCGCAGCGCGTAGCCGCGGTGTCTTCCGCCCGGCTTCTCCGGCGGCAGGAGCGGCTCTAAAATCCGCCACTCGGCGTCGCTCAGGTCGCTCGGGTACGGCTGGCGAGGTGTCGTCATAGCTCGTTGCATCATGCAGCGAGGCTATCACGAAGGGGCATTCTTCACCTTAACTCTTTACCCAACAGCTTTTTGAACAGCCTCTAGTGATGCCAGCGCTTCTCGAACTCCGGGACATAGCATTGGACCCATCTGAGGATCGTTGTATGAGAGACATCGACGCCGCGTTCGGCCATCATTCCCACTAAGTCGCGGTAGCTCAACTTATAGGTGATATACCAGCGGACGCAGAGAATGATGATAGTGCGATCGAAGTGGCGGCCACGAAACAGGGACGATGAGTGAGGGGGAGGCTGATTCATGCCACTGATTATCAGCCCGGCTCAGCGTTTGCACCAGAACCTTTTCAAACAGGCTCTAAGCTCGACTTTATCCATTTCTGATCTTTGAAAGCAAAACGGAAGGCAGCGTAAGCTGATCGACCAACTCCGCCAAGAGAGGTCTTTCGATGCTGCCGTTGCCTTCCGAACTGACGAGCCTGATTGTAGGCTTCGCGCCATTGTTTTCCAAGCCTGTCTGGAAGCACGTTCAAGTCTTGGGGGTGGTGATTCAGAATTTATGATGGCTGTTTTTGGCAAAGCGGGCGAGCCTTTATTTTCATGGCTGTTAGAAAGACAGCTTTTACCTCATCATAAATTTTGAATCACCACCAAGTCTTGCTCGTCGGCGCCATTCTCGCGCCCGGCAAGCGGACAGTCACCTCTGCCTTGCGCGTGATGGGCCTGCGCCGAGAGCGTCACTTTCAGACGTACCACCGTGTGCTGAACCGCGCCGTGTGGTCTTCGCTTTCCGCGAGTCGCATCCTGCTCTCGTTGCTCGTTGCTGCCTTCGTGCCCGAGGGCGCGCTCGTCTTCGCACTCGACGATACGATCGAGAGACGACGCGGCGCACAGATTAAAGCCAAAGGCATCTACCGCGACCCGGTGCGCTCATCGCACTCGCACTTGGTCAAAGCGAGCGGGCTGCGGTGGCTCTCGCTGATGCTGACGGTGCGCATTCCGTGGGCTGAAAGAGTCTGGGCGTTGCCGGTGTTGACGGCCTTGTGCCCGTCCGAACGCTACTACGAAGAGCGCGGTCGCAGGCATAAGAAGCTGACCACTTGGGCGCGACAGATGATGCGGCAAGTTAAGCGGTGGCTGCCCGAGCGTGAGGTGGTCGTGGTCGCCGACAGCAGTTTCGCCGCGCTGGAGTTGCTCTCGGCGATGCGCCGGCAAGTCACGCTCATTACGCGCTTGCGCTTGGATGCCGCGCTCTATGAACCGCCGCCGCCACGTCGGCCTGGTCAAAACGGGCGACCGCGCTTGAAGGGCACGCGCCAGCCGACACTCGCCGCCGTGCTCAAGGACGAGCGGACGCTGTGGACGGAGCACCGGGTCGTCGGCTGGTACGGCGGCACGGAGCGCGTGGTTGAGGTCACGTCTGACACTGCCCTGTGGTATCACACCGGCCTGCCGCCAGTGCCCGTCAGATGGGTGTTGGTGCGCGATCCGTTGGAAGAGTTTAAGCCGCAGGCACTACTCTCGACCAACCTTGAGAATGAGGCGGTCGAGATGCTGGGGTGGTTCGTCAGACGCTGGGCGGTGGAAGTCACGTTCGAGGAAGCACGCCAGCATCTCGGCATGGAGACGCAGCGGCAATGGTCGGACAAAGCGATAGCGCGCACGACTCCGGCAG
>JAIVJM010000347.1:1760-3267 GCA_020199995.1 Acidobacteriota bacterium | reverse complement strand
CGCCCAGTACGTGCCACCGCCTCGCCGTAAGAGTCGCCGAGGGCGCGCATGGTGTTTAAGGATTCGCCGCAGTCCGCGACGGCCCGCTCGTTGTCGCCGAGCAGCCGGCGCGTGAGGCAGCGCCCGTAGAGCGCGACCGCAGTCTCGTAGGGCTCGTCCAGCGCACGCCACAGGGCAATCGCCTGATCGAACTTCTCCAGCGCTTGCGGCAGTGACGCGGCAGTCTTGCGGGCGCGCAGGGTCTCGCCCTCGGTGACTGACTGCTCGGCGACCACCCGGCTCTCGTCCCGCGGCGTCACCGCGCGCATCTCGTCGAAGGAAATTTCATACCGACCGCGCGGCGCAGCACGCTCCAGAGCGCGTACCTCCAGCCGGTACGTCCCGGCCTGCCGCGCAACGAAGGAGACACCTTCAGGCCCGCGCGCTCCGTTCGGACGGTCGACGCCTGTGCGCCTGCCGTCGAGATCAACAACAGTCGCCTCGACATCAACCCCCTGCTGCTTAATGAGTATGTGCGCGTATTGCCTTTCGGCCAGCACGAAGGTGTAAGCATGGCGCTCGCTCCCGCCGATCTCCCGTTGCAGGGTCTCTCCGGGCACGAGCGTAGTTACTTCGATGGCTTGGCTGTGCTGCTGGGGCGGCTGCGAGACGGAGGCACTTGTGCCAGCCGCATGTGAAAGCGGTTGCGCGAGCAGGATCAGTCCACAGAAGAAGCTTCCGCCGCGGGCGCCATGATGTGGGGGCGAGAAAGACATCTTGCTTCGTTCCGAGCCTCGGTTTGGGAATGAGGCGGAGGCGGTGACGGGTGACGGACTCCCTTAATTTCAGTGCGTATGCGCTGTCGCCCGCGGTGAGTCGGGGGCGAGCGACAGAGTTAATTCAGCCGGCGAGTTGCCGCGTGTGGTAATGGCACTTTACGGGGCGAAGTTATTACTGTCCATTAACCGACACCATGTAACAGTCCGGGGCTTCGCCGTCGCGCGCGAGGCACAAGCGGCATTTCCTTGCGGCCAGTGTGCGTAGATCGAGGTCGACCGTGAGCGTCTTGCCGTCGGAGTTGGCCGCCTTGGTCGCCAGCGTCTTGCCGAATGCGTCTACGATTCTGACCGTGTACCGGCCGCCGGCACTGCCGCGCGGCATGCGCAGGCGGAGCCGTTGTCGCTCTGGCGAAAGGCTGATGATGCGTTGCCTGCCGCCACCATCCCCGCGCTGCAGATCTTCTTCTTTTAAGCTGATTTCAACGATCCGCGGGGCTGTCTGCGTGCGCTGATTTCGCTTCTCAGCCTTCCGGCGGCGCGCCTGTGTGTTCTCGGTTGCTGGCGCGCGCTCAGGCTGTAGCCCCAGCGGCTCCGTCGACTCCATGGCTCCGGGATCGCCCGCCAGCGGCGGGGTCGCGACTTGGGGCGGTGTCTCCTGCCGTGAGTAATTCGCCGCGACGGTCGGAGCGTCTTCGCGAGTCTGCCAAAACAGCGCCGCCGCGCCGACACCCAAAAGGATCAGACAAGAG
>JAIVJM010000347.1:0-1749 GCA_020199995.1 Acidobacteriota bacterium | reverse complement strand
CCTCTTCGGGGTCGGTAAAGAGTTCCTCACGGGTACTGTCTTCATGATTCACTTGCTCGTTCCTTTTCCGTTTGAGGCAGCCTCATCGGGTGCTTTGTCAAATTCAGTTGCTCACCACGTAAGTTCTGCTGATCTCGATAAACGATCCGTGTAGCGATTCCGTCCCGCCGCGCCGTCATGAGTTTCCCGCGTGCAATAGGGAGAGGGGTTGAGGCAGGCAAAAGACATCACCCACAAGGATATTTTGATGGATATTTTTTACTGTGCGCAGGTGCGTGGAGGCAGACAGCTCGGCAGACGAACAGGATTTAATCTCGGCATCATCCTCGGCTTGCACCGCCGGACTGTCCTCTGATCTGCTTCATCAGAGAGGTGAGGCGCCTGTTATACCTGTTCCTCAGAACTTTGACGTCCGTGCCGAGGTGCCGGGCAATGTCGTCGAAGTTGTAGTCGAGCGCCAGCCACTCGAAGACGCTGCGCGTCCACTCATCCATCGCGGCGACGAGTTCGCCGAGCAGTATCCGCCTCTCGACGTTGCTCGACTGGGCGTGCCATTCCGTTTCAATGTGCGCTTCGCCCTCGAAGCGGCGGCGGTTGTTGTCCTTCTGGAGTTCGGCGAGGACTACACGCTTGAAGGTCTGGAATAGGTAGCCGTCGAGTTCATCTATCCGGTGCGGGTTTTCGTCGCGCGCGCGCGTGGTCTGGGCGGCGGCCTTGAGCAGCAGCGTGCGGGCGCGCGCTTCGTCAAAGTCGTGGAGCACGCGCGCCGCGTAGTCCTGCGCCTTTCGCCAGACCCTGCCAGCGGACATATACACGTCGGGCGCGACCGCGCCGAACTCGTCCGTGTAGCCAATTTCCAGAGTGCCCCAGTCGGGTGTGGGGTGAGGATGTCGCGGCATCTCTGACCTCCCAAGTTGTGGCGCAGTAGATTACACTTACTTTCCGCCGCGTCAAGTTTTTTCTGGACGATAATCGAGCTTGAAGTTTAACGCGCTTTGACGCGAGAACCTTGCCGCGAGCTTTAACTCGGGCATGTTGGGCAAAACGCAGGCACATTACTTCCAGCGCGATAAAACTCCTAATCAAAAGTTCCTGACACTTATCAGAGTTTTAACTTCAGAGCCGTGATGTTGAAGGGAGTGAAGCATTTTTACGAGTTCGACGGTTTTCGGTTCTACTCCGATGCGCGGCTCCTCATGCGGGTCCGCGCTGGTCATGCCTTCGGGCTCATGCCGAAAGCGAGTGGTCTTCTGCTGGCTTTGGTCAGTTGCGGCGGACGGCTCGTGCCGTATGACGAGTTGAAAAGAGAAGTCTGGCCGGATAGTCCCCGGTAATGTCGTTGAGCATCCCGACGGCTTCAATGGAGCCACGTCCTCACGAACGTGGAAACCGGTTGCGGCAGAGCCAGACGAGCGTGCGCTTGTACCGGCTTCAATGGAGCCACGTCCTCACGAACGTGGAAACTATAGTGCAGTATAGCTGGACAACATCGTACGACACCTAGCTATTAGTTCCCGCTGATGTTTCACCTTGTCCCGTTTCTGTTCGACTCCCCAGTTAGCCCACGGCGCGAACAGTGAACCGATAGAGCCGGTGATTATTCCGGCCACGGCTCCAACGATGGCGGCTAAGTGAGTAGCCAAAAGTTATTGCACAAAAGCCCGTAACCAAAAGTTCTTTGACAAGACGCCGGCTTTACGCAATGCCTCTTTGTCCGTGAGACTCAGCAGCCACCGCCCAGCATAATCA
>JAIVJM010000087.1 GCA_020199995.1 Acidobacteriota bacterium | reverse complement strand
CCGGCGCTGGAAGTGCTGCGACAGGAAGCTGAGCGCCCGCTGCGTTTTGGCGACGGCCAGCAACCCCGACGTGGCCCGGTCGAGGCGGTGAACCAGACCGGGGCGGATGAACGATTGCTGACTTTGGTTTGCGGTTTGCGGATTGTTCAACTCTAAAGCAACCCCGTCCTCTGCCGCCTGACCGTCGTCCGGCTCCTGCGGTAGGTCGAGCCGTCCGTCTTCAAGCAGCAATCCGAATTCCTCAATCCGCATTCGATTGAGGTGATAAGCGAGCGCGTTGGCGAGCGTGCCCGTCTTGACGCCGCGCGTAGGGTGGACGAGCATCCCCGCCGGTTTCGAGACGACGAGCAGGTGTTCGTCCTCGAAAATTATTTCGAGCGGGAGGGGCTCCGGCGTCATCGCGCCCGGCGCTTCCACATCGAGCGCGATCTCGACCGCCTGCCCCGGCCTGAGCTTGAAGCCCGCCTGCGCCGTCGCGCCGTCCACCGTCCCCGCGCCGCGCGCGAGCAACTCCGCGATGCGCATCCGGCTCAGGCGGAAGAGACGCGCCGAGAGATATGCGTCGAGCCGCTCGCCCTCCGACTCCGTGCCGACACTGAATTGAAAGTTCTGCTTCATCCCTCGTCTGTCGCGGAAGTTTTGCGTCACCATCAAGCCGCGGACGCCTCCGTCCATGATGCCGATGCCGACGCGTCCGAACTCCGGGCGCAGGATGTTTTCCCGATGGCCCGGCGAGTTCATGAGCCCCGTATGCGCGATGGGGAGCGTCGGCGCGAGCGCGAGGTTTTCCCCCGCGGTGCGGAACGAAACGTGCGCCTCGCGGATACGGTCGAACGGGCTCCGGCCTTCGGGCGTGTAGTGCGAGAAATAGCCGCGCGCGAACATGTCCGTCGAGTGACGCCGCGCCACCTCCGTCAGCTCCGGGTCGGGCGCGAGCGGTTTCAAGCCTGCCCCCCGGCGCTCCTCGTTGACCAGTCCGAGCATCCGCGCCTCAAGCTCCGGGAGCGGCTTCGTGACCGCGACCTTATACGCCAGCCCGACGCTCTCGCTCGACTCCGGGCGGATTGTCAGCCGGTTGAGAGTCTCCGCGACGGCCTCGTCGAAGACGGGCGCGAGGATGGCTTCGAGCCTTTCGTTGTAGACCGCAAGGCGGTTCGACAGCAGCCCTTCGCGCGAAGACTCACGCATCCATTCGGGCAGCGGCATCGCCAGCAGCAGCGCCGCGATAATGGAAGCGAAAATCAGGCCGCTCGCGAGGCCCGTCAGCACGCCGAACGCGCGATTGAACGCCCGCTCGTGGATGTCCGGCGGCAAGCGCCCGAGCAGCGCGGAGCCGAGCAGGTGAACAAATATGCCAGCCGCCGCGCCCGTCAGCAAAAAGGCGACGGGCTTGTCCCAGACCTCGTTCCACTCCACGAGCGGCCCGAGGGTGCGCGCCACCGTCGGGTAAAAGCAGAGCGCCGCGAGCAGGCTCACGCACCAGCGCACGAGGTCGAGCAGCCCGAGCAGAAAGCCGCGCCGCCAGCCGAGCCACACGCTCGACACCACGACGAAGGCGAGCAGGATATCAACGAAATTGACAGACATGTGTGTGCCCGTCTAACGGCCTTCACGCGGCCCGCCGAAGCGCCTGTGATCCACCATCAGGCAGCGATCCTGCACGACCTTGATGCCCGCGCGGGCGAGCGTCTCGGCGGCCCCGTACATCCACCAAATCTATCTCGCCGGGCACTTCACGCAAACTCCGGTAGACCTTCTGGCCGAGGATATGCGTCGCCTCGGGGTAGTAGACCGGGACGGGCACGACTTCGAGCCCCGCCGAGACAAGGTACGACGGCACGTAGTAGGCGGGCTGGTACGACTGCGCCTCGGTCTTGATGCCGAGCACGGCCACGCGCCTCACTCGCGCGAGCAAGTCCCTCACGCCCTCGCTCGTCTCGATCAGGTTTTCGCGCCAGTCGCCCTCAGCGCCTTCGTCTCCGACCGACGCGCCGAATTGATCCACACTCATTGATTTAGAAACTCCCTTCCAGCGATCTTCAGGAAGCGAACGCCCCCTTGCCACACGAACGAGACGCGCGGCACGCATCGCCGTCTGCCCGAACGCGCGCCCTCCACGCATCTCTGCTTTCACAGTTTACCCTCTTCAAAAGGAGCAAGCACGTTGCCGGATTGCCCGAGTTTATACTACGGCTCAGTAACCTTCGAGCAGGTCGCGCACGTCTTCGCGTGAGCTGCGGCTCGACGTGGTTTACTTTGCCGCCGGGCAGGGTGATGAGCCCATCGCTTTTGGTCTCACTACTTTAAACGTTTAGTTAAAGCGTGACTCGTCCACCATATCGGTCATTTCGTCCCGACCGCTTCGCGTCTCGTCACAAAATCTTTGCTTCGTCGCGGCCAGAAAAAACGTGGACGATGAGGGGAACCTCCCGACCGCGACGACGCTCATCGAGAAGGGCATCCTCCGCGGCTACATGTGCGACCGCATCAGCTCGAAGCAGCTGGGCGTCAAGCCCACCGGCAACGGTCGGCGCGAAGCTTATAACTACGCGCCGATGGCCCGCATGACGAACACCTACATGCTGCCGGGCAAGTCAGACCCCGAGGAGATCATCATGTCCACCAAGCGCGGCATCTACGCCAAGCGCTTCGCGGGCGGGCAGGTGGACATCACGAAGGGCGACTTCACGTTCACGGTGCTTGAGAGCTACATGATTGAAGACGGCAAGCTCACCGCGCCGCTCAAGGACGTGACCTTAATCGGCAACGGCCCCGATGTGATGACGAAGGTGACGATGGTCGGCAACGACCTCAAGTTCGCCGACGGCGGCTGGACGTGCGGGAAGAACGGGCAGAGCGTGCCCGTCGGCATGGGCATCCCGACGACAAAGGTCTCGGAGATCACGGTCGGCGGTACGAAGGTCAAGGCCTGAAACCCTCTTCCCCGTTCACGAAGGAGACGAAACTCATGCAAGACTACAGAAATCTCGCCGTCGAGATGGTCGCCGCGTTCCGGAAACAGGGCGCGGACGCCTGCGACGTTTACATCGTCAACGGCTCCGAGTTCAGCACCGACGTCCGCCTCGGCAAAATCGAAAAGCTTGAGCAGTCAATCAGCAAGGGCCTCGGCCTGCGCATCATCAAGAACAACGCGACGGCGCTCACCTTCACGACCGACTTCGCCGACAAGTCCGTCCGGAGCCTCGTCAACGACACGCTGGAGATCGTCAAGGTCTCGAACGCCGACCAGTACAACGGCCTCGCGTCCAAAGAGCACCTCGGCGTCTACGACGGCAAGCTCCTCATGTTCGACGACTCGCTCGCAGGGATCACCCCCGCCCGAAAGGTCGAGATGGCGAAGGAGATGGAAGCCGCCGGGATGAAGTACGATAAGCGCATCACGAACACCGAGGGGTCGAACTGGTACGACGCGACGCGGCAGCTCACGCTCGCCAACTCCGACGGCTTCACGGGTCAGTACAAGTCCACGGTGGCGAGCCTCTCGCTCTCGCTGCTCGCCGAAGAGAACGGCGTCAAGCAGACTGACTACTGGTACTCTTTCAACCGCTTCGTGAGCGGGCTCGACACGCCGAAATCCATCGGCGAAGAGGCCGCGCGCCGCGTCACGCGCAAGCTCGGCGGGCGCAAGGTCAAGAGCCAGAAAGTCCCCATCGTCCTCGACCCGCTCGTCTCGCGCCGCCTCGTCGGGATGGTCTTCGGCGCGGCCTCGGGCCGGAGCATCTATCGCCGCTCCTCTTTCCTCGTGGACAAGGTCGGCACGGAAATCGCCTCGCCGCTCGTCAACATCGTGGACGACGCGACCATCTTTGACGGCCCCTCTTCCAGACCCTTCGACGCCGAGGGCGTGAGGTCTTCGCGCGTCCCTGTGGTCGAGAAAGGCGTGCTCAAGTCTTACATCTGCGACGCCTACGCCGCGCGCCGCCTCAACCTCAAGCCGACGGGCAACGCCGCGCGCAGCTACCAGTCGCTCCCCTCGGTCGGCTCGACCAATCTGTTTATGACCGCCGGGGCAAGCGACCCGAAGGAGATCGTCAAGAGCGTCAAAAACGGGCTCTACATCACCGCGCTGTTCGGGCAGGGGGCCAACGGCGTGACGGGCGACATCTCGCAGGGCGCGGGCGGCTTCTGGATCGAGAACGGCGAGATCACCTACCCCGTGCAGGAGATCACGCTCGCCGGCAACGCGCTCACGCTCTTGAAGAGCATCAAGATGGTCGGCAACGACCTCAGCTTCAAGTTCAGCGGCACGGCGGCCCCCACGCTGCTCATCTCCGAAGCGACCATCGGCGGCGCGTAAGGACAGTAAGCAGTAAGCGGTAAGCAGTAGAAAGAGTAAGGCAGCCGATTGTCTCTCAACTCGGCTGCCTTTAACTTTCTTAACTGCTTACTGCTTACCGCTCACCGCCTTACTATTGACTGTTGAGACTTACATCGCCGGAGGCCGATGAAATCCGCAGTTTTCGCGCGCCGCTCCCGAGCTGACCTTCGGCGGTGCTGCCCGGCCCGTACTGACGTTCTTTCACTTCGAGCGGGAAGTTGGTCTTGATTGTCCCGCTCATGCTCGACAGGTGAACGTTGGCGTCGAGGCCGGAGGGGAGCCGCACATCAACGTTGCCGCTCGCCGTCGAAAACTTCATGTCGCCCGCGCCTTCGAGCCGCGCGATCTCGACGCGCACGTCGCCGCTCGCGCTCTGCGCGCTCACCATCCCCGAGACGTTGCGGACGCTCACCTGCCCGCTCGCCGTCGAGGCGCTGATCTCGCCCGCCACATCTTCGACAAGCACATCGCCGCTCGCCGTGCTCACCTTGACCTGTCCGCTCACGCCTTTGAGCTGGATGTTGCCGCTGGCGGTCGAGATTTTCCCGAAGTTGAAACGCACGCCGCGCGGGACGCGGATTTCAAAACGGATGCTCGCGTCGCAGTCGCAATTGCGCGGGTATTTCACGGTGAGGTCGAGCCCCCCCGCGCCGCTCTTGTCTTCGACCTCGACCAAGGCACGGTCGCGCCCCTCTTTGAACGCGCTGACCGAGACCGAGTCGCCCTCGGAGCCCGTGATGTGGATGTCCCCCGACACGTTGCGGACGCTGATCGAGTCGCCCGCGTTCAGACGGTAGGTCTTCTGGTAGTCCTGCGATAAAGCCTCGGACGTTGACACGACGCAAAGCAAAGCGACGACGGCGCTCAAGCGAAAAAGCGTACTTCTCATGGCTGACTATTCCTCCAGTGGTCTCCTGTGTGTTGACGCGACGCGCCGGGCCTCAACTTTTTCCGCTGAAGAAATCCGTTCCCGGTCGCTTAATGTGGAAACACCATGAGGGAGGGTTTTGTGGCAGAGATTTTGACCCTGCGTCCTTTGACGACAGGCGGCGGCGGCGGGGCAGTGCCGGGAGCCATAGCGACCGTGGGTGTGGATTGCGGATTGTGGATTGATGAGAAGTAAGCTTTTTTAATCCGCAATCTGCAATCCGCGGTTCCCTCTCCCCGTCGCTACCGCTCCGGGTACTACCCTTCGTCCTCGCCCCTGTGCTCGGCGAGAATGTTGCAAAAGAGCGCGCCCTGATAGACGGCGTCGTCGAGCGCCTTGTGCGTGTAGGGCAGGTCGTCGAACCAGCGCCGCGGCATCTTCCGCTTGTGGGTGTCGAGGAAATCGAGCCTGAGGAGCGCCATCGCGTAAGACTTGATGTCGAGCGCGTGCCAACCGAAGGGGTTCTCGCCGGTGAAGCGGTTGAGATACCAGCAGACGAACATGAAGTCGAAGGCCGCCGGGTAGGCGACGAAGACGGGAGTCCCCGGCAGCGCCTTGAGCCACGCGAGATAATTTCGCATCGCCTCTGCCGGGGGCAGAGGGTTCTGCCGCGAAGCCTCCCAGGCGCCGGGTTGTGTCTTCCACCACGCCATCGTGTCCGGGTGCGAGGTCGCGCCCTCGAGCGTTTCGAGGTTCGCCGAGAACCCGCTCACCATCGTCTTGTCAGGCAGGAACGCCGCCGAGCCGATGCTCAGCATCGAATAGAGGCCCGGAATCGGCCCGTCCGTCTCAACATCGGTGCTGACGTAAATCTCCCCCATCAGAAGTCTCCTCCGCTCTCTTCAAAACTTGCGAATGGACGTCCGCGCGCCCGCCCGCGCGTCTCTATGGTCCCGGCTTTATCTCGCGCACATGGCGAGAATTGCCTGTTGCTCACTCGATTCACACGTGCTAAAAGTCAGGCATGACGACGAAACGCGCATGCTCCGCACTGGGAAGCATACTACTTCTCATTACTCTGGCTGCACAAATGGGATTGGCGCAAAGCCCCGGCCCCGCGCGGGCCGCGGAGACCGGCTACCGCGCCTTCGATGCGAAAGGCCGCCGCGTGACGTTGCGAGAGATCGTCGAGGCGCAGGGCGGCGCGGACGTGCTGCTGGTCGGCGAGACGCACGACGACCGCGTGGCGCACTTCGTCGAGGCGGAACTGCTGCGGCTCGTTGACGAGCGGTACGGGCAGAAGTCGAAGCGCGGGACGAGGCCCATCGCCCTCTCACTTGAGATGTTCGAGCGCGACGTGCAGCTCGTGCTCGACGAATATCTCGGCGGCCTCATCGCCGAGAGGCATTTTATGTTGAGCAGCCGACCGTGGAAGAATTACGTGAGCGACTACCGCCCGCTGGTCGAATACGCGCGCGAGCAGAAACTGCCGGTGATCGCGGCCAACGCCCCCGCGCGTTACGTCTCGCGCGTCACAGGCCTCGGGCCTGACTCGCTGCGCACGCTCTCGCCGACGGCGAGGGACTGGCTCCCGCCTCTGCCCTACGCGCCCGCGTCGCGCGAGTACAAGGCCAAGTTCAGGCGGTTCATGCAGGGAGACGCGCCCGCCGCCGCCGTCCCGCCCGCCGGGGCGACGCCGACACAGCCTGCCGCGCCCACCGCGCAAGCCCCGGCTAATCCACACGCGGCTCACGGCGGCGCGGGCTTCCTGCTCGAAGCTCAGACGCTCCGCGACGCCGCGATGGCCCACTCGATCACGGAGTATCTAAGGGAAAAGCCGGCGGCGCTCGTCATCCACGTCAACGGCAGGTTCCACAGCGAGGAGCGGCTGGGCGTGGCCGAACAGATCAAGCACTACCGACCGCTGACCCGCGTGCTCGTGTTGACGATTGTCCCCGGTGAAGGCTCCAACGATTTCGACGCCGGACGACTCGGCGGCCTCGGCGACTTCGTCATCCTCACCGAACCCGCGAGCCCAAGCTCTTTCTGAGCTTTCAACGGCGTTCAGAATATTTCCGGTGCCCGCCTCGTCTCTGCGCGCTTGCCATCCGCGGCCCCGATTGGCACAATGGCTGGCGCTGGAA
The DNA here is from genome assembly GCA_020199995.1 of Acidobacteriota bacterium. Lineage (GTDB taxonomy): Bacteria > Acidobacteriota > Blastocatellia > Pyrinomonadales > Pyrinomonadaceae > JAIVJM01. The sequence continues at coordinate 3,134 of JAIVJM010000087.1, read as the reverse complement.
GGGCGAAAGCGGCCCGCGAGAGGCAGGTGGTTGTTCAAATATAGCACTGCACGATAAGACGGAATTTAACTGGAGTCGCACGGTTTTTGCGGGAGACGAATTCCCCGCCCCTTTTGTGTCTGTATCCGGATTGGAGAAATGTAATGGCTTCTGTGAACATTAATCAGGGAGAGTCAATCGAGAGCGCGCTGCGCCGCTTCAAGCGCAAGGTGATGTCCGAGGAAATCATCAAGGACGCGAAGAAGCACGCCTTCTTCATGTCGCGCGGCCAGAAGGCGAAGCTCAAATCGGCACTCGCGCGTAAGCGCAACAAGCGCAAGCAGCGTCCGCCCCGCCCCCGCAGCTAGCGCGGCCTCGGGACGATTTAAAGCGGCGAAGAGTTTGTCGAAATCAAACTCTTCGCCGCTTCACTTGTTGGTGAAGAGACAAGCCCCGGAGGGGCGGAAGAATTTAGCCCACGGCGCGAGCCGTGGGACAAGTGCCATAAAAAAGTTTGCAAGAGCCCCGTCAGGGGCGAAAGAATTTCAAGGTTGAGCAAAACGTACCTTGAAATTCTTTCGCCCCTGACGGGGCTCTCATGTTTTTATCTCTAATCGTCCCCACGGCTGACGCCGTGGGCTAAATTCTTCCGCCCCTTCGGGGCTTGAAATAATCTTTACAGATTCTCGATCAGCACCGGCTCGACCTCGTCGGCGATCTCGAAGCCGAAGACGCGCGAATAGAAATAGAGTTCGCCGTCGAGCGAGCGCTTGATGTTTTCGGCGCGGCGAAAGCCGTGTTGTTCGCCCTCGAAGGCGACATAGGCGACCGGCAGCTTTTTCTTCCGCAGAGCCTCGACCATCAGCTCCGCCTGATTCGGCGGCACGACCTTGTCCTCCAGCCCCTGAAAGAAAATGATCGGACAGGAGAGTTGATCAGTGAAGTTGATCGAGGAGCGCTCGTAGTAGAGGTCGGCGCGCTCAGGGTACGGCCCGACGAGCCGTTCGAGGTAGCGCGACTCGTACTTGTGCGTGTCGCCGATGAAGATTTTCAGGTCGCTGATGCCGAAGTGGCTCGCGCCCGCCTTGAAGAGCCGCCGGAACGTGAGCGCGTTGAGCGTCGTGAAGCCGCCGGCGCTCCCGCCCGTGATGACGCAACGCTCGACATCGGCCTCGCCGCTCTCGGCCATGTGCCGCGCACCGTTGACGCAGTCGTCCACGCGGTCGGCCCGCCGTGACACCTCACGAGCAGCGGCGGGCGCTCTCCCTCCGGCGCACGGAAATCACGGTTGCGCGGCGGGTAAAAGAAGGCGTGCGCGGTCAGGCCGTTCTCCGTCGGGAACTCGACGGCGCGCGGAACCGACAGATAGTCCTCGTCCACCACCACCTCGCTCGAACGTTGCAGCACCTCAGTCCGCCGCGAACTCAGATTGAGCGAGACAATCGCCACACGTTCGGTTGGCGAGCCGCCGCGGAAGACGGCGCGGCCATCGCTCGCCTTGAGGTAAGAGATTTCCGTGTAGGGCGTCTCGATGGGTTCGAGCTTTCTGGTTGCGGTGTCGAGACTCGCGAGGCTCCAATTGCCGCGCTCGTTGAAGGCGCAGATGATCCGCGTCTCCGAGGCGAACGAATAGGTTGACAAGGCGAAGAGCCACTGCGGCACGCCGAACTCGGCTTCTCTCTCACACAGCGCCTCTATCTCGCCGCCCTCGCCGAGGCGTTAGAGGTTCCACCAGTTGCTCCGGTCTGAGATAAAGTAGAGCACGCCGTTGGGCGACCACTCGGGCTGAAAGATGGATTCCTCCGGCCCGCCTGCCACTTTGACAGACTCGCTGAGCGAGCCGTCGGCGCTCAGCTCGCCGACCCACAGCTCGCTCCCGTCCCATGGCAGGTTCGGGTGATTCCATTGAAGCCATGCGAGCTTCGAGCCGTCGGGACTCAGGCGCGGCGTCGAGTAGAAGTCGGCTCCCTCGACGAGCACCGCGCCGCCATCCTCGTTAACTTCACCGCCGACCTTGAGTGCGACGATGGTGTTCAGGGCCTCCACGCCATCCGCCGAATGATCTTCGCGCACGGCCAGCAGGCGACCGCGGCGCGCATCAACCACCCCGTCGCAGTACCGCATTTTTCCGGCGGGCGTGATGGGCCGCGGCCCTACGCCCGGCGCTTGTTCGTAAAGTCGCTGGTCGTCGAAGTTGGAGAAATAGACCGTGCCTTGGTGGACGACATAGTCGCCGCCACCGTATTCGTGGACTAGCGTGCGCGCGTTGAAGCCCGGAGGCGTGACGTCGTTTGTCTGCCCTCCGGCGGTGCGCCGCACGATACAATTACGCCCGCCCTCGGACGGGCGCATTTCTAACCAGTAGACCTCTTCGCCTTCGAGCGCGATGTGGCCGAGGCCCACCGTCCCCGAAACGATGAGGTCTGAAGTGACCGGCGACTTCCAAGAACCGTAGGGCGCAACCTGTGACTGACTCATCCTGTTCCTCCAAGCTTATGATGTCGTAGATAAATTTATTGATCCGGACGGGCAGGCGTGTGGACTCCTGTGTCTCAAAGGCTGACGCCGCGTCTGTCGGGCGGCGGGACGTACGCGCTGAAGTCCCGCGAGAAGCGTTCGGCATATTGGCCGAGCAGCTCTTCGACGCGGCCCCTCTCCGCCGAGCGCACGATGAGGCCGACGTGGTTCGGCTTCTCCACGCGGTGGACGATCTCCGGGTCTGTGTAGGCCGAAGTGTCGGGGCGCTCCTGCCGCGCGAGCGAGAGGGCGATGCCCCCATACTCGCGCCGCGGTCGGTTGGGCTCGTGCGCTGCACCGCGCGCGTGCGCCAGCTCGACCCGCGCCCACTCGCGCCAGAGGTTGATGCCGCTCGCGGCCTCCAGAGTCTCCGCCGTATAAGCTCCGCCGACGCGCGCCGCGACTTCGAGAAAGTAGAACTCGCCGTCGGCTTCGCCCTTGATGAACTCGGCGTGCGCCGCGCCCCGCTCGTGCCCGAGAGCCTTGAGCAGGCGGCGGTTGAGCTCCAGCAACTGCGTGTGCTCGTCAGTGTCGTACTCGACCGTGTAGGAGGTGTAGACGCCGCCGTCGTGGACGACATTCATGGGGGGCCGTCCGTAGCGGCTCGCGCCCGCAAACAGCACCTCGCCGCCCTCGAC
>JAIVJM010000086.1:10399-12946 GCA_020199995.1 Acidobacteriota bacterium | reverse complement strand
GTAGATGGTCGCGTAGACGAAGAATCCGAGCATGAAGAAGAGCAGCGCGTAAACGAGCGCCTGCGGCGGGACGGACGGGAGCGTGACTTCCATCCCGGCCATCGCCATCGCGCCGACGCCGTAGAGCGCGACCAGCACAAACATCAACGCCCAGATCGTGAACTGCGTGAGCGCCACGAGCGAGACGCCGACGAGCTTGCCCGCCAGCAGCGTGAAGGCGTTCACCGACGAGAAGAGCACCTCGACGATGCGCGTCGTCTTCTCTTCGACCACCGCCGAGAGGATCGCCTGCCCGTACATCAGCATGGCGATGAGAACGAAGGTGCCGACGCCGATGGCGAAGAAGAAGCTGCCGCCGTCGTCCTTTTTCGTGCCCGCGGCGGTAACTTTATCCTTCGATACCCTGACCTCCTCTGACAACTCGCGGATGCGTTGCTGGTTGATGTTCTCGTCGCGCATCCGCTGCTCGATGACGGCGCGGCTCAAGCGATTCTCCAGCACCGAGAGCGTGATCATGTCGCCAGTGTTGCGCGCGTAAAGCTCGGCCTCGCCCTTTTGGAGAACGTCCGCCGGAAGGATCAGATAAATATCCAGCTTGCCGTCGAGCACGCGCCGGCTCAGCTCCGTCTTGACCTCTTCGAGCGGGCGCGCGTCAGCCGACACACGCTCCAGCTCGAAGTGTGTCTCAACCACGCCGTCGTCCTTGTCCGGGAGGCGACGCTTGCCCGCGCCCGCGTCGGCGACGGCGCGCGCCGCGTCCGCCGCGCCCGGCCCCTCGGCTTCCGTACCGCGCATCACCGACTCGCGCAACGACTCGTAGACGCGCCCGGTCTGGTCAACGACGGCAACGCGCGTCGCGCCGCCCGTCTTGAGACCGATGAGCAGGCCCGGCACGATGAGGAAGAAGAGCATAAAGACGGGCGCGAGGAGCGTCGAGATGATGAACGCCTTCCCGCGCACGCCCTGCACGTACTCGCGGCGGATGATGGCCAGCATCTTTCTCATGATTCCCTGCTCACCTCCGCGATAAAGATGTCGTGCAGGCTCGGCTCAACCTGCTCGAACTTCGAGACGCGCGCCCCGCTCTCGACGAGGCGGCGGAGCAGCTCCTGCGGGTCCGCCGCCTCGGCCAGCAGCGCCTCGACGCACTCTCCGTCCGGCTTGACGGAGGCCACGAGCCGCCGGTCTTCGAGTGCGCCCGCGCCGCCCTCGACGCGCAGCGAGACCGCGTTGCGCCCGAAGCTGCTTTTGACTTCGCGCAGGCTCCCCGCAAGGACTTTGCGCGAGCGGTTGATGAGGCAGATGTCGTCGCAGAGTTGTTCGGCGTGCTCCATCATGTGCGTCGAGAAGATGATGGTTCGGCCCGCGGCCTTGAGTTCGAGCACGACCTCCTTCATGAGCTCGACGTTGACGGGGTCGAGCCCCGAGAACAGCTCGTCGAGGATGAGCAGGTCGGGCTCGTGCATGACGGTGGCGATGAACTGGATTTTCTGCTGCATCCCCTTCGAGAGTGCGTCCGTCTTGCTCTGCTTCCACTCACCCAGCCTGAGGCGTGCGAGCCAGCGCTCCGCCGCCGATTCGGCCTCGCGCGCGCCCATCCCCTTCAGCTCGCCGAAGAAGCGGAGCTGCTCGCCGACCTTCATTTTCTTGTAGAGCCCGCGCTCCTCTGGCAGGTAGCCGATGCGGTTCTGCGTCTCGGGGCCGACGCTCTGGCCGAAGAGCTCGATGGTTCCCTCGTCGGGCGCGGTGATGCCGACGATCATGCGGATAGTCGTCGTCTTCCCCGCCCCGTTCGGCCCGAGCAGGCCGAAGATGCGGCCCCTGTAAGCGGCGAGGCTCAGCTCGCTGACGGCCTTGAAATCACCGTACTGCTTCGTCACACGATCGAGTTGGAGTGTGGGTTGATCGTCGCTCAAGGTGTTTCGGAGTCCGCCCCCGCCGGCAACCCCCGGAGGCGTCAGCGCGCATCATATGGGTCAAACCGTGCGGGCAGGCTTAGTCAAATTGGACGAACGTACGAGAAATCAGACGTGCGCTGATGAAAGTACGAGAATTTATACGGGCCTCGTCAATTAAAGTTTTGGCCCCGCTTATCTTCTGCCGCGCGCCATTCGTCGCGTGCTAAGATGCTCCCCTCAAAAGTTTTTGCCGAAGGGCTTCAGGTGGCTGTTATGCTCCCCTTCAAGACCCCTGATAAGCGGTTCATCCTTTTAGTTCTCGCCTGCCTCTGCCTGCTCCCCCGCTTCCAGCCCGCGCGCGCACAAAATCCGGCCCCCGCGCCGCGTGGGAACGAAGATGAGGTCGTGCGCGTCAGCACAGAGCTGGTGCAGACGGACGTGATGGTCTTCGACCGCGCGGGCAAGTTTGTGGACGGCCTCAAGCCCGAGCAGTTCGAGCTGCTCGTGGACGGCAAGCCGCAGGAGATTTCTTTCTTCGAGCGCATTAAGGCGGGCACCGTGGACGAGGACGCGCAGCTCGCCGCGGCGCGCGGCGGGGGCCGAAGCTCCGGCGGCAAGGCCGGGGCCGTGCAGCCGCTCGACCGCGGGC
>JAIVJM010000086.1:0-10383 GCA_020199995.1 Acidobacteriota bacterium | reverse complement strand
CTCGACCGCGGGCGCAGCGTCTTCTTCTTCGTGGACGACCTCCATCTCTCGCCCGGCAGCTCGTCGCGCTTCCGCAAGACGATGCTGCAATTCATCGAAGAGCAGTTGGGACAGAACGACGAGGCCGCGATCACGAGCGCCAGCGGGCAGATCGGGTTCCTCCAACAACTGACCGACGAAAAGGCCGTACTGCGCGCGGCGGTCGAGCGGCTCAACGCGCGTCCCTTCTCCGTCCGCGATTTTCAGAATCCGCCGATGACCGAGTCGCAGGCTCTCGCCATTGATCGCAACGACACGCTCGTCCTCAACTACTTCGTGGACGCGCTGCTGCGCGACACCCCCCTGCTCCAGCGGCAGACGGCTGAGAACATGATCTTGATGCGCGCCCGCAGTATCCTCCAGCAGTCGAACGCGGTGGCCCTCAACACGCTCTACTCGCTCGAATCGGTCGTGCGCAGCACCGCGGCGGTCTCCGGTCGTAAGATCATCTTCTTCGTCTCCGACGGCTTCCTGCTCGACCTGCGCAACAGCGCCATGAGCGACCGCCTGCGCCGCATCACAGACGCGGCGGCGCGCAGCAGCGTCGTCATTTATACGCTCGACGCGCAGGGGCTCACGTCGGGGATGCCCGACGCCTCAACAGATGTCGCCTTCGACCCCACGGGGCAACTGACGAGCGTGAATTCGGGCGAGAGGTCGAGCATGCAGGACCCGCTCCACACGCTGGCCGCCGAGACGGGCGGGCGGGCACTCGTCAATACCAACGCGCTCGACCTCGCCGTCACGCGCGCCCTCAAGGAGACTTCCGTCTACTACCTTCTGGCGTGGAGGCCGGAAGGCACGGGCGGAGAGAAAGAGCGCGCGAAATTCCGGCGCATCGAGGTCGGCGTCAAGGCCCGCCCCGATCTGAAAGTGGTCGTCCGCCGCGGCTTCTACAACTTCACCCCTCCGGAAGCGCCCGCGCGCCCGGCTGCGAAGAATCGTAAAGCCCCCGAAGAGGCTCCCGCGACGCAAAAGCCCGCAATGTCTGCGGCGGACAAAGAGCTGTTCGCGGCGCTCTCGTCCACGTACCCGCGCACCATGCTCCCGACTTCGCTCGCGCTCGGCTACGTCGACGACGTCAACAACGGCATGGTGCTCACCGCCTCGGCCGAACTGAACCGCGAGGGGTTCGGCCTGCTCGGGCGTCCCCCCGGCGCGGGGGCCGACTCCCGCGCCATAGTGGCCGTTGCGGGCGCGGTCATCAACGACCGCGGGAAGGTCGTCTCCAACTTCAAACAGGAGCTGACCTTTCCCTTCAGCATGCTCGAAGACAAGGAGCGGCGCGTGCTCTACAGCTACCCGTTCCGGCTCGCGCCCGGCCTCTATCAGGTTCGCATCGCCATGCGCGACCCCGTCAGCGGTCGCACGGGGAGCGCCCTGCGCTGGGTTGAAATGCCTGACTCCAAACGCCGCGACATCTTTCTGAGCAGCCTCTTCCTCGGCGAGCGCGCCTCGGCCCAGACGCCCGAGGCGACGAAGACCGGCGGCGGCCCCGACGACGTCCTGATGAGCGTCAACCGGCGCTTCGCGCGGGCCTCTTGGCTGCGTTTCCTCGTCTACGTCTACAACGCGTCGAAGGGCGCACAGGGCACGCCCGACGTGGCGCTTCAGGTGCAGATTTTCCGCGACAAGCAGCCCGTGCTCACCGCGCCGTTGACCAAGCTCTCGACCGAAGGGCTGACCGACACCGCGCGCATCCCCTACATGGCCGAACTCTCGCTCGCCACGTTCCCCGCGGGCTCCTATGTCCTCCAGCTCACAGCCATTGACCGCCCGGCCAAAGCCAGCGCCTCGCAGCGTGTCAGCTTTGTTATTGAATAAAACGAAGAACAGTTTTCAGTAATCAGTTTTCAGTTCTTGTCTTTGCTGAGAACTGAAAACTGATTACTGAAAACTGTTCTTCGTTTGTCTAAGCTTCGAGGTGGATGCGGCGGGCGGAGATGACTTCGGGGAAGGAGCGCAGCGCAAAGAGCGTGTCCTCGCCGAGCGGGGCGTCGGTTTCGATGACGGCCATCGCCTCGCCGCCGCGCTCGCGCCTCCCCAGATGGAAGCGGCTGATGTTGACGCCGTGCTCGCCGAGGCAGGTGCCGACGCGACCGATGACGCCCGGCACATCGCTGCTGCGCGTGACCAGCATGTTGCCCGAGGGAATGGCCTCGATGCGGAAGCCGTCAATCTCCGTAATGCGCCCGTCCGCCTGCTGGCCGAAGAGCGCGCCCGCGACCGTGTGCTCGCCCCCGCCCGTCAGGACGCGCGTGCTGATTGCCGGCGTCAATGCGCCCGCGACACCGACGCCGCGCTTGAATGAATCGGTGACTGCGATGCCCCGCTCCGCGGCGATGAGCAGAGCGTTGACGACGTTGACGCGCGCGCTCATCCCGCGCAGCAGCCCCGCGAGAAACGCGCGCGTGACCGGCGCGGCGTCCATCTCGGCGACCTCGCCCGCGTACTCGACCTCGACCTCGCGGACGGCTTCGTCAACCAACTGCGCATGGAAACGCCCCAGACGCTCGGCCAGCCGGAGATAGGGCTGGAGCGTCTTCAGTTCCTGCTCACCGACCGCCGGGACGTTGACCGCGCCGCGCACCTCGCCGGTCAGGAAGTAGTCGCGCATCTGTTCGGCGACGATGACGGCCACGCCCTCCTGCGCCTCGCGCGTCGAGGCCCCGAGATGCGGCGTGACGATGACCTCTTCGAGCGCGAGCAGGGGATGATCCGCGGGCGGCGGCTCTTCCTCGAAAACGTCGAGCGCCGCGCCCGCCACGCGCCCCTCGCGAATCGCCGCGCCGAGCGCGCGCTCGTCCACCAGCCCGCCGCGCGCGCAGTTGATGACGCGCACGCCCGGCTTCATCAGCGCCAACTCGCGCGCGCCGACGATCCCGCGCGTCTCCGCAGTCAGCGGCGCATGGACGGTGATGAAGTCGGCGCGCGCGCAGACCTCTTCGAGCGGCGCGAGTTCGATCCCCGTGTCGCGCAACTGTTCCGGCGCGACGAACGGGTCGAAGGCGACGACCCGCATCTCGAAGCCGCGCGCGCGGCTCGCCACCACGCGACCGATGCGCCCCAAACCGACAATGCCCAGAGTCTTCCCTCGGAGCTCGACGCCGACGAATTTCTTGCGCTCCCAACGCCCCCCGCGCAGGCTCGCGTTGCCCTGCGGCACGCGCCGCGCGAGCGAGAGCAGCAGCGCGAGCGTGTGCTCGGCGGTCGTCATCGTGTTGCCGTCGGGCGCGTTCATCACGACGATACCGCGCTGCGTCGCCGACACCACGTCAATGTTGTCCACGCCGACGCCCGCCCGACCGATGGCGCGCAGGCTGCCCGCGGCCTCCAACAACTCAGCCGTCACCTTCGTCTCGCTGCGCACGATCAAGCCCTCGCAGTTGCGCACGGCCTCGAACAGCTCTGCGCCCTTCAGGCCAGTCCGCTTCTCCACCGCGAAGCCCGCCGCCCGCAGCGGTTCGAGCCCGCTTTCGCTCACGTCGTCGGAGACAAATATTTTTGCGTCGTTCATAGAAGGGGAGGATTATAACTATTCACCCGCCGCATGTCCCGCGCGCGGAGTCGCCCTAAACAGTACCGCGAGCGACAGGCGAGCGGGTTGACGTTAACCAAACCCGAACCCGCTCGCCTGCCGCTCGCGGTACTCTCGCCGTGTCGCGCTCACACGCTCTCTCTCGGTCAGGGCCGTTCGAGCTGCGGAGGGTGCCGCGACAGCGTGAACCAGTCAATGACGCGGTCTGCCGCCTCGATGCCCGCCGCCTCAGCGGTGATCTTCACCGGGTCGGACGAGCCCGCGCGCCCGCGCGGCCCGGCCATCGCCTGATAAAAGACCTTGCCCTTGGCCTTCGACTCGCCGGTACGCGGGGCGTAGACCGTGTACTTGACGACGAGGTCGGGCGAGTTGAGGACGACGTTGCCGTTCTGAAAGCTGTCCTTCTCCAACTGCAACCAGACGACGTAAGCTTCCGTCTCCGACTGTGCGCGTTTGACGGCCAGCTCCCGCTTCAACAGGCCGAGCGAATTGACCGCCGCGCCCGCGTCGGCCAGATGCACGATGCAGTTGTCGAAGATGACGCGGGCGCGGTCGGTCGTGTCGCTCTTTATCTCGGCGGCGACGAGCAGCTTCACCCCTTTGAGGTCGCGTTTCGTCCCGGCCCCGGCCGCGGGCGAAGGCTTGGGCGTGGGGCCGACCGGCGAAGCGCCATCTTCTGCCTGCGGTGTCGCCGCGGGCTTCTGCCCACGCCGCCCGGACTGCGCGGCGACCCCGACGCACACCAACAGCACCGCGAGCAAAACCGCACACAGAACCCTCACGCGCAGCCCGCGCGCGCCGGCATACCCATTTCCCAATCGCATTTTATTTCTCTTTTCTGTCTTCACATCGGCCCGCCGGAATCGCTCCCGTCGGCGCGACCGCCCCCGCCGCCGGTGTCCGGCGAAGGCGTGGAGCCTTCGAGTGCACCGCTGCTCTCCGAGCCCGAGCCGCCGCCGCCGTCCGAAACCTTTGTGCTCTCTTCGATGTCGCTCAAAGTCTCGCTGCTCGTGGCTTCTGCGTCGCGCTTCGGCGTGCCCTTGCCTTCGGGCTGGCCGCCCTCCGCGGCATTCGTGTCTTTCGTCTCTTCCATCTTGGTTCCCCTCTTACTGAAGTAAGTAGATCGAAGTGAGCAGCGACAGCAGCGTCGCCGCGTAAGCGCCCGCGAGCACGTCGTCGGCCATCACGCCGAGGCCGGATTCGAGCGCTTCGAGTCGGTTGATCGGGTACGGCTTCCAGATGTCGAAGACGCGAAAGGCGAGGAAACCCACGACGACAGGCCACAGCCGCCCGGCCATTGACCACGGCACGAACAGGAACGTGATGAGCTGTCCCGCCACCTCGTCAACAACCACCGCGCCGGGGTCTTTCCTCGCCAGCAACTTCTCGCAGCGCGTCGCCGCCCAAGTCCCCGCGAGCGAGACCACGACGATGACGAGGAGAAGTAAACTGGTAAACGCCGCCTGGACGGCGGACTCAGATGCCTTCGAGAGCACGCCGTTCGACGCCGCGCTACTGAGTGCGCGCCCGAAGCCCCACATGAGCGCGGCAAAAACGCCGACCCCGACCCCTGACCCCCACGTCCCCGGCGCGACCGGCATGAACCCGACGCCGCACGTCGCCACGGCCAGCGCCACATAGTCGAGCGCCGTCCGCCTCTCCGGCGCGACCCTGATGTGCGGAGTCTCGACGACGGGATGGCTCAGCGAGTCGCTTGTCTCTTTCACACGGGCCATAAAAAGCTGTTGGCTTTTAGCTGTTAGCTGTTAGCTCACGGCATACGCCGTCAGGGGCATGGCGCGAAGGACGAGACGTGCCTTTTCAGTTGGCTCTTAGCTGAAAGCTAAGAGCTCATAGCTAATAGCTTCTAAACTATTTCCCCCACGAGGTCGTACTGCTGCGCCTCCGTGATGCGGACGTTGACGAAGTCGCCGGGCTCGGGCCGCAAGCCTTCGGGCGCGTCGTTGATGAGGACGCAGCCGTCAATGTCCGGGGCCTGCGTCTCGGTGCGGCCCTGCCAGAGCAGGTCGGTCTCTTTCGACGGCCCCTCGAACAGCACGCGCAACGTCGAGCCGACGCGCGTCCGGTTCTTCTTCAGAGAGATACGCGACTGCTCTTTCATCAGCCGCGTGCGGCGGCGCGCCGCCACCTTCGGGTCAACCTTCGCGGCGAGGTCGAAGGCCGGCGTCCCCTCTTCGTCCGAATAGGTGAAGACGCCGACGCGGTCGAATTCGACTGCGCGCACAAAGGCGAGCAGCTCTTCAAAGTCCTCCTCGGTCTCGCCGGGAAAGCCCGTGATGAAGGTCGTGCGGACGGCGATGCCCGGCACGCGCCTTCGGACGCGCGCGATGAGTCGTTCGAGGCTCGCGCGGTCGCCCCCGCGCTTCATCAGCTTGAGGACGTTGCGCGAGGCGTGCTGCAAGGGCATGTCCAAGTACTTGACCGCCTTCGGCTCCTCGGCCAGCACGTCGAGGAAGCCGTCGCTGATGTGCGTCGGGTAGGTGTACATGACCCTCACCCACTCGACGGCGTCGAGCTGCGACAACTCGCGCAGGAGATGCGCGAGCCCGTCCTGCTGCCCCAAATCTTCGCCGTAGCGCGAAGAGTCCTGCGCGACGAGGATGATCTCTTTGACGCCCTTCTCGGCCAGAGCCTGAGCCTCGCTCACCACCGAGCCGAAGCGTCGGCTGCGAAAGTGGCCGCGCATCTGCGGGATGAAGCAGAAGGCGCACGGGCGGTCGCACCCTTCGGCGATCTTCACATAGGCGCTGTAGCCGGGCGTGGCGAGCACGCGCGGCGTGGACTCGTCGTAGAGATACGTCGCGGTCTGATTGCCGAGAGGCAGGATGGGTAGCGAGCGCGTGTTGACGCGCGCGTCAGCGACAATCGTGATGTCGTTGATCTGGTTGGTCCCGATGAAGGCGTCAACTTCCGGAATCTCCGCGCGCAGCTCGTCCCGGTAACGCTCGACCAGACAACCGGCGACGATGAGGCGGCTGCAACTCCCCTCCGACTTCAGACGCGCGGCTTCGAGGATGGCTTCCACCGATTCTTTCTTCGCCGCCTCGATGAAGCCGCAAGTGTTCACGACGAGCGTGTCCGCCTCGCTCGCGTCGTTCGTCACCTCGTAACCCTTGAGCTTGAGCTGGCCCATCATGACCTCGCTGTCCACGAGATTCTTCGGGCATCCCAGACTGATAAATCCGACTTTTTTCATGTCAAGCATCGCTCGATGTCGGCGGCTTCCGTTTTTGATAAAGGCCGTGCGCCATAGCGCACGCGATGATAGAAACGTGTGATCGTCAGGATGTCCGCGTCTCCGATTGACTGCGCGAACTCAAGAGGCGTCTCGTCGGCCCGGCGACGTCGGATGCCCCTCGCTTCGAGCGCCGCTGCCATCCGCCCGTAAAACTCCACGATTGAAGCACCCGTCGCCGCCCCCCCGCCCACCGGAGCGCGTGGTGTCCGCCGCAGAGTGAAGCCGCCCCTGCGCAGCACGAAGAGCCCGAGAGCGGCGAAGCCCAATCCCCCGGCGACGAGCGCGTAAGGCGAAGCGAGTGCGACGAGCAGGCCGCCGCCGTGCATCGAAGCGCCCAGCCAGCCCGAGAGCCTCGACAACAGCTCGTCGGCGGACTGCGACGCCGCGACGCGGTAAGAGCCGACGCCGCTGCGCAGAGAGCGTGCGAGTGAGCGTTGTCCCTGTCTATCATAGGCGACGACGTATTGAATCCAAAACAGCTCCAGCGCGTCGGCATACATTTGCAGACGCCCCTGCCAGCCGCCCCGTCCCGCGCCGCTCGGGCGGCCCTCGGCGGGCGTCGGGTCGAAGGCGACCCACGCGTCTTCCTGCGGAAAATAGACCTCGACCCACGAGTGCGCGTCCGCCTGCCGGACGGTGTAAGCGTCCGCCGCGTCGTTGTACTCGCCCGACTGAAACCCGTTGACGACGCGCGCCGCCACGCCTTGCGTGCGCAGCATGATGGTCATCGCCGAAGAGAAATACTCGCAGTGCCCCGCGCGCACGCGGAACAGAAAGTCCGACAAAGGCTCGCGCCCCGTCGCCTTCATTTCGAGCGAGTAGCTATACTGCCCGCCGTACTCGTTGCGGTTGAAGTGAGCCTCGATGGCGCGCGCCGCGTCGTAGGCGTTGCGCGCGCCCGCCTCCATGACGACCAGCGAGGCGAGGCTGCCGACGCGCGTGTCGAGGTCGCCGGGCAGTTGCAGATAGTTCTCGACGGGGAGCCGGAGGTTCGGCGTCGTCTCAGCCGGGTAGGCTTGAGGGCCTGCGCGCAGACGCTCGGGCGGGGGCTCGACCGTGTCAGAAAAGACCCTGTAAGTGATCCTCTCCTGAAGGTGCAGGCGCGAGGCGAGCCCGTCGCCGCTGTCGCGCCTGAGGTACATGAACGCGCCCTGCACGGCGACGGCGCGCGGCGCGGCGAAGAGCACGGGCGTGTCAATCGGCTCGACGAAAAAAGTCTGCGTCGTGAGGCGGCTCAACTCTTCTGTTGTCCCCAGCTTGAAGAGGTCACGCTCGCTCGAGGGCACCGGCTCGCTCTGATTCGACGTCTGGAACCAGCGCCGCCCGTCAAAGCGTTCGAGCGCGACGCCGCGCCAGCGAAGGTTCCGGTTCCGCTCCGCCCGCGGTTCGTCCACACGCACGCGCATCACAAGCTCGTTGCTCTCCTGCAAGCGACCGATGTCTCCGAGCGTCATCCGGTCTGAGAAACCGACGTAGCCCGTCGAGGCCGTCCCGCCCGCCATCGCCAGCGCGCCGTTCGACGCGCGCGGCGAGACGAAAAAGATCGGCAGCGCGAACAGAAGGATGAGCGCGAACAGGCACAGCGCCACCGCGGGCAAGCGCCCGAGCGCCCTCGCCCCGCGCCGCGGGCGACGACCCTCCTCCCGCCACAGGAATTTCGGGTCGTTCGCGACCAGCAGGCGGCTGTCGCCCAGCGCCACGACGCGGCTCGACTTGCGCAGCTCGAAGCAGACTATCGAGAGCAACGCGCTGAAGACGTAGAGGCCGAGCGCCAGCAGAAACGAAGGGCTCACGCTCAGGCCCGCCGCAAGCAGTACCTCGAAAAAAGAGATAAGATAGAGGAACAGCCAGTCGCGATCGGCCTTCGTTTGCAGGAGCTTGATCGAAGAGAGCAGCAGCGTGAGGTGGACGAGCGCGCCGATTCCCGCGTTGACCTGCTCCGCCGTCCTGACGGCCCCGCTCTGCATCCTCCAGTCGAGGTAGAAGAGCGGGAGCGCCAGCAGCACGACCACCATCCCGGAGCGCTCCGACAACTGCCACCTCGTTGCTTCGAGTTTCCAGGAGACGACGAGCACCAAGGTGAAGCAGAGGATGAGCCCCGCGCCCGCGCCGCCCGCCATCGCGAGCGCCAGCACGCCGCACGCGATCATGGCGTACGAGCACGCGCGGAAATAGGTGTCGAACTTCATTAAACGTCTGTCCCGAGCCCGAAGCGTCCGCGCTGGAGCGGAGGCGACTTTTTTGTCCTACAGATTCTTTGACGAACCCTTCAGCGTCCGGGCTGCTTCGCCCCGCGCTCATTTCTCCTTCAGTCGAATCTCGAAGAGCATGGGCCACAGCTTGCCCGTCACGAACAGTCTGTCGCCCCCCTCGTCGTAGGCGATGCCGTTCAGCACCGCCTCCTCATCATCAACCTCGCCCGGCGCGAGCAGGCCCTTGAGGTCTATCCAGCCGACGATGTTTCCCGTCTGCGGGTCAATGCGCGCGATCGAGTCCTTGTGCCAGACGTTCGCGTATATTTCGCCCTTCACGTATTCGAGCTCGTTAATTTCCCTGAGCGGCTGCCCGCCTTCGCGGACGCTGATCGTCCGTCTGACCTCGAAAGTCTTCGGGTCGATGAAGCGGATTTGATTCGTCCCGTCGCTCAGAATCAGCGACTCGGCGTCATGAGTCAGCCCCCACCCCTCGCCGTCGTACCTGAACTCGCCGAGCTTTTTAAAAGACTTCAGGTCGTAAATGAATCCCTTATGGTGCTGCCACGTCAGTTGATAAATTTTGCCGTCGTAGATCGTCAGGCCCTCGGCGAAGTACATCGCCGGGAGGTCAACTTTTTCGAGCACCCTGCCAGTCTTCGGCTCGACCCGGCGGAGCGTGGACTCGCCGTACTGCCCCGCGCTCTCGATCAGCAGGCCCTCGTGAAAGACCAACCCTTGTGTGAAAGCCTTCGGGTCGTGCGGCCACCTGTCGACCACCTCGTAGCCGTAAGACGGAACCTTCCCAGACTTCTCGGGCGTGCCCCCCTGTGGAGTCGGATTCGTATTCCCCGTCGCGTTCACAGGAGCGGCGTTTGGTCCGCCGGGCTCCGAACGGCAGCCTGGAGTGCCAAACAGAATGGTGAGAAACAGGAACAGGATCAGGTGTCGCATTTTCCTCTCTCCGTCGAGCCGCGCCGCCGACTTCCCGCGCCGGAGGGCAGAATTTAATCTATGGAAGTATTATCAAGGAGAGAATCAAAAACAAAAAGCCCGCTCGGGTTTGAACCTTGAGCGGGCTTTTCTTTAATAATAATCCGGCGGCTTCCTACTCTCCCACGCAGTCTCCCACGCAGTACCATCGGCTCCAAGAGGCTTAACTTCCGTGTTCGGGATGGGAACGGGTGTGACCCTCTCGACAAAACCACCGGAAAACTTGTCAACTCCCGGATGAGAGCTCAGAGAATCGAATAGTGACTTACCAAAGAAGCTTGCAAACCGCCTTTTGATTCGCCCGCGGGTAAATCTTACGGTCAAGCCTCGGGACCAACTTAGTACTGGTCAGCTAAAACACA
>JAIVJM010000085.1 GCA_020199995.1 Acidobacteriota bacterium | reverse complement strand
CCTCGAAACGTGTGGTGTCGAGCGAGCCCTGATTGCCCGTGACGCCGATGGCCGTCCGCATCGCGCCCGGCATCGGATGCGCGCGGTAACCTAAGTCCGTGATGACGCGCACGACCTCCGCGACTTCGCGTTCGGTGGCGTCGGCTTTCATAACGATGAGCATGTCTTAACGTCTGAGTGAGAACGATCTCTTTTAAGTGAAAACGATTTACGAAACGCCTTCCGGCCTTCGCTGCCGCCCCGCCGTTTCGCCCATCCGACGGCGCGTCGAATTCGGCAAGACGCGAAGCCTTTGCATTATGCCACCCGTCGGCTGAGCCCGCGGGGACTGAAATTCAAGCTCACGCCGCGGCTCTCAAGGGCGTTTCGCAAGTGCTCGAGACACCCGCCGAATATCGTGGCAAGCCGTGTGCCCGAGAAGGCGTCGGCCCGCTACATCCGGTCCGGAACCTCGATGCCGAGCGCGTCGAGCGCGGCGATCAACTGCCGCCGCACGAAGTTCGTGATCGCGATGAGGACGGCGCGTTTCGCTTCCATTTCCTCACCGATGATGTGGTGGCGATGATAGAAGAGGTTGAAAGAGCGCGCCAACTGAAACGCGTACTTCGCCAGATGGGCCGGCTCGTGCTGCGCCGCCGCGTGCCGCAGCGCCTCCTCGAAGCGCGCCGCCTGCATCAACAGCGACCAAATCTCGTCGCCGCCCTCGCCCTCGAACACAGCACGAATCTCGGACGCCCTGTGAGCCAAGCTTTCATCAACGACATCGGGGCCGTCCCCTTCAGTCCGTGCCGCGCGCGAGACGAATTCGAGCGACGCCGCGAGCGTCGGCTCGTCGAGCTTGCGGAAAATCGAGTTGGCGCGCACCGCCGCGTACTGGCAATAAGGGCCGGTCTCGCCCTCGAACGAGAGCGCCTCCTGAAAGTCGAAGATGATGACCGAGTTGCGCGTCCACTTCAGGAGGAAATACCGGAGCGCGCCGACCGCGATGACGTGCGCGATCTTCCGCCTCTCTGCGTCCGTGAGCTGCGCGTGCCGCGCTTCGACCTCCTTCAGAGCATTCTCTTCCAGACGGTCAATGAGGTCGTCGGCCTTGACGCCCAGTCCGCGCCGCCCGCTCATCTCGATGAAAGGTCGCGCGCGTTCTTCAGTGCTCAGCTCGATCCCCAGTTCTTCGGCGGCAGCCGGGGAGAGCGCGACCATCTCGTAAGAGAGGTGGACGCTCGCATCTTCGCCGACCTCGGGCGCGACCGCCGCGACGCCGCGCTTGACGACTTCCTGCGGGTACGATTGCCGCGAGTCAATGACGTTGTAGACCCTCGCCCCGCCGCCGAAGCCCGGCGCGGGCGGCGCGCCGTCTGCGTCCGGTGCGTTCGTGGTCATCCAGACCGCGTGGCCGTCTGCGTAGGCGCGGAAGGGCTTGAAGTTGAAATTGAGATCAACCTGTCCGAGCTTCCAGAGCTGGTAGGCGATGTCTTTGCCCGTGTATGTGACCGTCCCGTTCGAGCGCACGATCACCTTGTCGGCCTCGTGCTCTTCGCTGCCCTCGTGCGTTTCCATCGGCATCACCCAGCAGCCGCGGTTTCGCCCTTCCGACTCGAGGCGGAGCGCGCCAGATTCCTTCATGCGCTCGAAGGCGTGAGACCAGAGGAAGTGCAGGACTTCGGACTCGCGCGGCAGCAGGTCGTAGCGGATGCCGAGCCGCTGCATCGTGTCGAGATGGCAGTTGACGACGCGCGTCGCGACGTAGTCGGCGAGCGCCGCCGTCTCGCTCGCGCCCTCTTCGAGCGCGTGCAGCGTCTCGACGCGGAGACGCAGGCGCTCGGGGTCTTCCTTCCCGTCGGGGTCGCCGCCCCTGTAGAACAGTCCGACGCGCGCGTACAAGTCCCAGCAGTAATAATCGAAAGAATCCTCCGGCGGCAGCGCGGCGTCGAGTGCGCGCACCTGTTCGAGCGTCATGCCTTCGAGATGCACGAAGCCGACGACGACATCGGCGACCTGCACGCCCGTGTTGTCAATGTAGTTGTGGACTTCGACGCGCTCGCCCTGTGCGCGGAGGATGCGGACGAAGGTATCGCCGATGACGGAGTTGCGCAGGTGGCCGATGTGCGCGGCCTTGTTCGGGTTGACGCTCGTATGCTCGACCATGCGCTTCGGGCGCTCTGCGTCGGCGCCAACCGTCGGCGGCTCAGTCCGATTCTCCGCGCTCAGTCCGCCGAGCAGCCGCCCCCGCTCGAAGAACAGGTTGAGGTAGCCCGCGCCCGCCACCTCGACGCGCGCGACTTCTTCCAACGCTTCAAGCTCGCGGCGGAGCTCTTCCGCGATGGCGCGCGGGTTCCGTTTCTCGCCGGTCGCCTGCTTGATGCGTTTCGCCAGCTCGAAGGCGATGGGGAAGGCGAGGTCGCCGAGTTCAGTGCGCGGCGGGACTTCCGCCGAGACCTGTTCAAGCCCGACGCCGAATTTCTCTGCGGCGGCCACGCGCACGCGCTCGCGCAGACGCTCCTGGAGGACAATGAGGTTCAAAAGTTATCTTTCCTTCTGCCGTCTCGAATTGATTTTAGCCCCGGCCCCGCACGAGCGGTTTATGCGTGCCGCCGGGAAAATGGAAAGTATAGCGCAGCCCCGTCGCGGGTTGCCAACGCTCGCCGCCCGTTCGCTTGACACTGGCGTATCGCGCTCTGCTACCATCCCTTCGAATTGAAACGTATCCAACCTGAGTTAACCATCTCGGAGCGGCTTCGCGAGCGGCTCCGCGCGGCGCGTGGCGTCTTCGTCCTGACCGGAGCGGGCGTCTCCGCCGAGAGCGGCGTGCCGACCTTCCGCGGCGGCGGGGGGACGGAGGTCTGGAAGGGAATGCCCTTCGACGTTATCTCTTCCGCCGGGATGCTCAAGCGCGACCTGCCCGCCGTCTGGGAGTGGTTCGACTACCGGCGACGTTTGCTCGAAAGCCTCAAGCCGAATGCGGGGCACGAGACGCTCGCACGCTGGCAGGAGAGGTTCCCCGAATTCACGCTCGCCACGCAGAACGTTGACGGCCTGCACGCGGCGGCGGGCTCGCGTGGAGCGCTCGAGCTGCACGGGAACGTCTGGACGGCGCGCTGCCTCTCGTGCGAAGCGCGCGAGGATGTGCGGCGGCTCGACGAAGGCGTGCGCCCGCCGAAGTGCCGTGACTGCGGAGACTCGATGCGCCCTGACGTGGTTCTGTTCGGTGAGGTGCTGCCCGCGGGCATCTTCCAGACCGCTTCACTGCGCCTCGGAGATATGCGACGAGATGATTCAGGGAAAGGCTGGCGAGGTCTTGCCGGTACTGGATTTCTGATGCGAACTATCTATTTCGATTGCTTCGCCGGCATCAGCGGCGACATGACGCTCGGGGCGCTGGTGAGTGCCGGGGCCGACCCACGCGCCCTGCTGGAGCAACTGGCGCTCCTCGACGTGCCGGGCTATGAAATCTCATTTGAACAGGTTGACCGCTCCGGCATCGGCGCGACTCGAGCGCACGTGCGGGCCGTCGAAGAAGAGACGCGCCACCGGCATCTGTCCGACATCGTTAAGATTATTGAGGTGTCGAAGCTGAGCGGAGGCGTTAAGGAACGCGCGACGAAAATCTTCACGCGACTCGCCGAAGCCGAAGCGCGCGTCCACGACCTCGCGGTCGAGCGCATACACTTCCACGAAGTCGGCGCGGTGGACGCGATTGTGGACGTGGTCGGGGCCTGTGTCTGCTTCGAGCTGCTCGGCATCGAGCGGTTCATCTCGTCGCCGCTGCACGTCGGGAGCGGCACCGTGCGGATGGCGCACGGACTCTTCCCCGTCCCGCCTCCCGCCGTGACTGAGCTTCTGCGCGGAGCGCCCATCTACGCGACGGAGATCAAGGGCGAGCTGGTCACACCGACCGGCGCGGCCATCGTCAGCACCGTCTGCGAATCTTTCGGCCCGCTCCCGCGGATGCGCGTCGAAGAGACAGGCTATGGCGCGGGCACGCGCGAGTACGAGGATTTCCCGAACGTGTTGCGCGTGCTGATTGGCGAGTCGGAGGGCGGAGGGGCGCAAAGCGACGAGAAGCTCTTGATGGTCGAGACGAATATTGACGACGCTTCGCCGCAAGTCATCGGTCATCTCATGGAGCTGGCCTTCGCGCGTGGCGCGCTCGACTGCTACTTCACGCCCGTCCAGATGAAAAAAAATCGGCCCGGCGTGCTGGTCTCGATTCTCTGCCGCCCCACTGAGCGCGAGGCGATGCTGGAGCTGCTCTTCGCCGAGACGACGACCATCGGGGCGCGCAGCTACGAAGTCGAGCGGCGCGCGCTGGAGCGTGAGACGGTGACGGTCGAGACCGAGTACGGCCCGATTGATGTTAAAGTCGCGCTCTTCGGCGGAAAGGTGAAGGGCGGCACGCCCGAGTTCGAGCAGTGCCGTGCGGCGGCGCTCAAAGCCGGCGTCCCTTGGCGCTTTGTCGAGGCCGCGGCTCAGGCGGCCTTTTATAAAAGCAGGTCAAAGCAACAAACGGTAAGCGAGAGACTTTGAGTGCGATTAAGCACCCTGACTGTCAAAGGTTTGTGAAGCATGGCGACGAAATTTTCGACCACCGAGCCTGACGAGGACGCTTTAGGGTTGCCGCCGCGAGAGATTGACCTCGACAAGGTGGCGCGCGGAATCCGCCTCGTCCTCGAAGGCATCGGCGAAGACCCGGAGCGCCCCGGCCTGCAGCGGACGCCGCTGCGCGTCGCCGAGATGTACGCCGAGCTGACCGCCGGGATGCGCGAAGACCCGAGCGAGCACGTCAAGCCGCTGCCCGGCGACAAGCACGACGAGATGGTGATTGTGCGCGACATCCATTTCGCCTCGCTGTGCGAGCACCATCTCGCGCCCTTCATGGGCCGCTGCCACATCGCATACATTCCGAAAGGGGGCCGCATCGTCGGCCTCTCGAAGCTGGCCCGTCTGGTCGAGACCTTCGCGCGCCGCCTGCAAGTGCAGGAGCGTCTGGCGTCGCAGATCGCCGACACGCTCTACGACGGCTTAAAGCCGCTCGGCGTAATGGTCGTGATGGAGGCCGAACATACCTGCATGTCGCTGCGGGGCGTCAGGAAGACGGGCGCGCTCACAATCACTTCGGCCATTCGCGGCGGCTTCCGCAAAGACCCGCGCACGCGCGCCGAGGCGATGGCGCTCATCAGGGGGAGAGAGTAAAGCTCTTCAAACGTGAATCGTCAATCGTGAATCGTCAGAAGAGGTACCAACCCTCCCCGCGATTTTCGATTGACGATTCACGATTGGCGATTCACGGTCTTTATGAAATCTTTCTACGTCACCACACCGATTTACTACGCCAACAGCTTGCCGCACATGGGGCACCTCTACACGACCGTGGTCGCCGACTGCCTGACGCGCTACAAGCGGCAGCGCGGGTACGAAACCTGTTTTTTGACGGGCACGGACGAGCATGGCCTCAACATCGCGCGCGCCGCCGCGAGGAACACGCGGACGCCGAAAGAGCAGGTTGACTATATCGTCGGCGAGATGAAAGAGATGTTCGCCGCCTTCGGCCTCGACCCCGAGCACGGCGGCTACGATATCTTTATGCGGACGTCCGAGCCGTTCCATTACGAAGGAGCGAGCGCGTTCTGGCGTCGCGTGGCCGGCGGCCAGACGCCGAAGGGCCGCGACAACATCTACAAGGATTTTTACGAAGGCTGGTTCTGCGCCCCCTGCGGGACTTTTAAGACTGATGAGGAGCTTGCGCCCGCGGCGGATGACAGGGAAGCGCCCAAGTGCCTGATTCATGAAACTCCGGTTGACCGCGTCTCGGAGGAAGGCTACTTCTTCCGCCTCTCTGATTACGACGAAGCCCTGCTCGACCTCTACGAATCGCGACCCGACTTCATCCGCCCCGAGGCGCGTCGTAACGAAATCATCAGCTTCGTGCGCGGTGGGCTCCAGGACACTTCAATCAGCCGCCTCCGCTCTTCGGTCGGGTGGGCGATTCCCGTCCCCGACGATTCTTCGCACACCGTCTACATCTGGTTCGACGCGCTCATCAACTACGTCACGGCGCTCGGCTGGGGGAGCGAGGCGCGGCGCGCTGTGGTGGGGCCGGAGATGTTCGAGAAGTTCTGGCCCGGCCTCCACTTAATCGGCAAGGACATCCTGCGCCAGCACGCGGCGCTGTGGCCCGCGATGCTCATGGCGGCGGGGGTCGAGCTGCCGCGCGCGGTCGTCGCGCATGGCATGTGGCTCGACCAGACGGGCCGCAAGGGCTCAAAGACGCTCGGCAACGCGCTTGAGCTCTCCACGCTCCGGCGGTACTACCAGCCCGACGCGGTGCGCTATTTCCTCCTCCGCGAGATGGCCTTCGGGCAGGACTGCAAAGTGGATTACGAGGTCATCCTCGAACGCGCCAACAGCGACCTCGCAAGCGGACTCGGGAATCTGGTGAGCCGCACGCTGACGATGATTAAACGCTACTGCGACGGCGTCGTCCCTTCGCCGGAAATCTCCGAGGGGCGGCGGCTTCAGGCCAAGCGGGTGGGCGTCGGCTCGGACGCACAGGACCTCGCGAGCACGCTCGAACTCGTGCGCGACCAGTTTGTGCAGGGCGTGGAAGAGTTCGCCTTCCACCGCGCGCTGGAGACGGTCTGGGGCATGATCGCGCGCGTGGACAAATTCATCTCCGACGCGAAGCCGTGGGAGCTGGCGAAGAGCGAGGAGCAGCGCGAGACGCTCGGGGCGGTGCTCTACCGCGCGGCGGAGACGCTGCGCTGGATGGCCGTAATGCTCTATTCTTTCATGCCGGAGTCGGCCCGCGCGATCTGGCGGCAACTCGGTCAGGCCGAGGGCATCGAGCGGCTCGACCCGACACAACTTCAATGGGGAGGGTTGACGCAGGGCACGCGCATCGGCGAAGTGTCGCCCATCTTCCCGCGCATAGATAAGGCAAAGATAATGGCGGAGATCGAAAAAGAGATCGCACAGAGGGACGAGAAAGCGTCAGCGGGCGCACAGCCCGCGGGGGCGGATGCCGCGCCATCAGGAACGGATGCTGAGCACCCGGGCACGCACACCACGCAGGCCGCCGTGCCCGGCGCGGAGACGGCGACGGAAGTGGAGCGCGAAGTGCCGCCGGTGCGCGGCGCGACGGAAGCCGAAGCCGTCCCCGGCGCACCCTCGGCTCCGACACCGGCACAACCCGAAGGCGTCGCCACTTACATCACGATTGACGACTTCGCGAAGGTCGAGATGCGCGTCGGGGAAATCCTGACCGCCGAGCGCGTGCCGAAGGCCGACAGGCTGCTGCGCTTCACCGTGGACGTGGGCGAAGAGCAGCCGCGGCAGATTCTCGCCGGAATCGCGCAGTATTACGAGCCCGAGAAGTTAATCGGACGCAAGATCGCCGTCGTCTCGAACCTCCAGCCGCGAAAGCTGCGCGGCTTCGAGTCGCAGGGCATGGTTCTCGCCGCCTCCGTCGGCGACGAAGGCCGCCCCGTCCTTGCCACCTTCACGGAAGACGTCCCGAACGGCGCAAGGCTGAAGTGAAAGCTAACAGCTATTAGCTGTTAGCTGTTAGCTTTCAGCCATTCACTTCTCTCCGGGTGAATATTGCCCGATCGAAGGCTGACAACAGGCGCTAAGAATAAGCTGAAAGCTAATCGCTAAAAGCTAACAGCTTTCAGCTAACAGCTAACAGCTTCACCCCATGTTCGTTGATTCGCACGCGCATATTGACGGCGAGGAGTTCGACGCCGACCGCGACGAGGTCGTGGCGCGGGCGCGGGCGGCGGGCGTGCGCGCGATTTTGAACGTGGGGACGGGCGACCCGCACGGCGGCCACTTCGAGAGAGCAATCGCCGTCGCCCAGAAGTACGAGGGCGTCTACGCCGCCGTGGGCGTGCACCCGCACGACGCGAAGCTCTTCGACGAAGACGCGGGACGGCGGCTGTCCCGGCTGCTTGAGAGCAGCGCGCGTATCGTCGCGCTGGGCGAAATCGGGCTCGATTACCACTACGACCATTCCCCACGCGACGTGCAGCGCGATGTCTTCGCGCGGCAGCTCCGCATGGCGCGCGGGGCTCGTCTGCCCGTCATCATCCACTCGCGTGAGGCAGACGAAGAGACCGTCGAAATTTTGCGCGACGAAAGGGCGGGCGGTGACACGGGCGGCGTCATGCACTGTTTCGGCGGGAGCGTGCGGATGGCGTTGAGCGTCATCGAAATGGGTTTCCACGTCTCGTTCGCCGGGAACGTGACGTTCAAGAAGGCCGAAGGCTTGCGCGCGGCGGCTCGCGTCGTGCCGCTCGAACGCCTCCTCGTCGAGACCGACTGCCCTTTCCTCTCACCAGTCCCTTTGCGCGGTCGCCGCAACGAACCCGCGCACGTCGTCGAGACGGCGCGGTTTCTCTCCGAATTGCGCGGCATTCCCCTCGCAGAGCTGGGCCGCGTGACGTCCGCAAATTTCTTCCGCCTCTTCAGCCTCAAGCCTTGCTGAGGCGTTCGCGGCCCGCCATCACGCCCCCGGTTTTTCTCAAACTTGGGGGGCAAATCAAACTTTCCCTGACGGCTTGATAATGTTATAAAGGCTGCGACGTATGGCTCAACAGAATTCATTCGACATCGTGTCACAGTTGGAGCGGGCCGAGATCGTCAACGCTCCTGCAACAGAAGCTCGTCCGCCGCGGCGTCCCCCTCAAGGCTTTCAACTACGGGCGCGCGGAGCCGGCGGCGGGCAGCACGCTCCGCCAGCATGTCGCCATCCAGCAGGGCATCCCCACGGACAAGGCCAAAGAGATCGTCAAGCACATCAAGGATACCAAGGCGAAGGTGCAGGCCTCGATTCAGGGCGACGTCGTGCGCGTCACGGGTAAAGACCGGGACACCTTGCAGGACGTGATCGCGCGGCTCAAAGAGAAAGACTTCGGCATCAACATGCAGTACACCAACTATCGTTCAAATTAAGTCAGTGAGCAGAAAGCAGTAAGCGGTGAGCAGAAACAATCTTTACCGCTCACGGCTTACTGCTCATCGCTTACTCCAAATTATGCAGACATCCGGTTACACTGCGGCCATCGCAGAACCACAGCTCACGGCCAGACGCATCTTCAGTCTCATCGCGCCGGAACTCGACCTTGTCGAGGCCGAGTTTGAGAAGCAGGCGCGCTCCAACATTCAAGTCATCTCCTACATCGGCGATTATTTGCGCGCCTCGGGCGGCAAGCGCGTGCGCCCCGCGCTGACGCTGCTCTCGACCTACGCGGTGGGCGGCGACGCGTCGCTCCCCAACGCCGTGCGGATGGCGACCGTGATGGAGTTCCTCCACACGGCGACGCTCGTCCACGACGACATCATTGACAACGCCGAGATGCGCCGCAACCGCGCTTCGATCAACAGCCGCTTCGGCAATCAGACGGCGGTGCTGATGGGCGACTGGCTCTATATGTCGGCCTTCGAGACGAGCCTCCGCGAGCGATCTCTGCCCGTCCTCGACATCCTCACCACCGTCACGCGGAAGATGACCGAGGGCGAGCTGTTGCAGCTCACGCTCATCGGTCGCGCCGATGTCACGGAGGAACAGTATTTCGACATCCTCCGCCGCAAGACCGCCTATCTCTTCAGTGCGTGCTGCGAGATCGGCGCTATCCTCGGCGGCGCGGGTGAGGCCGAGCGGCTCGCCCTGCGCGACTACGGCCTCCAGCTGGGGATGGCCTTCCAGCTCATCGACGACCTGCTCGACTTCACAACGCCCGACGACTCTCTCGGCAAGGCGTCGGGCGTTGACCTGCTCGAAGGGAAAGTCACGCTGCCCCTTATCTACCTCCTCGAAGAGGAGCCGCGCATGAAGCCCGAGGTGCAGGGCGTGATGCGCGAGGGGGGCTACGCTGCGACACCGCGCGCCGTCTTTCTACGTGCGGCTGAGCAGAACGGCGCGCTCGACAGGGCTCGCTCTCGCGCCGCGGGGTTCGCCGAGGCGGCCAGCCGCTCGCTCGACGCGCTCAAGCCTTCGAGCTACAAAGATGCTCTGCGCTCAATCCCGGCTTTTATTCTCGAAAGGGAGACATGAGGGGAAAGCTGTGAGCCATTAGCTATTAGCTGTCAGCTCAAACAAAAGGCTCAGTTATTGACTTGCTAACAGCTATCAGCCAACAGCCAACAGCTTCTTAACACCATGCCTGACGAAAATCTTCTCTCGACGCTTGAGCAGGGACTGCGGCATTCGCGGGCGACGCGCTCGCGGCTGGCCTCGCGGCTGGCCGATTTGGAGGCCGAGGCCGAGAGGGTCCGCACCGAACTGAACGAGATGGACGCCATCATCAGTCAGACCGAGGCCGCGATGTTCCGTATCCTCTCGTCCTCATTCAGCGTTCATTCAAGCCACTCCGCACCTTCGGATATCGAGATCGAGGTCGCGCTGCGGAGAGACGCGGTGAGGAACAATCAACCGGTCGCTTATCAGCAGCCCGCGCCGCGCGCTCACGCCCCGCGCGAGAACATCCCGCCTTTGCGCCCGAACGTCGAGCCGACCAACGACCGCTTCTTCGAGCGCACCATCCCGCAGGCCACCGCCGTGCTGCTGCGCGAGTCGAGCGGGCCGCTTCACGTCAACGAGATTTACAACCGCCTCCTCGACGGCGGGTTCCAGTTCACGGGCCAGAACCCCACGATCAGCATCGCCGTCTCGCTCAACCGCAACCGGCGCTTCCGCAAAGTCGCCCCCGGCACTTTCGACCTGACGATCCGCGACGCGGCGCAAGCTTCGTGAAGGCAAAAGGAAAAAGGTAAAAGGCAAAAGTGAAGAAGTTCGGCTCATGCGCCGCGTTTTTGAAGGCATGGGCGCGGTCGTTGACCGCAAGCTCGGGCGCGAGCCTGAGACGCAGACGGGGTTCACCACCACCCGCCTCATCGAGCGCATGAAGCAACTCATCGAAGAGCGCTCGCGCACCGACGAAAGTGGCCGCCGCATCGCGCCGCACCTCTTCAAACTCAAGATCGAATGGGGCACACATTCCGAAGCGCCGCCCGAGTACATCAAGGAACTTGAGCATGAAGTCCTCGCCGGGGCCGTGGACTACATCAACGACCGGCGGCTGCGCACGCTCGCGCCCGTCAAGGTCGAGACGAGCGTCGACATCTTCACGACCGGCATCGCCGTTGACCCGACGTTCGGCGAGTTTGAAGAGGAGCTGAAGCAGCAGGACGAAGCGGCAAGGCACGCCAAAGAGGTAAAAGGGATTTCAATCCCGAAGTCGCTCACGCCGCCGGCCTCTCCGGACGTGGCCGTCACGGCGCGCGTCACACTCCCCGGCAACCCGCACGAAAAAGTCCTCATGTTTCGCCCCGGTGGGAGGCGTCTGAACGTCGGGCGCGTGTCGGACAACGACCTCCAGCTCGACCACTCGAGCGTCTCGAAGATACACGCCTCCATCCTGATGAACCGGGAAGGCACGCTTCTCGTCGCCGACACCGGCTCGACGAACGGCACATACATTAACGGGCGGCGCATCTCCTACGGCGAGGCGCGGCAGATCGAAGGCGGCGATGTGGTCGGCTTCGGCGATGTCGAAGTGAGATTCAAAAGGCCGTGAATCGTGAATCGTAAGTCGTGAATAGAAAGAAAGGCTTCAGTCTATTCACGGTTCACGTTTCGCGGCTCGTGGTTTTTAACGATTTACGATTCACGATTCACGGCTTTTATGTTTCCAGCAGACATTCCCGAAAAGCAGCCCGCGTTGCTGAGTCTCGTCTACACGGCGGGCTTCGCGCTGCTCGCGCTGCTGCTCGTCGTCTCTTTGTTGCTGCACTTCAGGCGGAGGCGCTTGAGTCGCGGCGCGGTCGTGACCGCCGATCTGCCGCCGGAGGTCCGCGAGCGGCTCGGCGTGACTTCGACAAACAGGGGCCTGCGTGCGATGCGCTGGGTCTTTGTGCTCCTCGCCCTCGGAGTCTTCGGTTTTCACGTCTACTGGGCGCAGTACGCGGTGGAATCGAACGAGCGTTTTCAGGAGCTGAGCTACAAGGATTTGCGTAACCGGAGGCTGGCCGAGTCAACTCTGCGCGGCTGGATTCTGGATCGCTCGGGGAGCCTCGACCGCGCCCTCGCGCTCTACCGCCGCGGCCCCGACGGCCAGATCGTCCGCGAATACCCGCTCGATGTGGAAATGGCTCAACTGTTCGGCTCCGACCGCGGCGACTCGGGACTCGAACGCTCGCTCTTCGGTATCCAGAGCGGGGCCGCGCCCGAGGCTCTGGATGTCGTCATGGAGCGTGACATCAAGCAGCCCGCCAACCTCGACGTGCGCCTCACGATTGACGCCGAGTTGCAGAAGGAGGCGGTCGTGCAGTTGCGCGGCAGGCACGGCGCGGTCGTCGTCCTCAACCCGCAGACGGGCGGGCGCATCGGCATCGACACGGCCTACGAGGTCTCGTGCAACCAGTATTTCGCGCAGATGGCGATCAAGATCGGCCCCGAGAAGATGGCCGAGGCGGCGCGACTTGTCGGCATCTCGCCGTACGGCAACACGACCGACGCCATCCGCGGGCGCAAGCAGCCGCAAATCTGGAATGCGAGCGCCCCCTCGGTGGCCCGCGCGCTCGCGCCGCGCGAGGCGACCATTGCCGTCTGGCCGGGGATGCGCCCCTTCGACCTCGGGCTGGTCGGGTACGGGCAGGGCTACGCCGGGCAGATGACGCCCTTCCAGATGGCGCTCTCCGCCTCGGCCATCGCCAACCTCGAAGGCAAGCTGATGAAGCCGAAGATCGAATACGACCTTGTGCCGCAGGCTTGGGCGCAGGCCACCACCCCGCAGTATGCCGCCGAGATGCGCCGCATCATGGGGCTCGTCGCGGGCGGCCCTTCGGGCACGGCGACGAGCGTCTTCGCGCCCGTCCACGCGCAGGGCATCATCACCGGCGGGAAGACGGGGACGGCGGAAAAAGAGGTGCCGGTCTATGACTCGAAGACCGGCGAGCCGAAAATGCAGAAGAAGGTCGAGCGCGACCGCCGAGGCAACCCCATCCGAGAATACTTCGTGCCGGTGATGTCGCCCGAATTTCGCATTGATAGCTGGTATCTCTCAATCGCGCCGCTGGATAATCCGCAGCTCGCCATCGCCGTCATCGTCGAGGGCGGCGGCTATGGTGCCCGGGCGGCAGCGCCCATCGCCGCCGCGCTCGTGCTGAAGGCCAGAGACCTCGGGCTGCTCGGGCTCCCCGTCGCCGCGCCGCCGCAGCAACCCGGCCAGCAACAGCCGCAGCCGCCGGGGGCGAACGCGCCGCGCGCTAAGCCGCGACCCCGCGCCGCGCCGAAGCCGCCCGCGACCCGAAATCCGGCGGCGAACACGGGTCAGGCCGGGCGAGAGTGAAGAACAGTACCGCGAGCGATAGCGAGCGGGTTGACCTTAACGACACCAGAACCCGCCCGCTTCCGCTCGCGATACTGATTTGATTGATTGTTATGAAGAACAGAGCCTCAACTCATCTCCTCCTGCTGCTCTTGATCGTCGGTTTCGAGATCGTCGGCTATGTTGCCGTCTACGACTCGGCGCTGCTGCGCGGCTACGAGCCCTCTCTGGTCGGGGCCGCGCGCGACCTTCTCATGTACCTCCCGGTCATCGGACTTGTGTTCTGGCTCTCGCGCGTCATGAAGTTCAAAGGAAGCTGGACGCTTTACACGGCGGCCATCCTGCTCTTCTCCATCGGGATGCTCGTCCAGTATCGCCTCTACAGCGACCCCGAGTACGGCTCGGGCAGCAAGGCGCAGGCCCGCGCCGAGAAAACGCAGGTGCAGCGCCTCCGCTTCATCAGCCAGTATTACGACGCCGACAAGAAGAAGCTGATGGGGATGGAGGCGACCGCGCCGCAGCCCGAGGCCACGACGCAGATTACGCGGCGCTCGCAGATCACCGTCGGGCAGGTGCTGACTTCGAGCTTCACGTGGATACCGCTCTTCTCTTTCTTCGCGCTGGCCGCGGCCTACTGGGTCTGCACGCAGGACAAGTACCTCGACTGGATGCAGCGCCACAGCTTCATCATCGTGCTCGCGACGCTCGTCCCGCTGGCCTTCGCCGTTGCGACTTCGAGCGCCGGCAAGACGCTCGGCAACATGACGCCGTGGGAGCCTTCGAAGATACCTTTCCTCATCGGCTTCGCGGGCATCCTGACTGAACACTATCGCGAACTGGCGCGCACCAACTGGGGCATGCCGCGCGCGCGCAACGTAGTTCCGCTCCTCATGATGGGGATGATTCCCTTCATCCCCTTTTTCGCGCTCAAGGATTTCGGGCAGATGCTCGTCTTCTCCAGCGCCTACGCGACGCTCTACCTCGTGGCCGTGCGCCGCTGGCCGCAACTGCTTCTCTTCGTCGGCTCGCTCGTCCTCGTCGTCGCCGTGCTCGTCGTCGGCGCGCTCCCGCCCAACGTGCAGGAGAGAGTGCCAACGCTCGCCACGCTCTCGCAGCCCGTGCAGGCCATCCTTCCCGCGCGTATCAAGCAGCGTTTCCATCTGTGGCTCGACGGCTTCACGCCGCCCGACCCCGACATCGAGTGGTGGAAGAAGGATTACGACGAGGCGCTCGCTAAAAATGACCGCATGCGCGAGTTGGCCGAAGAGAGCCCGGCGATGCAGAAGACCGTCAATGTTGATGTGTGGTTCGACCGCATCGCCTTCCAGCCGGCACAGGCCACCTTCGGCATCGCGGCGGGGGGCATGAGCGGGCGCGGACTCGGGCTCGGCTTCGCCGAAGTGATCCCCGTGGCCGACTCCGACTACATCTACGCGGCCATCGGCGAGGAACTGGGGCTCTTCGGAGGGGCGGCCCTCATCCTCGCGCTCATCGTCCTCGTCAACGCCGGCGTCCGCACCTCGCTCGAAGCGCGCGACATGTTCACGAAGCTGTGCGCCGCGGGGCTCTCGGCCTTCGTCGGCTTTCAGGCGCTCGTCAACATCGGCGGCACGACGCGCGCCCTGCCCATGACGGGAATCACTTTGCCCTTCGTCAGCCACGGCGGCTTCAGCCTTGTGACGAGCTTCGCGATGCTCGGGATGCTCCTCGCCTTCTCGCACCGCAACGCGAGCGACGCGGAACCGGTGCGCCGCCCCTCCACGCAGCCGCGCCCGACCGAAGAGATTAGAGTTCCGGAGGCAGTTCAATGACAGAACACTCTAATGGAATCCGCGTCGAGACGGCCTCTGTCACGGATCGCGGCCTGAACGAGCGTCGCCCCCTCAACGAAGACTCGATGCTCACAGACCCCGAGCACAATGTCTACGTCGTGGCCGACGGCGTGGGCGGCGCTGAGGCCGGCGAGGTGGCTTCGCAGACCGCCATCGAAGTCCTCGGCGAAGCCTTCCGCCACCACAACACCGGCGAGGACGTCGAAGACCTGATGGAGATCGCCATCCAGCGCGCCAACGACTCGATCTACCGGATGTCGCGCGAGCATCCGAAGTTCTCGATGATGGCGACGACCATCGTCGCGCTTCAGGTTGACGGGCTGCGCGCGACCATCGGCCACGTCGGCGACTCCCGACTCTATAGCCTCCGTCCCGACGGGTCGCTCAGACGCGAGACGGAAGACCACTCGGTCGTCGAGGAAGAAGTGCGGGCCGGTCGGATGACCGCGGAACAGGCCGCGAACCATCCGAGCCGCAACGTCATTAGCCGCGCGCTTGGGGCCGAAGCCTCGGTCGAGGTGGACATGAAGACCATCGAGGTCGAGAGCGGCACGACGTTTCTGATCTGCTCCGACGGCATCACGCGTCACATCCCCGATGAAGAGCTGTCCACAGTCCTCCGCGCCGCGCCGAACCTCGAAGCGGCCTGCGCCGAGATGAAGCGACTCTGCTTCGAGCGCGGCGCGGAAGACAATCTGACCGCCGTGCTGGTTCGCGTCGGAGAGGGCGGCGAGGAAGGCCGCGCCGCGCCAACCAACGCCGACGCGGACGAAGAACCCACGCTCTTACAGGAGCGAGTCTCTCCGGCTCTCGCCCGTACACTTTCGGACAGCGAGCCGGTCATGGCCGGCTCGATACTTCAGAGACCTTTCCACGACGCCGGAACGGCAGCAAGAGGCGAGGCGGCCTCCGCGCCTTTTGATGGCGGCGGGGGGACATCATCCGTGCCACACGACTCATCAAAGCAGAGCCCCGCGAACGCCCGTAGGGGCGGCGGGGCCGGGCGCGTGTTCGGCGTACTTTTATTAGTCCTCGCCGCCGCCGCCGCCGCGTTCTACGGGGGCATGATGTTTCAGCGGCGAGAGGCGGAGAGCAGGCCGCCACTCGCCGCCACTGCCGCCGCCATCCCGACGCCCGAGGTCGAAAGCCCCGAGGAGAAGTTCGAGAGAATGAAGAGGGCCGTTGACCTCTCGCCCGCGGCTGAGGCCGCGCGGATGTCAGTCGCCACGGGCACGACGGCGACGCTCGACTCCGCAGACCCGGAATTCCTCTACCTCTATGGGCGCGCGCTGCTCCTGACGGGCAAGAGTGAAGACGCGGCGGCGGCTTTCGAGAGGGCGGTTCAGAGAGCCGCCGAGAACATGACGCCCCGCAACGGGCAGTTGAAGATTGACGCGCGGCTCGCGGCGACCGCCGCGCGTCTCCGCTCTGAGGACTTCAACGGGGCGCGTGAAGCCGCGCGCGCCCTCGACGAATTCATGCGACCGGGGACTCCGGCGGCTGAGGGGAACACGCCAGCCGCCCCGTCCGTTTCACCTTAAAAGAGTCTGGAGTCCGGAGTCTGGAGCCAAAACAGCAAATCTCTCTTCTTCATGCTCCAGACTTCAGACTCCGGATTATTCAAGCAGGATGAGTGAACTGAAGCTCCAACAATGCCGTCTCGACGGTCGCTATGACGTGCTCGACTGCCTCGGTCGCGGCAGTTATTCCGAGGTCTACATGGCGCGCGACGCGGCGGCCTCCGGCGGCTCGCCTCACACGGTGGTCATCAAAGCGCTCAACACTTCCCTCCAAGGCGAGTCCGACCCCGAACTCGAACGGACGCTCATCGAGAATTTTCGCAACGAGGCCATCGCGCTTGACCGCGTGCGCCACCCGAACATCATCAGCCGCCTCGGGCACGGGACGGCGATTGACCTGCAGGCCCGGACGTTTCACTACCTCGTCCTCGAATACCTTTCCGGCGGCGACATGCAGGCGCTCTGCCGCGCCCGCCCGCTTCAACTTGAGGGCGCTCTCTTCTACCTCGAACAGCTCTGCGCCGGTCTCGAACACGCGCACAAAAACGGCGTCATCCATCGCGACATCAAGCCGCAGAACCTTCTCCTCACCGCCGACCAGCACATCGTCAAGATCGCCGACTTCGGCGTCGCCAAAATCGAGGCCGCCGAGGGCGCGATCACGCGCGTCGGGACTGACGTCTATGCCGCGCCCGAGCATCACCCGCTGGCGCAGACCGGGCCGCTCGACACGGCCTCGCTCACGCACCGCGTCGCACTGCTGACGCCGGCGGCGGATGTCTATTCGCTCGCCAAGACCTTCTACATGCTGCTGGCGGGCGAAGCCCCACGGCGCTTCTCTCGAAAGCCCATCACGACGCTTCCGCCCGCGCTTGCCAGAGAGTCCTGGGCCGAGCCCATGCTGCGCGTGCTGGAACGCGCGACGAGCACCAATCCCGAGAAGCGATACCAGACGGTCGGGGAGTTCTGGCGCGAGATGAAAGACGCGACGCTGCCGCAGACGCGACTGCTGCGCGAGCCGACCGAGCCCAACGGCTCGCCGAAGACCGATGCCGGAGGGGGCGGCGCGACGATGACGCCGCCCCCTCCGGCCCCGACCTTCGAGAGGCCGGTCAAGAAGTCGGACGACTCGGCGCGTCACAGGATTGTGGTTCCCTTCTCGCCGCACGCGCCGGCAGCGGTCGCCCGGGTCGCAAAGCGCGAGCCGCCCGTCTCGAAGTCCCGACGAGACGTCGCGCAACAGGCGACGCCCGCGCCCTCTCATCCCGCGCGCGAGTCGCACCTGTCGCCGCGCCTGCGCAACTGGCTCGTCGCGCTCTTCCTCATCGTCGCCTTCGCCGCGATGCTCTACGCGACACACAAATACGTGACCAACCTGCGCTCCGGCACAGCCGCGTCGCGCTCTGTCTCCGCCGGCAACACTTCCGCACTGATCGGGCGTGAACTTGTGACCACAATAGATGTAAACTTGCGCGACGGGCCTTCGAGGAACACTCCCAGCATCGGCGTCGCCGAGAAGGGGTCAAGGGTCAAGGTCTTGCAAATCATCGGCAGGTGGTATCAGGTCTCCGTGCTTGAACACGGGCGTGCGAAAGAAGACCCGGATTCCGCCGACGCGGGTTGGGCGCATAGTCAAAATTTGAAAGCTCTTTAGATTTCGTGATTGTTTGGAGAGGTAGAGATCGCCGTGGGCATAATTGAAACGATTCGCCGCTGGGTTGATGGTGAGACGACGGACGACCCGCTGGCCGAGGTGGACGAGCAGTCGCGCCCGCGCCGCGTCTGGGAGGAATTTCTCGTCAAGGTGGCGCGCGAGATTGAGGCCGTCATGCAGCGCGAGATGTTCACCCCGCCCGGCGGCCCGACCTATATCCCGCCCGAATACATCGTCTACCTGAGCAGCGACGACGACAAGGAGTGGCAGGGCGAGAAGCGGCGCGGGCTCGAACAGGGACTCTTCTACGTGCTCTCGGAGCGCGCCCGCGAACTCTCCGGCACGACGCAGCTCGCGACGAAATCTTTCGCCGTCGAACTGCGCGTGGACGGCACTTTGAACAAGAACGAGTTCCGCGTGCAGCCCGTCTGGGACGCGGGCGAGAGCGGCCATACGATGGTCACCGCGCGCCCGAACATGGACGAGCAAGGTGCGGCGCTCCCCGTCCCCGAATCGGAAGCACAGAGCGCAGAATCGGAAGCTTCCGACAGCGAGGTCACGAGAGTCACGGCGCGGCCCGCCGAGCTCTACAGCGTCGAGGTCTGGCGCAACGGCGTGCGCCAGTCCGTCCTGCCCGTAGCGAAGCCCGAAGTCACCATCGGTCGCGGCTCGAAGTCAGTCTCGGTGGATGTGCCTGTCAAGGGAGACCCTGAGGTGAGCCGCCACCACGCTACTCTGGCGCGCGACCCCGAAGGCCGCTTCTGGTTCACGCCGCACGGCAGGAACGCGACCTTCGTGGGGGGCCGCGAAGTGCCGCGCGAAGAGCGCGTCGAAGTGCGCGCCGATGAGAAGATAGACATCGCCAGTTTCACACTCCGTATCCAGCCGAAGTGAGGGCGGGCGGTCGCAACGGCCGCCATCGTCAACCCGACGCGCGTCTGCGGCGGAAGGAGGTTCGGATGAAGAGAACTTTCGCCTCTCTATTTTTGATCTTCGCCTGCGCCGCCGGCTGTTTCGCTCAGGCGAGCGGCAACATCGGCTACTCGCAGTCCGGCGGGAACGCCCGTGCAGAGCAGAACGAGCGCGCCAAGCGCGTCATCACGAAGGAAGAGATGCCCCCCAACGCGACTTCCACATTCCTCGAAGCCAGCGTGCTGGTGAACGTCAAGGCCGACGAGCACGTGGCGGTCTTCGGCATCGCTCAGGAGTGTCTCACGGTGGCCGAGTGTAACCAGAAAATGGATGCTACCGTGGGCGAGTTCACCGGCGCACTGAAGCAGTTGGGAATTAAAAGCGAGGACGTCTTCGTGGACTTTGCGGCGCAGAACAAGATTTACGGCTATCAGGTGGAGGGCACCATCGCGAAGGAGAAGCTGGTCGGATTCGAGCTGAAGAAAAACGTCTCAGTCCATTATCAGGACAAAGCGTTGCTCGACAAGCTGGTCATCGCGGCCTCGCGCTCGAAAATCTTCGACCTTATCAAGGTGGATTACGTCGTCAGAGACACGGCCAAAGTCCGGGGCCGGCTGTTAATGGAAGCGGCTGGCATCATCGAGCAGAAGATGGTGAGCTACACAAAGCTTTTCGGCGTCAGGTTTCAGCCCCCGGCGCAGGTCTTCGCCGAAAGATACAGCACCTACTATCCGACGGAGATGTACGACTCGTACACGGCGTTCGAGGCCGAGGAGATGAGCAGCGATTACTACCGTCAGAAGTACACGATACAGGGCGCGCGCAAGAGCCGGACTTTCTTCTTCAACGCGCTGAACGCTGACGGGTTCGACCTCGTCGTCGAGCCCGTGGTGATCGAGCCCGTCGTGCAGTTCACGCTCTACCTCAAGGTCAAGTACGAGATCGAGCAGCCGAAGAAATAGGTTCGCGCTCCGGTCTGCCGACAAGCGTCGAGAGGCGGTCTTTGATTGCCGGTTCCACAGACGAGATGTCTGGAATCGGCAGTTAAAGACCGCCTCTCGATGCATGGTTGAAGGCGGCGCTTCAGGGTTGTCCGGCGGTCATGTACGCGTCGGATTCAAGCTCCGCGATGAGCACTTCGAGCTGCGCGGGAGTGTCTTCCGCCTCGATGTAGCCTTTGCCGAGCAGGCGCATGATGTGGCGCGGCCTGAGTTCGCCCGTCACCTCTTTGAGGAGGGCGCGGCAGAAGGCCGAGACGACCTCAGGCGCGAACTGCTTCCCGGTGTTGCGCCGGAAGTCTTCGAGCACTTCGTCGAATGAGCGGCGGCGGCGGTATGGGCGGTCGGTCGTCATCGCGTCGAACGAGTCGGCGAGTGAAACGATCTTCGCCCCCAGAGGAATCTCGTCGCCCTTGAGGCCGCAAGGGTAGCCGCGCCCGTCAATGCGCTCGTGATGATACCGGGCCATTAAGGGGATGTCTGCGTATGGGTGTTTGATGGGCGACAGAATTTCGTAACCGGCGGCGGGGTGTCGGTTGAGTTCCGACGACTGCTTGGCGTCAATCTTGTACGGCGCGTTGATGATGTCGCGGTCGACGACGAGCTTGCCGATGTCGTGGAGATAGCCCGCGACCGAGATGCCTTCGACCTCCTCATCGCTCCAGCCCATTTCTCGCGCGATGATCTCGCTGTACTTGCCGACCCGCTCGGAATGTCCCTGCGTGTACTTGTCTTTGCAGTCAATGGCGGCGGCGAAGGCGCGCACGGTGTCTTTGTAGGTTGTCCGCAGTTCGTCGAAGAGCCGCAAATTCTCCGCGGCGCGACGCTCGACTTCGCGGAGCAGACGATGATTGTGCAATCCGATGCCGATGTGACGGCCAAGGGCGCGGACGAGTTCTTCGTCCTCGGCGGTGAAAGGCTCTCCGCTCGCTTTGCCCCCGAGCAGGATCACCCCGACCAGCTCGCCGCGCACCAAGAGGGGCGAGACCAGCTCGAGGTGCCACTCGCGCGCGCGCGACGCGAGCCGGGCCTCAAGCCATGCGGCCTCGGAGCCCTCGCTTTCGCCCGCGGCGTCCGCGCCTCCCGTCGAGAGCGAAAGCTCGCGCGGGAACTCGTCGCCCATCCCGCGCGAGGCGACGAACGCAAGCGCCTCCGTCCCGCGTTCATACTCGGCCACGGCCCCCCTGCGGATGCCGAGCGCGCCGAGTACGACGTGGAGCGCGGAGCGCACCATCTCTTCAAAGTCTCTCGTCTCCGCCAGCTCCTCGCCGAGGTCGGCGAGCGCCGTGAAGGCGTGCAGAACCTTTCGCATCCTGTCGGACATAGGCTTAGATCAGACGTGAATCGTCAGTCGCGAAACGTCAAGGGAGAAAAACGGGAATCGTAAATGGAGGGAGACTGTTCTTCCTATTTTACCAGTCATCTCTGACGCTCAATCAGTGTCCGGACCGGGAGTTGTTGGATTCAAAATCAGAGAGCGTGGCGAGCGCGGACTCCTCGCTCTCGGCCAGCGCCACGTGACGCGTGAGCCCGAGCAGGTCGAAGAGCTTGACGGTCTGGCGGCTGGCAGCGGCAAAGACCACGCGCGTGTTTTTCCGCTCCGCCGCCTCGATGACACCCAGCAGGATCGAGATGCCGATGCTGTTGACCAGCTCCGTGCCTTTGAAATTAATGATGAGTGCGCGGCAGCCCGTTTCGAGTCGGAGCAGGCACTCGCGCTCGATGCGCATCGCGCTCGGCTTGTTGATGTAATCGTCCGCGTAGATGATTGCGATCTCTTCGTCGCGCCGGGGAGAGGGCGACGAAGAGGCCGGCTGTGGTTGTGACATCGAGGCAGCTTCCCTTCTATTTCCGCAGGTATTTGGTCATGCGCAGTCGCGTACCGTCCTCGACGGGCTCGAACTCGACGTCATCCATCAGTGTGCGGATGAGTTTGAGTCCCCAGCCCCTCCGACCCTTCGGGCTTTCGGCGGAGTCGTGACCGTTATTCTGCTCAGCGAGCGCCGTAGCGCCGTTCTCAAATAGATTTGTCGGGATGGACAGCCCTCTGCTCGAAACAGTGATGACTAATTTATCATCTTCGAGGCGGAAGCGCTGATAAATTTTTCGGTCGGGGCTCAGCGAGTGCTCAGTCGCATTGATGCAGGCTTCGACGAGCGCGTGCTTGATCTGCGTGATGGCCTCGGGCCCAAAGTCCATCCGGCGCGCTAGTTGCTCGACGGTGTTCGCCGCAATCAATTCCGTGTCGTCGCCCATCGGGATTTCCATCGCAAACTCGTTGGCCGTCGTCTCGGCCTCGCGCACGACGCCCGACTCCGGGCCGAGCCGCGCCGCGAGGAGTTCGAGCTGCCGGCGGCTCGAACCAAAAGCCTCGCGCTCGTCGAGGAGTTCGGAGGCATCCGGCGTGAACCCTTCGGACGTGACCAGCCAGAGACGCGCGCGCGAGAAGCCGCAGGCGTGCGCGACCTGCGACAGGCGATCGAGCCAGACCTCAGTCAGTGCGCGCCCCGCTTCGAGCTTCGATTCGATTTCAGCCGCGATCCAGACCACATCGTTGGCGTCCGAGTAGGCGGCGGCGTCGAAGCCGTGCGCCACGGCGCAGCGCTCGTCGTCGCAGACCTGCGACATCGCCGGGTGGAACGAAGCGCAGCTCGCCGCGTGGACGATCTGCGGCAGACGCACCAGCTCGGTCTCGGCCTCGAGCCCGGCGGCGGTCTCCTCCGGCGTGACGCCCCTGTAGAGGCGGCTGAAACGGTCGTAATGGAGCAGGCTCGCGGGGATGCGCTGGAAGTTGAAACGCTCCATCATCCCGCGGAGCTTGAGCGCGGCCTCGCGTCTGTAGTGACGCGCAAGCGTCTGCGGGGCGCGCTTCAGCGTCTCGACGAGCGTGTTAGCGACAACCAGAGCGCGCGGCTCGACGGCGACCTGAAGGCGGTAGCAGACGCGCAGGAAGTCGCGCCACAAAAGCCCCGGCCCCGTCTCGACGAAAGTCCCCTGAAAGCTCGCCAGCTCGTGTGTGTGCAGCCCGCGCATGACGCGCTCGAATTCGGCGGCGCTCAGGCTCAGCCTCTTGAGCCAGACCTCGACGGGCGATTTTCCGCTGACGTTGAGGGCCGATTCGTGCAGCAGGCGGAGCAGGCTCCGGCGGGCCGCCGTCGAAGGCACGACCTCTTCGAGCACCGCGTCGAAGCGGCGGCTGATGCGTCCGCCCATCAGCTCGTCCACGTAGAGGCTCTGGAACTCGCGGAAGTTGTCGAGCGCGACGCCACCTGCGCGCGCCGACTGCATGAGCGACGCGATGAATGAGGGGTTCGACTCGAACTGTTGGACGACGAGGTCGCGCGTCTCGTCGCTCAAAGGTATGCCGTACTCGAAGGCCAGACTTTCGACCAGCCGCCGCGCCTCCGACTGCTGCAAGTTCTCGACGTGCAACTGCCTGAAGCCGTCGAGGCCCGGCCCTTCGGCGCCCCCATTAAGCGCGCCGAGCAAGCCCCGCCTGAGACCCGCGAGCACCACCGGCACGCCGTTCGACTCAGCCGCGTGCGCGACCTCTCGCCCCAACTCGACCGCTCCCGTGAGATGCTCCGCGAGGTGCACGTCGTCGAGCAGGAGGACGCACCTCGCGCCCCCGGCTGCCGCCTGTTGCGGCGCGCTCAGGCAGAAGCGGACGAAGGATCCCTCGTCGCCGTCCGCGAGCGCGCGCTCGGAAGATTCGATGAGCCGCTCGACCCAGAAGTAGACGGGCGAGGCGCCGCCTCGCTGTGTGAACAGCTCGTCGAAAGCCTGCCGCAGGAGCTCGGAGACGCCTGCCTGCGGGGCGGCCAGCAGGAGGATGTTGCGCTGCCCCGCCCTGTGCGGCGCGAGCCCCGTAATTTGACGCAACAGTTCGCCCCGCCCCACGAAATTTTCGGGGGCGATGCGTCCCATGATGCGCTTCACTTTCGGGCTCTTGACGGCCATCACTGTTTCAGCCTTTCGACGCCTTCTTCTCCGCCGGCGTTTTCTTCTCCACCGCCTCGGGCATCGCCTTGTGCTCGAAAGCCTCGACGCAATTCTTGCCGTGACTCTTCGCCACGTAGAGCGCCTGA
Organism: Acidobacteriota bacterium; assembly: GCA_020199995.1. Taxonomy (GTDB): domain Bacteria; phylum Acidobacteriota; class Blastocatellia; order Pyrinomonadales; family Pyrinomonadaceae; genus JAIVJM01. Next base: position 5,059 of record JAIVJM010000085.1, on the reverse strand, counting down.
TCGGCGGCATAGATGACGCTCGCGGGCGTGTCGAGGTCGAGGCCGAAGGCCGAGATTCCGATGCTCACGGTCACGGCCCCGAGAGGCTGCGACGTATCGCCCGGGAAGTGCGTGCGCTCGATGCGGCGGCGGATTCTTTCGGCGATGACATGCGCCTCGCTCATCCCGGTCTGCGGCAGAAGGATGCTGAACTCCTCGCCGCCATAGCGCGCCGCCACGTCCGCCGAGCGCAGCGCCGACTTGATACCCTGCGCCGTCATCTCAAGGGCGAGATCGCCCGCCTGATGCCCGTGCTTGTCGTTGTAGGCCTTGAAGTCGTCGATGTCCACCATCATAAAGCTCATCGAGTAGCGATGACGCTTCGACCTCTCCACCTCTTCCGAGAGCCTTTCTTCGAGATATCTGCGATTGACCAGCCCCGTCAGCGGGTCGGTGATCGAGAGCAGTTGAAACTGCGTCGCCTTCTGCCGCCACTCGGCGCGGTCGATGGCGAGCGCCATCTGCGGCGCGATGAGGTCGAGGAGCCCGAGGTCGAGCTCGTCGTATGCGCCGCCCCCGGCCTTATCCGTCACGTTGAGGACGCCGACCTTGCGCCCGCCGACCATGATCGGGTAGCTGATGAAGGAATTCGTTTTGTAGCTCCGCTCCGAGGGAGCCGGGTGCCAGCCCGGAACCGCCGCCACGTCGCGCACGACCACCGCCCTCCCCTCGCTCAGCACAGCGCCCGCCACGACGTCGCCGAGACGCATGTGCGTGTCGCGCGAAACTTCGGCGCGTGGGCCGACCGCGGCACGGACGGCCAGCTCACCGGTACTCTCGTCGTAAAGCTGGAGCGAGCCGCGCTCGGCGCGCAGGAGCTCGGTTGAGTGACGCAGGATGGTCGAATATGCGTCGTCGGGTTCGGCGGAATTGACCACCTCGGTGAAGGCCTGAAGGTGTGTGGCCGCGCGCATCCGGCGTTCGAGTTCTTCGCGCAGCCTGACGACTTCGAGCGGCATCGCCATCTCGCGGCAGAAGGCGGCGAGCGCCTCGCGCTGCTCATCGCTCAACTCACTGTCGCCGATGAGGAGCGCGCCCTTGATCTCGTCGCCGACGACGAGCGGGAACAGCTCGACGGCCTCCTCGTGCTTCGAGGAGGTGCGCCCGCCCGCCGGGACGGCGATGGATTCGCCGCGCGTCACCGCCAGCAGCAGCTTGATCTCTTTGGCCGTGAGCGAGACGCGTGGGGGCTTCTTCCGAAAAGCGCCGGTCGTGCAGACGGGGTAGAAACTGTCGTCGGCGCGGAGCATGAGGGCCAGAGAGTTGATGCCGTGCTCCCCCGCCAGCGCGCCGACGGCCCTGTTGCAGGTTTCTTTAAGCGAACCCGACGGCGCGCCGGCACGCACTATGCCCGCGAACTCAATCCCCTCGACCCGCTCCGCCGCCGGCGCCCTCGGCTCGTCGACTTTTGTCGCCCGCACTGGCTCGGCGGGAACTTTCAGTCCTCCCTCGCCGCCCGACTTCTCCGGCGCGGGCGTCAGTTTGGAGAGTTCCGACGCGGTTTCTTCGACACGCGACGCAAGGTCGTCCAAATCCTGCCGCAGCGCGAAGAGGACGTTGTGGAAGACATCGGAGGAGAGCAGGTCTGTGAGGTCGCCAGTGCGGATGCGTTCGGCCACCGCGCGGTAGTCGGAGCTGTGCAGGAAGGCCCGCCCGCCGATAACGGCGAGGGGCTTATCCGCGCCGAGCGGGACGGGCAACGCGAAACAGTGGAGCCCGGCGTGGCAGCGATAATGAGCGGCCTTGCCGTCCTTCAGGGCGCGCTCGTGGGCCGCGCCGCAGAAGGGCTCGCAGAGGTGCGCGTGCGCGGGGGAAGACTGGAAGGCGTGGCAGATAGAGTTGTTATTCGACACCGCGAGGGAGGGCGGCTGGCGGCCCTCGACCAAAAGCAGGGCGAGCCCGGAGCTGGCTGCCAGCTCGTGCTGAGCCTCGACCCAGTCCTCCGGGGGCACTGTTGTGGGTGCTTGCTGGGCAGCACGCTCTGGGGCAGGGGCGATGTTGTCCATTAACTGTTGAGGCACTAAGTGTCGGTAACCTGAAATGCGGTGTGGGGGTAAATCGGCCCGGATAAACGGAGCGCGAAGGGGCGCGAAGTCATCTCCCAAGGGAGCCGACGAAGCTTCAGGGGAAGCAGCCGTCCTCCAACCGCAGTATAGGTGCCCGCACGCAATCAAACAAGAGTTTTCAGGCGATAAAGCCCGACTCCTGCACGCGGCGAAGGCCCGGAAGGCCTCGCCATCCTATTTTATATGTCGAATAAGGGAGAATTTTCACTGCGCGATGATTCGACCGGGATTCTTCAGTCCCGGCGCATCGCCCGGCGCGACCTGCTCGATGTGCGGCTGGTCGGGGCTGATGCGAATGCAGGCCGCGAAGTGGTTCGGCTTGATCTCGGCGAGGGGGGGGACGACCTCTTTACACGCCTGAATAGCGAAAGGACAGCGCGTATGGAAGCGGCAGCCCGGCGGCGGGTTGATTGGCGAGGGCACGTCGCCCTGCAGAACCATGCGCCGCCGCGTCGCCTCCAGCTCCGGGTCCGGGACGGGGACGGCGGAGATGAGCGCTTTAGTGTAAGGCATCAGAGGGTCGTGGTAGACGACCTTCGCGTCGGCGATCTCGACGAGCTTGCCCAGATACATCACGGCCACACGGTCTGAGACATGGCGGATGGCGCGCAGGTCGTGCGAGATAAAGAGGTAAGTCAGATTGCGCTCGCGCTGGAGCCGCTCCATGAGGTTCATAATCTGAGCCTGAATGGAGACATCGAGGGCGGAGATGGGCTCGTCGGCGACGATGAAGTCGGGGTTGACGGCGAGCGCCCGCGCGATGCCGATGCGCTGGCGCTGGCCCCCCGAAAATTCGTGCGGGTAGCGCTTGATGAAGCGCGGGCTGAGGCCCACGGTCGTCATCAGCTCGCGGATGCGCGGGTTGCGCTCGGCCCCGCGCGCGTGGCCGAAGGTGTCGAGCGGCTCGCCGATAATCTGGCCGACAGTCATGCGCGGGTTGAGGGATGCGTAAGGGTCCTGAAAGATCATCTGGAGGTGGCGGCGCTGCTTCTGCATCTGGCCCTTTGAGAGGCGCGCGAGGTCGTTGCCGCGGAAGAGCACCTGCCCGCCAGTCGGCTCGGTCAGGCGCAGGAGAGCGCGCCCGAGCGTTGACTTGCCGCAGCCCGACTCGCCGACGAGCCCCAGAGTCTCGCCGGGAAAGATGTCAATCGAGATGCCGTCAACGGCCTTGACGACACGCTTGACAGCCGAGCCGCCGACCAACTTGTCCCAGACCGTGCCGCCGCCGAGGTCGAAGTGAACCTTCAACTGGCGGATCGCGATCAGGGGATCGCGCCCCTCGGCGGGCATCAGCGTGGGCGGCATGTCGCCCGCGCCGCGAGCGGCGCTCGCTTCTTGGGTGCTCATCGGCTTCCCTCCCCTGACGGATTCTCGGACGGGTTAACTCCCGACAATTCGACGCCCGAGGGGGGCGCGGCTCCCGGCGCGTTCGCGCGCCCTTCGCGCTCGGCGCGCGATTCCGCGAAGACCTCGTCGGCGAAGTGGCAGAGCGAGAAGTGCTCAGCGTTCAGCTGCACGAAGGGTGGGAATTCCCTGCGGCAGATGTCTTCGACGCGGTAGCAGCGCGCCGCGAACGGGCACTGTTCGGGCGGCAGGTGCGCCACGTCGGGCGGGAGCCCCGGTATCTGGTACAGGTCAGTCCCCTCCTCGTGCGAAGGATCGGGGACGGATTTCAAAAGCCCCTTCGTATAGGGGTTTCCCGGCGCGGCGAAAAGCTCGCGCGTCGGGGCCTGCTCGAAGACTTTGCCTGCGTACATCACGATGATGTGGTCGGTCATCCCGGCGACGACGCCGAGGTCGTGCGTGATGAGGATGACGCTGGTGCCCGTCTCCTCTTTGAGCTTCTTGATGAGTTCGAGAATCTGCGCCTGAATGGTCACGTCGAGCGCGGTGGTCGGCTCGTCGGCGATGAGGAGTTTCGGCTCGCACGAGAGCGCCATCGCGATCATCACGCGCTGCCGCATCCCGCCCGAGAACTCGTGCGGATAGCTGTCCACACGCGAGCGCGCCTCGGGGATGCCGACCATTTCCAGCATCTTGATGGCGTGCTCATAGGCCTGATCCTTCGTGTACCCGCGGTGCAGTTGCGTAATCTCCATCAACTGCTTCGAGATCCGCATGAAGGGGTTCAGTGAAGTCATCGGGTCCTGAAAGATCATCGCGATGTCGTTGCCGCGAATCCGTCGCACGTCGTCGGGCGCGAGGCTCAGGATGTCCCGTCCCTCGAAGAGGACTTCGCCCGAGACGATCTTGCCCGGCGGCTCAGGAATGAGGCGGATAATCGAGAGGTTCGTGACGGATTTACCCGAGCCCGACTCGCCCACGATGCCGAGCGTCTCGCCGCGCTCCAGATCGAAGGTGATGCCGTCCACGGCCCTCACCGTGCCGTCCTCAGTCTGGAAATACGTTCGCAGGTCTTTGACCGAAAGCAGGATGCCGTTGTGGCTCATAGTGTGAAAACCATCAATAGTGAAAAGCCGTGAACCGTAAACCGTGACGGGTGACAGGAAGGAACTGGATTTATCTTGTCACGGTTTACCTGTCACGGTTCACGGCCTTTAAAATTTCCGCATCTGCGGGTCGAGCGCGTCGCGCAGGCCGTCGCCGAGGAAGTTCAGAGAGAAGAGCGTCAGCGCCATCGTCACGCCGGGGAAGATGAGCTGCCACGGGAAGATCGCGATGTTCTGAATGCCCTCGGACGCGAGGCTCCCCCATGAAGCGAGCGGCGGCTGCACGCCGAGGCCCAGAAACGACAGGAACGCCTCCTGCAACATCACCGAGGGGATGGTCAGCGTCGCGTAGACGATGACCGGCCCGAGCGCGTTGGGCACGAGGTGCTTGAAGATAATTTTTGATGTGGAGACGCCCGTCGCCCTCGCCGCCAGCACGAACTCCTGATTTTTCAGCGAAATCACCTGCCCGCGCACGATGCGCGCCATCGTCAGCCACGAGAC
>JAIVJM010000084.1 GCA_020199995.1 Acidobacteriota bacterium | reverse complement strand
GGCGAAGACGGCGTGGCGAGCCCGAGCCTCTACCGCTTCGCGGTGGAACACGGCGAGGCGCTCAGGGCCGACGGCTGCATCTGGGACGACGGCTACCGCGACACCAACGACCGGCTCGTCATCAACCTCGGCTTCAAGGGCATCGCCTTTTTGGAGCTGCGCGTCCACGGCGCGCGCACAGACCTCCACTCGAAGTGGGGCGGCATCGTGCCGAACCCCGCCTGGCGGCTCGTGCAGGCGCTGGCGACGGTCGTCTCGCCGAAAGGGGTGATTACGGTTGACGGGTTCTCCTCGCACGTCGCGCCGATCACGGCGGAAGACAAGCAGACTCTCAAGACGGTTGAGCTGGACGAGGCGGGCCTGCGCCGCGAGTTCCGCATCGGCGGCTGGGTGCGCGGAATGACGGGGAAGGAACTGACTAAGGAACTCATCTTCGGCCCGACCTGTACCATCTGCGGCATCCGTACCGGCCATACCGAGGCGGGCGCGAAGACTGTGCTTCCGGGCGCGGCCACCGCGCGGCTCGACTTCCGTCTCGTCCCCGACCTCACGCCCGAACTCGTCGTCAAGCTCCTGCGCAAACATCTCGACACGCGCGGCTTTCAGGACGTCGAGATTATCGAGCTCGGTCAGGCGCCCTACGCCAAGTCTTCACCAAGCTCGTCGGTCGCGCGCGCCGCCATCGAGAGCGCCGAAGAGATTTACGGCGCGCCCGCGGTCGTCTACCCGCTCGACCCCGCGAGCGGCCCCGTCGGCGCGGTCTGCGGCGTGCAGTACCCGCCCACTCCGGTCGTCTCCTTCGGCGTCAGTCACTCCGGCTCGAACCCCCACGGCCCCGACGAGAATATCCGCCTCGACGACTTCATCCGCGGCGTCAAATACTTCGGTCGCATCATCCACCGCCTCGCCGAAATCGAAGCCGAAGACGGCTCGCCGCCCGAGCGCGAGAGCTACGTCCAGTTGAACAAGTAGTGCTTGAAGACAGCCTCAATTCTGCTATACATTGGTCTCATGGATTACAGCAAGATCATCACCATCGAGCCGGGCAAGCGCAGCGGGAAGCCTTGCATTCGCGGCATGCGCATGACCGTCACGGATGTACTGGAATATCTTGCTGGCGGCATGACTGAAGAAGAGATTCTCGCGGAATTCCCGGACCTCACCCTCGAAGACATTCGGGCGTGCCTCGCCTTTGCGGCAGACCGTGAGCGCAGGCTAGCGACCCTACCGACTTATGAAGCTGCTGTTTGACCAGAACTTCTCGCCGCGCTTGCCGCGCCTACTCGCTGACATCTATGCCGGAAGCGTTCACGTGCGGGAGGTTCGCTTGCGCGACTCCGATGACGGCGTGATCTGAGATTATGCCAAACAGAACGGCTTCGTCATCGTCTCGAAAGACTCCGACTTTCAACAGCGAAGTCTGCTCTATGGCAGCCCGCCAAAGTTCATCTGGCTCCGCGTCGGCAATTGCCCTGTCAGGACTATCGAAGACTTACTGAGAAATCACTCCGTTGCCATCCACACCTTCGGCATGGATCACACCAGGTCACACCTCATGCTTCCGTAAGCTCCTCCCATTTCATTCGATGACGACGCGGTCGGTCGCGCCGCGCCCGAAGGTCTCGGGGTGGTACATCTCCTCGGCCTTCGGGGGTGGGACGACGAACTGGCCCGGCGTCGTCGCGCGCGCGACATAAGAGTAATTGTAGACGCCGTCCCAGAGCAGAGAGGCGAAGGCTTCGACCCGCTCGTCGCGCATGTTCTGGTGTTCGAACCATGGGCGCGACCACCACCAGCCGTAACGCGCGGGCTCCGATTTCTGATCCTGCGGGAGCGCTTCGGTGACGGCGAGCGCGGGGTTGAGGACTTCGAGCCCGGCGGGCACCGGGTCAACAAGCGCGACGTGGTAGCGGCGCGTCGGCGCGCCGAGCGTGAGGCGCACGCGCACCTTCGAGCCCGACTTGATGCGCCACGTTCCGTCGGCGTCGCGCCGCACGTCCGAGGGGTCATCCAAAGCCTCGTACACGCGCTCGACCGTGAAGCCGTAGTCGGCGGCGGCCAGCTTGAGGCTCGCGGGCGCGTACTGCATCCCGATGCGGTAGTAGAGACGCCCAGCGCCCTCCTTGCTCAAGGTCAGGTTCTGCGGCCCCGGACGCTCGGCGAGGTAGCTCATCGGCACGTTGAACTGCTGGCGGTCGTTGGAGCGCCCGCGGAACTGCTGCTCGCCCGCGTAGGCCTGACCCACCCACGCGCGCGCGACAAAATCGGGCGTGGTCTTCTCGTAGGTGTTGAAGTAGCGGTCTAAGGCGAGCAGGATGAAGACGTTCTCCTGCGTGTTCTCCCAGCGCCCCTGCTTGCGGTGCGCGAGCAGGCCGCGCACGATCTTCGGGATCAAGTCGCTCTGCGGTTGATCGCCGATGAGCGCTTCGAGGATGACGCCGTCGGCGCGGCGGCTCGAATGGAGCAGGAGGTAGTCCGAGTCGGCGTAGGACGTCACGAAGTGAGCCGCGCCCGCCGTCTCGGTCACGCGGTTGTCGAGGTGTCGGCGGATGGCGGCCACCTCAGCCGTCGAGGCCGCGTCGCCCGAGAGCACGGGCAGCAGCCAGCCGACGGCTTCGAGCGAGAGTTTTTCGAGCCCCGGCGCGGCGACGAGCCGGCGGGCGCGCGCGGCATCGCGGTCGCCCATCTTCGCGCGCACGTTGAGCGCGTATGAGATGAGCGCGTTGCGCGCGTCCTCGCCGTAGTAGCGCGGGATGCGCCGCTCGACGTCGCGCAGGTAAGACTTCGACTTGGTCAACATCTCGTCGGGCACGTCGAAGCCCTTCTCTTTGGCGCGCGCGAGCGCGTGCGCGACGTGGATGCTGACGTAGGGCCAAGACTCGTCGCCGCGCCGCCAGAAGCCAAAGCCGCCGTCGTTGTTCTGCATCCCCTGAAGCCGCTTGATGTCGCGCGCGACCGCCGCCTTCATAGCATCGGGCGGGGGCAGGTCTTTGGCCTTGAAGGCCGTGAGCACGTCGCGCAGAGCGGCCACGGCGAGGACGCGCGAGGACAACTGCTCGGAGCACTCGTAAGGGTATGCGACGAGATAGAGCACGGCGTCCGTCAGCGCCTGAAGCTGCGTCGAGGAGGTCGTGACCTCCAACCCCCCGAACTGCGGGAAGACGTTCGCCGGGGCGCGGACGGGCTGGACAATCGCGCCGCTCCGATCAAGCTCGCCGTAGGTGGCGAAGGCTTCGGTGGTGGCGGGCGTCCAGACGGGCAACTCGATTTCGGCGGCGTCCGAGTGTCGGCCCGAAGCGGCGGCGAACTGGAAGCGCGCACGTCCGGCTTGCGACGCTGAGGTGGGGAAGCGTACCTCGACGCGGTCGTTGGCGGGCACAATCACGCGGCGGCCCGCGCCGTCCGTCAGCTCGGCGTTCGCAGCGCGGACGGCGACCTCGACCTCCAGAGCCTTGTCCGTCTGATTCTGCACGACGACGGGCAGCTCGAAGCGGTCGCCGAAGTTGAGGAAGCGCGGCGCGGAGGGTCGCACCATCAAAGGCATCCGCGCCGTGATGGCCGACTCGCCCTTGCCGAACTGCTTACCGCCCGCGACCGACACCGCCATCACGCGGTAGCGCGTCAGGCTGTCGGGCACTTTCACTTTGACCTCCGCGCGCCCGTTCGAGTCAGTTAAAACGGAGGGAACGAAGACGGCGAGCGCGTTGAAGTTCTCGCGCATACGAATCTCTTCCGGGGCGCTCCCCACCGCCTCGGCCTCTTCGCCGTCCCTCATGAAATTGCTCGTACTCTTCGACATGCGCGCCCGCGGCGAAGGAGGAGGAGGAGAATCGCGCTGACCTCCCATGGCGAGGCCCGAAGTCGGCGCCAGCCCAGCACTCCGCTGGTTCAGGGGGAGGGTCTGCATCTGTTCGACGCTAATCTTCGCCGGGTCTTCGAGCAAAACATTCGCGCGCAGGTGGTAGTCGCTCACGTCCGCGCCGCGCTGCGCGTAGAAGAACGAGACGGGGTCTTCGAGATGGTAGCCCGTGAGCGCGAGCACAGCCTCGTCAACGACGACGACGGCCAGCTCGCTCCCCTGCACCGCACGGCCCGCCGAGTCTTTCACCTCCACGTTGACGGTCGTCTCGCCGCCCGGCTCAAGCGCCCTGTCGCGCGGCGTCGCCGTCACCTGAAGCCGGCGCGCGAGCGGCGGCACGGGTAGGTTGAGAGTGCCCTTGGCGAAGGCCGGTCGCTTCGGCAGTTTTTCCTGAGCCTCGCCCGCGTCGTTCGCGCGCGTCGCCGCGCCGACCAGATCAACCTGCATGTGGACGTTCGGCGTGAAGCCTTCCTCGATGGGAATCCGCAGCGTGTGCGAAGGGCCGTCCATGCGAAAGCGCTCGGTGCGCACGAGCCCCGAGCGGCGCAGCGTGAGGACGCCCTCGGCGGGGAAGAAGGGCGACTGCACCAGCACCTCCGCCGCCTCGCCCGCGCGGTACTCCTTGCGGTCGGGTATCAGCTCGACCGACTCCTGCGACACTTCGCGCCGCGGCGGCTGCTTCCCTCCCGCGACCCACAGCGTCAGCTCGCTCTCGTTCGGGCGCTCGCGGTCGTCCATGATGCTCGCCGTGACGCGGTACGCGCCGCCCTTCTTCGGCTTGAACGTGCACTTGACGGCCTCGCCCGCAGAACGCACGGAGCACTCCTGCTGGTCAGACTCGATCTGCCGCCATTCGCCCTTCACGTAAACCCAGTCGAGCAGCGCGGCGCGCATCTTTACTTCGCGCCCGGCGACGGCGCGACCGTCGAGGTCGGTGACGATTGTCTGCACGACGAGCGGCTCGCCCTGCTGAACGAACGTGCGGTCGCTGCGCACGCCGACGTAGAGGTCTGCCGGGTGGACGAGCATCGTCGTCGTCGCCGTCCACGTCTGCCGGTTGACGTCCGTCACGCTGGCCTGCGCCGTGACGGTCGAGGCCCGCGGCGGGCGCACGCCGTCGAAGTCGAGCCGCAGGCGGTGGCTGCCCGCGGCGTCCGTCCGCCCGTTGAAAGTCTGCGTCTGGATGCCCACCGCGCCCCGCGTCCCGTACCTGCCGCCCCCGCCCCACCACGGCACCCACTTGCCGAAGGTGAAGTCGTCGCGGTTCGGCGGCGTGAAGTGCCCCGGCGCGGCGGTCACGCGCCACGCGACTTCGGAATTCGGGAGCCCGCCGCCGGCGAAGTAGCTGGCCGAAACCGTGGCCTGCGCGTGCGAGCCGACGAAGTGCGGCCCCTCGCTCGCTTTGGCCGTTACCTCGAACTCGGGTCGGCGGAATTCCTGCACCTGAAACCGGTGTTGATGCTCCCGATTCTCGACGCCCGCCGCGCCGCCCACGGCGTCGAGCTGGAGTTGCGTGTTGCCGAGATTGAGAGTCCCCGGCAGCTTGAAGCTCAAATTGAAGCCGCCGAGCGCGTTGAGGTTCGCCGTCCCCTTCGTCACCTCGTTGCCGCGCGAGTCGCGCACCAAGTAAGAGACTGCCTCGACCGCGCCCGCGAGCGCGCCCACGTCGCCCGCCTTACCGCCCCCCACGCGGCGTATCCAGCCCTTGACGCTCACCTCCTCGCCGGGCCGGTACATCTTCCGGTCGTCGAAGACGAACCAGCGCAGCGCGTCCGACGCTTCGCGCCGAACCCAGCCATCCTCCGTGCTCCACCACTCGGCGCGCTCGGGCAGGATGGCGACTTCCGCGCCGCGCCGCGCCACGAGCAGCCCCGTCGTCCCCGCAGACTTCGGCGGCAGCGCGAGTCGCGCCACGCCGTCGCTCCCGCTCAAGACCCGCGGCCCCGACGCGTGCAGACTCAGCTCGACGCCCGCGAGCGGCTGGCCGTCTCTGAGCGAGGTCGCCCAACCGACCAGCTCCGCGCGGTCAACGAAGGCGTCGAGGCCGATGTTGGTCACCTGCACCCACGTCTGAATTCTCTGCCGCTCCGTGCGCATCAAGGGCGTCGTCGTCTGTTCGATGACGACGAAGACGCTGCCCCGTCCGTTCTCAAGCGCGGGCGAGAGGTCGAGGCGCGTCTCGGTCATCTCGTCGGGTCGGCCCGCGACGGCGACCGTTTTCGTCGAGACGAGCCGGCCCGGCGGCGTGGTCTGCTTCTGCCGCTGCGACTGGTCGTAGTAGCCGCTTAAGGCCCGCATGTACGCGCCGTACTTCTCCCAGTCTTCGGGACGGACGGCGTAGAGACTGACTTTGAGCGAGGGGTGGTTGATGCTGTAGACCGAGTAGCTCGGCTGTCGCATCGAAGGGTCGAGCACGACGAAGTTGCCGCCCTGTCCCAAGAGGTTCGGCGGCGCGCTGCCGACGTCGAACGTCAGCGGCGTGTCCTCGCCGAGCGTCTGCCCGAACGTGTCGCGGAGCGAGGCCGAGAGCGTCACCTTATAGAGCGTGCGCCCGCGCTTGACGCCCTGCACGTACATCGTGCCGCCATAGATTTGGATTTTGGCGTCGGGCAGCTCCGGCGTGAAGCGGACCTGCGAATTTTGAAACGCCCCGAGGTCTATCGGGTTGCTGAAAGTGATCTGCCACTGGTCGAACGGCGAGCACTGCTTCTGCCAACCGCACCTGTGCCCCGTGACGCGCAGAGGGCCGTAGGTGCGGAACGTGAACGTCTGCGCCTTCGTCGTCACGCGCGGCCCCTCGGCGGAAGGCGTGCCGGGGCCCACCGTGACGACGACGCCGGAGGCTGCGGGCAGCGCCGTCGCAATCGCGCCGCCCGCCGCTCACAGTGCGCAAGACCGCCGACGCATCAACGCGCTGGTCGAACTCCACGAACATGACGGCGTCGCGCCGGACGGGGCCGCCCTCCGGATACTTCGCCTTCAACTGCGGCGGCGGCGTCGCGAACTTCCACGCCGCCGGGGCTTTCAGCGCCCCGCCGTTCGCCGACCTCGCCGAAGCGGGGACGCTCACCGTGAATTCCGTCGCCATCGGCAGGCGCTCCGCCGCCGGGTCGAAGATGAGCGTCTTCGTCCCCAGCCAGCGCCAGCGCCCCGGCACTTGCGGCGAGAGGCGGACGGGCACTTCGCGCGCAGCCTCTTCCTGCGAAGTCACCGCGACCATCGGCTGCGAGAAGGTCACGCTCAACTGCGGCGCAAGCGGCACCTCGCCCGTGGGCGAGTAGCGCACGACCTCGAACGGCCCCGCCGCGACGACTGCCTCCGGCGCTACCCTCTCGGGCGGCGCGGGGAAAGCCGCCAGCACCGTCTGCCCTGTGCGCGGCGGCGGCAGAGACTTCTCGCGCAAAGCGAAATCCTGCGCGTCTGAGTCCTGAACTTTGAGCGGCGGCAGACGCTGCAAGACCTTCGATGTCTCGGTCTCCGAAAGCTTCGTCGCCGGGGCGACACTCGACGCGGCGGCGGGCTGCTGCTGTCGCCCCGACTCCTCCGCGCCCTCGCTCAGGCGGAAGCGCAAGCCCTCCGGCTTCGACGCGTCATCCTGCGGCGGGGCGGCTTCGCCGCCGCCGTGAGCGGGCGTCGCGTCTTCGTCATTCATGGGATTGGCGCTCACCTGCATGGCGTGCGGAGCGAGAGCGCCGAGGGCCAGTTGGAGAATCAGGAGCCATACGGCGGCATTTCTTAGACGGTTCATCGGAGCCTCTTGGTTTGCATGTCTGGTCACTTGCGCACGTCCAAAGTAAGACGTGCTCATGCCGTTAGAACGCGGGCGCGTTGAAGACTTGCGACATTAGACAGGATGTGGCCGGCGGCGGCAAGGATTGACTCGCCGAGGCGTTATTAAAGATTAAAGCCCCGGATTGGTCTGAGCAATCCGGGGCCTTCCTGTTCTTCGTGCGTCTCCGGCCTGAGCCAGCCAGGTGTCTCTTACTTACACTTCGAGTAGCCGCAGTCGCGGCAGAAATCGCAGCCCGAGGCGCGCTCGAGTTGGCCGCGGCATTCGGGACACTCGCTGATGAGCGAGAAGTTGCCGCCCGGCCCGGAGGCGACGGCGGGCGCTGTGACCTGCGGCGGCGCCGCCTGTTGTTCGTAGGCGAGGGCGCGCGCCGAGTCGGGCTGGCTCTGCAGCCGGCGGCTCGTCAGCATGATGCACTCGGAGACGGCCTGCTCCGGAGAAGTCAGCAAACGCTCGTTGAACCAGACCGAGTGCGTGCCCGTCACCTTGTTGAGCGAGCGGGCCACTTCGCGCGCGTCGAACCCGCCGCGCAGCATCTTCGAGGCGAGCAGTCCCACCCCGCCCGAAATCGGCCCCGTCGCGAAGACTTCGAGTATCTGCTGGCCGTTGTGGTTGACCGTCACGTAGAGGTTCGCCCCGTCGAAAGGAATCTGCCACGTCCCCCCGCGCAGCTCGCGCGGGCGCTCGACGTGCCTGCCCCTCGCGGCCTCGGCGGACGGCGCGGCGGCGGCGTTGACGCGCGCGGCATCATCCGCTTCGGTCATCGCCTCGGCGACGAGAGCCGGGTCGCAGGCGACCTCGCCCGGCGCGGCCTCCGCGCCCTTGACGTTTGAGAGCACCTGCGACTCGCGGCTCCCGTCGCGGTAGTAGCTCACGGCCTTGCAGCCCAGTTCGCGCCCGAGGCGGTAGAGCTTGTCCACGCTCTCGACCGTGTCGTCGCTCGACCCGTTGCAGGTCTTCGACACGCCGTTATCGACGCGCCGCTGCGCCGCCGCCAGCACGTAGATGTGCTGCTCGGCGCTGATTGACATCGCGTGGACGAAGTAGTCGGGCAGTTCCGACTCGTGCTCGACGACGTGCTCGGCGGCGCGGTCAATCGACGCCTGATCGGTCTGATCAACCTCCATCCCGAGCACGCGCGCGGCGAGCGTGTGGACATAGGTGCGCTTGCCGAGCGTGTCGTGGCGGACGTAGGCCCAAGAGAAGTTCGGCTCCACGCCCGAAGAGGTCTCGGCCACCAGAGAGATCGTGCCCGTCGGCGCAATCGTCGTCGTCTCGTAGTTGCGCGGCGTCAGCTCGACGCTCTCGGGGATGCCGATGTCCTCGCGCAGGAAATGGTCGTAGGCCTCCTTGTTCGGGAAGTACTCGGGGAAGACGCCCTTCTCCGCGCCGAGGCGGCACGACTCCATCCATGCCTCGCGGCGCACAAACGACATCAACTCATCCATCAGGTCAATAGACTCGCGATAGCCGTACTTGACCTTGAGCCGAATACACAGGTCGGCGAAGCCCATCACGCCGAGGCCCACGGGGCGCGTCCGCTTCACCACATCGTCTATTGCGTAGCGGTGCGCCGAGGCAACGATGCGGTTCCAGATGTCCGGCGCGTAGACCATCCCGGGGCGCGGCGGCTCCTCTCTGGTGCAGGCGTCGAGCAGCCCCACCGACTTCGCCTCGGCGAACGCCGCGTGGTCGCGGAAGGTGACGGTGTTGCCGTCCGACCCGCGGTAGACGGCGTAAGGCGCGTCCTGCACAGGGTCGAAGACGGGCTCATTCCACGGCTCGTCGTCGAAGCTCAACTGATACCACTCTTTGTTGTCGACGGCGGCGAAGAACTCGTCCGTCACCGTCACGGAGATGTTGAAGTTGGTCAGGCTGTGCTGGTCGTTCTTGGCGTGGATGAACCGCAGCAGGTCGGGGTGGTCAACGCGCATGATGCCCATGTTCGCGCCGCGCCGCACGCCTCCCTGCTTCACCGTGTCGGTCGTCGTGTTGAAGATGTTCATGAACGAGACCGGCCCCGATGCCACCCCGTGCGTCGAGCGCACCATCGCCCCGGCGGGCCGCAGCTTCTCGAAGGTGAAGCCGGTGCCGCCGCCCGTCTGGTGGATGATGGCCGCGTCGGTCGCCGTCTTCATGATGCCCGCGATGGAGTCCGGCACGTCGAGGACAAAGCAGGCGGCGAGCTGGCCCGAGGGCTTGCCCGCGTTGACCAGACAGGGCGTGTTGGGCACGAACTCGCGTCTCAGCATGATGCCGCTCATGACGCCGTAGAACTCGTCGCGCTTACCGGCGTCGGTCTCGGCGGTGCTGACGTGCCCGACGACGCGGCGGACGATGTCCGACCACTCCTCGATGGGCTCGCCCTGCGCGTCCTTCAGGCTGTAGCGCTTCGCGATGACGCGGCGGGCGTTGAGGCCCAGAATGTCCGTCGGCGCGGGCTGCGCGCCCGTGATGTTCAGAGGAGATGGACTTCCCTGGGGGGAATTGGGCTCGATTGCGGTACTCATCCTGGTTGCCTTTCCCGCGCTCGTGGGGGGCGCGAGGCGTGTCGAAAAAGTCTCTCAAAAAAGGTTCGGCGCGCTTGGTCGCGCCGGGGTCAATTTACATTAAGCGCGAGCTGAGCCCCAACCGGCCCCCTCTATCCCGCCTCCGGAGCCCGCGCAACGGCCCCCCGGCGGAACCGAAGGGCGAGGGCCGGAGCCTTGCCTGCGGCTGCCGAAAGGGGACTCGGAGAGGCAGTACGAAGGGCTCCTTTTTCATCTAAACTGTTCGTCGTTTTGCAGTTATATCGAGAAGGAAATAACGGGGGGTTTTGAAGAGGTGAAAGAGATTCGGAGCGGGGCGGGGGCCGATGCGCTGGTGCGTGCGACGGCAGCCGACGGACAGATTCGTTGCATGGCGGCGGTGACAACCGACACTGTGGCGGAGGCGGCGCGCCGACATGGGACTTCGGACACGGTGGCGGCGGCGCTCGGGCGGACGCTGACGGGCGCGGCGCTGCTCGGCGCGTGGCAGAAGGAGTTTGACCGCCTCACCGTGCAGATCGAGTGCGACGGCCCCGTGGGAGGCATTACGGTAGAGACGAACTCGCGCGGAGAGGTGCGCGGCTACGTGCGTAACCCAGAGGCCGATGCGCCCTTGAACGCCGAGGGGAAGTTCGACGTGCGCGCCGTCGTCGGGGGCGGAATGCTCTACGTCACCACCGAGTCGGGGTTCGACATCGGACTCTACCGCGAGCCTTACCGCGGCTCGGTGCCGATCACCTCGGGCGAGATCGGCGAGGACTTCACCTACTACCTCGCGAAGTCCGAGCAGATTCCTTCGGCGGTGATGTTGGGCGTACTGATACGCGCGCGCGCGTCAGGCGAGACATTCGTCGAGGCCGCGGGGGGCTTGATGGTGCAGGTCATGCCGGGCGCTGACGAGCGGACAATCGCGGCGGTCGAATCATCCGTCAGCCGCGCGCCGCACACGACGAAGCTCATCCGCGAAGGCGCGACACCCGCGGAGATGCTTCGCGCGGCTCTGGGCGACGTACCCTTCGAGGTGCTCGAAGAGCGCCCCGTCACCTTCGCCTGTCCATGCTCTTACGAGCGGGCTGTGTCGCTCATCTCTTCGATTGACCGGGCGGAGCTGAGAGCAATGCTCAGCGAAGACAGAGGCGCGGCGCTTACCTGTCACTTCTGCAACGAGACGTACCGCATTGATGAGCCTTCGCTCTCGGAGATCGTCCAGAGCAGGAACGTCTAGGGTGAGGGTCAAATAAAACGAACGTGGAAAAAGCGAAGAGGCCGGGCGCATCCTTAATGGAAGGTCGCCCGGCCTCTTCGCTTTTTCCAGAACCTGTTAGTGCCCTTCCCTACTTCGCCGAAGAGCTGCTTGAGGAGAGGAGGTCGTAGTTGCCGGCCTCGCGGTTGTGCGTGTCGAGCATGCCCATCACATCCGAGGTCTCTTCGAGCATCTGCTTGGTCATCGCGATGGAGTCCGAGAGCTGTTCAAAGTCGAGCGAAGAGACGCGCTCGGGCGTCGGCAGCGTGACCACCTGATCGTTGACGAGGCCGAAGAAATTCTCGATGGACTGGAGCTGGCCTTCGACGAGCTTGACCGAGCGTTCGAGCTCGCTGAACTGCGCGAGGCGGCGTTTCAGTATCTCGACGTTCGCCTGCTGAATGCGACGCGAGCGGTCGTCGGACGAAGACTCGACTGTGCGCTCGGCCTGCACGAGCTGGTTCTGCACGGCCTGCCGGTTGATCGAGCGCAGGTGGTGCTTGCGCCGCCGGTAGACATCGAGCAGGTCAACGAAATCCTCCCAGCGTTGCTCGAGGCTCCTGATGTTCATCGGCAGGTCTTTTGAGCCGGTGAACTTCAGGTAGTTGTCGAAAACCTTATTCTTGAGCCACTTCAGATAGAGCACGGCCTCGCGCTCGCGCGGGTCGAAGCTCTCGATGAGCCGCTCGCGCATGCGGTTGCGCTGGTCGAGCAGACGCTTGCGGTTGCGCCCGTCAACGAGCCGCCGGTAGATGTTACTCGCGGGCACGGTCGCGAGGTACGCGCCTTCGGCGACCAGCGCCGCCGCCAGAGGGATGGGCGACCAGGTGTAAGCCGCCGCGACGGCGAACCCCGCCATACCCCAGAAGTTGACGGGCTCCATGACTGCCTCTTTGAGATATTCGAGACTGAGCTTTCTCTCCGCCATAAAAATTAACTTCGGATGAAAACGACCTTATGTATAGGGCCTCAGGCGCTCGGCTCGCCCGAAGGGAGCGCGGGCGTCTCCTGCTGCCCGCTGCCGAGCATGCCCATCTGTTTCTTGTAATCGAGAAGCTTGTCCTGCAACTGCATGTCTAAAGCCTCACGCTCGATGTCCTGCATCTGCGTATCCACGCTCGACGTGCCGAGCTGGAGCTTGGCCTCGGCGGTGGCGGCGCGGCGGTCTATCTTCTCGCGCATCTCGCTGAAGGTCGAAGCGTCGTCGCCGAGCTGGAACGAGGCCATCGTCTGCGCCAACTGCTCCTGAAGCTTGGCCTGCTTCGACTGGTTGATGAGCTGCATGGCCTCAGCCGTGCGACGCTGCATCTGGAGGACATAGTTGTCGCGCGCCTTGAGCGCCTGCTTGGATGCGTTCGTGGCGTGATCGAGTTGCTGAGAAGTCTTGCCGAGGTCGAGCTGCGCCTGCTGGAGCTGCCCGATGTAGGCCGTCGCGATGTCGTCGCGATTCAACTTGATCGCAGCCTTGATCTTCGAGTCGAGATCGACGACCTGCGTTTCGAGCCGCTCTCTGCTCTTCGCGAGCAAACGCTCGGTCGCCATCACCTGCGCGACGGAGTTGTTGAGTTCCGGCACGCGGTCGCGCATGTCGCGGATCGTCTGTTGCAGAATCAGCTCGGGGTCTTCGGTCTTCTCGACGATGCCGCCGAACAGTGCCCGAAGCGAACGCTTTATCCTCGACAGCAGTCCCATCTTTTCTCGCCCTCCGAAGCGTCCGGGCCGCGCTAGACTCACCGGCCCGTCCGTTGTTTTATCAAAGCCGCCCTCAAAAATATGGTGCTCCGGGCAAGACATTGTACGTCCGTCCGCGCCAACTGGTTGCACCTTCAACTCGAACACCGCCCGCCCTTTACTTGATTCGAGTATAACAGGGTTCCGCGACGCGAGGAAAGAACAGTAGGCAGGCGGTGGTAACACTACCGCGAGGAGTAGCGAGCGGGTCGGCGCTATTGATACTCGACCCGCTCGCTACTGCTCGCGGTAGTGTTCCTGTTGCCTGCTGTTTTCCGTGAATCTTCCGATGTCGCGCCGGTAGTGCATGCCATCCCAACTGATTCGCGCGGCGGAGGCATAGCAGCGTTCGAGGGCCTGCCCGAGCGTCGGCGCGGTCGCCGTGATGCCGAGCACGCGCCCGCCAGCCGTCAGCAGCGAGCCGTCCGGCGTGCGGCTCGTCCCCGCGTGGAAGATTTGCGCGGAGGGCACGAGCGTGGCTTCTCCGAGGCCGTGGATGCGCGCCCCCGTTTCGGGACATTCCGGGTAGCCGCGCGCGGCCAGCACGACACAGGCCGAGGCGTCGTCGCTCCACGTGACATTCAGCTCGCCGAGGCGCCGCGTCGCCACCGCCTCGAAAATTTCTGCGAGGCTGCTCCGGAGCCGGACGAGGATGGCCTGCGCTTCGGGGTCGCCGAAGCGGACGTTGTATTCGAGCGCGCGCGGCCCTTCGGCGGTCAGCATGAGGCCGACGAAGAGCACGCCGCGGAAATTCAAACCCTCGTCGCGCGCCCCCCGGAGGGTCGGCTCGACGATCTCGTTGACGGCGCGCGCAAGCGTCTCTTCGTCGAGCACGCCGTGCGCGGTGATCGCGCCCATGCCGCCTGTGTTCGGGCCGGTGTCGCCCTCGCCGACGCGCTTGTGATCGCGCGCCGGAGGCATGAGGACGTAATCGCGCCCGTCCGTCCAGAGGAGCAGCGAAGCCTCGCGCCCCTCCAGAGCCTCTTCGAGAAGGACGCGCCGCCCCGCCTCCGACCCGACGCGACCGCCCTCCATCAACTCCTCGACAGCACGTTCGGCCTCTGCGCGCGAGCGCGCCACGACGACTCCCTTGCCCGCCGCGAGTCCGTCGGCTTTGACGACTACGGAAGTATCTTCGCCGCCGAACACGCCGCCGCGCAGAATCTCTCGCGCCTCCGCGACGGACGCAGCGACGCGGTGGCGCGCCGTGGGGACGCCGTGGCGGAGCATGAAATCTTTGGCGAAGACCTTGCTCGATTCGAGGCGGGCGGCGGCCCGCGGCGGCCCGGCGACGAGGAGGCCGCGGCGCTCGAATTCGTCAACGAGCCCTGCGTCGAGCGGCGCTTCGCCCCCGACCACGGTGAGGCCGATGCGCTCCCGCACGGCGAAGTCGGCGAGGGCCGAGACGTCCGTCGCGCTCAAGGCGACGCACTCGGCCACCTCCTCTATCCCGGCGTTACCGGGAGCGCAAAAGAGGCGCAAAGGCTCTCCGCGCGCACTGCTTTGCAGAGTCCGGCAGAGCGCGTGCTCGCGCCCGCCCGAGCCGATGACCAGCACATTCATAAAGGGAAAGCTCTCCGATTTGATTCCTTGATGGTCGAATAAAACGTGCGGGGGATGCTGTCATGCGCACTCGGGGCTGTCAAGACGGTGGTGAAACTTTCTCTTCGCCCTTGACACAATTTCGTGATGGATATACCTTGCATAGTCGCGGGCGGGCAGGCACCCCGGCAGTCGTCACTTTTCGACGCCTTCGGTTTTGCATCATTCTCTCGCATGTCGCCCCGAGGCCGTTCGAGGCCGACCACAGTCCCCTCGTAGTCAGAGCACCTAACAACTTTCGGGCGTGTGCGCGCGTCCCACCTGCGCCATCAGCCGGAAGTTCTTCAACAAGGGATTGGCACCATGTCACAGGTACAAACAGTAGAGACCGTCGCGAAAACCAACGGAGAGTGGAATCAGGGCGAGTCGGAATTCGACGACCGCGCGATCCGCTGCGTTGACTGCAGCGAGGACTTCACGTGGACGGCTGGCGAGCAGGTCTTTTTCCACGACAAGGGTTTGAAGAACGAGCCCAAGCGCTGCAAGCCCTGCAAGCAGGCCAAGAACGACCGGCTCTCCGCCATCGCCGCCGCGCAGGCCGCGGGCGTGCGCCAGCGCATCGAAGTCTCGGTCCAGTGCGCGCAGTGCGGCCAGCAGACCACTGTGCCTTTTTACCCGTCGCAGGGTCGCCCCGTCTTCTGCCGCTCCTGCTTCCTCGCGAGCCGCAACGGGGAGACGCAGGGCGGCTGAGGCCGCGCGACTTCAGTAAACCCCCGAGACACGCCCCTCGCACACCGCCGCGGCGGTAGCTGTGCGCCCAACAACCGAGAGCCGTAAGCCTCGAGGGGTGACAGGAAGAACTTTTTTCCTGTCACCCCTCGAGGCTTACGGCTCTCGGTTTTTCTCACGCCGCCCGTCACACCTCGCCCGCCGGTGCTTTCAACGAACAGACGGCCCGCGATTGCCCTCAGCCGCCGACATGAACCGTCGGGCGGCGCTCGGAGTCATCCTCGGCCTGCCGCAGGACTTCGTGCGTGACGGGGGCGGTGTCGCCCTCGCCGAAGGCGACGTACTTGAGGAGGTAGGCAAGTGGATTGCCCTCGCTCCAGCCGAAGTAGACGTGAGGCATCTTGCCCGTCGTGTCGCGCAGGTGGAGGAGGAAGGCGGCGATGGCGTTGGGCACCGCCGGGCTCTCGGCGCGCATCACGCGGTAGCCCTCGACGTCCACGCCCCTGATCTTGAGCACTCCGGCGAACTCCGAGGCGTCGCTCGGCGTGACCTCGAAGAAGATCACGGGGTCGCGCGTCGGGATGTGGTTGTCGAGCCGCTTCTCGCGCTCCTTGAACTGGTACTCGCTCACGTCGCCCGTGTCGCGGCGGTTGGCGACGATGCGCACCTCGCAGCCCCTCTTGATGAGATCGTTGATGTAGTCCTGCGCGGGCGCGTCGAGCTCGATTTTCTCGACCCGCAGCTCGGTCGTGCGCCACACGCGCGACATGAATGATGTGACGACGATGGTGAGGATGAAGAACGAGGCGATCTTAATGCCCTCGGGCCGCTCGATGATGTTGACGACGGTGGTGTAGGCGAAGACCAGCGAGATAAGGAGGAAGGCGTAAGTCCACTTCCCCCACCCCGATCTCTTCCACTGCGAGAGCGTGACGGCAATCGCCGCCGAGCTCATGAGCACCAGCACGCCGGTCGCGTAGGCCCCGCCCTGCGCGTCCACGTC
>JAIVJM010000257.1 GCA_020199995.1 Acidobacteriota bacterium | reverse complement strand
GAATCACACTGCGGCACGAGCTGGAGACGGAGCGCTTCTACCTGGCGCGTTGGTACGGCGAGGCGGTCGAGGCGGCGGGCGGGGCGCCGGTGCACCTCTCGCTCATCCCGCGGGTCGAGTACGTCTCGGAGGTGTTGTCGCGCCTCGACGGCGTGCTGCTGCCGGGGAGCGCATCGGACGTTGACCCCCTGCGCTACGGGCGAGACCCCCTGCCGGGCTTGGGGGCGGTTCACCCGCTGCGAGACGAGACTGACGAACTGGTTCTGGCGGAGGTCGAGCGACGCTCGATGCCGCTGCTGGCGATCTGCTTCGGGATGCAAATCTGGAACGTCGTGCGCGGCGGCACGCTCATACAGGACATCCAGAGCCAGTTGCCGCAAGCCGTCAAGCACGAGCAGGGCGCGCCGCGCGGTCGGCGCTCGCACCGCGTCAGCCTTCTCGGAGGCAGTCGCCTGGCGTCTCTCGCCGAATCCGAGACGGCGCTCGTCAACAGTCATCATCATCAGGCAATCGAGACTCTCGGCACGCACCTGCGTGCGACTGCGTGGGCTCCCGACGGACTCTTGGAAGGCGTCGAGGACGTACGCGAGGGGCGTTGGGCGGTGGGGGTGCAATGGCATCCGGAGATAGAGTGGCAGGAGGACGAGTTTTCCGCCCGCCTGTTTTCTACTTTCGTAACCGAGGCGACTTCATTCAGCCAGCGGGAACTCATGACAAAGACGAGTTAAAGAATAACTTTACCGTAGCGTCCGATAACGACACGGGCTCTCTATTTGATTTCATGAAGAGATTAGACGAAAGCCTCGACCTACATCTCCATGGACGAGTTGCGATCGTGAGTGGGGGCTCGAGGGGGATCGGGCGGGCGGTAGCGCTGCGACTCGCGCAAGCCGGCGTCGCCGTCGTCGTCAATTACCTCACAGACGAGTCAGGCGCGGAAGAGTCCCTGCGCGGCGTCGAGGGAGCGGGCTCGGAGGGGCTCTCGGTTCGCGCAGACGTGAGTAAATTGGAAGAGGCTGATGCCCTCGTGCGGCGTACGCTGGAAGTGTTCGGTCGTCTGGACATCCTCGTCTGCAACGCGGGCGTGTGGGTGGGAGCCTCGGCAGAGTCTCTGGAAGAGAAGGTGTGGGACCGGACGCTCGACATTAACCTGAAAGGGACCTGGGCGCTGTGTCGCGCGGCGATCCCATTTTTGAAGCGGCAGGGTTGGGGGCGTATCATCGCGTTGAGTTCGACGGCGGGGCAGCGCGGCGAAGCCAACTACTCGAACTACGCCGCTTCCAAAGGCGGGCAGATCGCCTTCGTCAAGTCGCTGGCGGTGGAGCTAGGCGAACACGGCATCACGGTCAACGCAGTCGCGCCCGGCTGGGTTGATACGGAGATGACTGCGCACGTTTTCGAGGACGTGGGGCAGCGAAAGGAGATCGAAGAAGCGATCCCGGTCCGCAGGGTGGCGTCTGCGGATGACATCGCGCTGCCGGTCCTGTTCCTCTGTAGCGACTGGGCGCGCCACATCACGGGCGAGGTCTTGAACGTTAACGGAGGCTCGGTGCTCTGCGGCTGAGGTTGGGCTTCAAGTTTAAAGCGAGAGGGGCGTGATCAAGTCAGGATGCAGACAGGGAAGAGAAGAATCGAGCTCGGAGTCGAGCGCTTACTGAGTCGGGGCGGCAACTCTCTGAAGGGTGCGCGCGTCGGTTTGGTGTGTAACCAGGCGTCGGTGGATCACTCGTATCGACACGTGGCTGATCTCTTCCACGGGGGGGGCGACTGGAAGTTGACAGCCCTCTTCGGACCGCAGCACGGCATCCGCGGCGATCTCCAGGACAACATGGTCGAGACGCCCCACGCCCTCGACGCAGAGACGGGCGTGCCAGTCCACTCGCTCTACAGCGAGACGAGAGAGCCGACGCAGCGCATGCTCGAAGAGGTGGACGTGCTTGTCTGCGATCTGCAGGACGTGGGCTGTCGCATCTATACTTTTGTCTACACGCTGGCGAACTGCATGCGCGCGGCGCGAGAGTTCGGCAAAAAGGTGATAGTCTGTGATCGACCCAACCCGATCAACGGCGAGGCGGTGGAGGGCAATGTGCTTGAGCCCGAGTACGCGTCCTTCGTCGGGCAGTTCCCGCTGCCGACGCGACACGGCATGACGGTCTGTGAACTGGCGAAGATGTTCAACGAGCACTGGGGGATCGGCTGCGACCTGGAGTTCAGCCTGATGGACGGCTGGGGCAGGGAAATGTGGGCGGATGAGACCGACGCGCCCTGGGTTCTGCCGTCGCCTAACATTCCGACGCTGGACACGGCGACGGTTTTCCCCGGCACGGTACACCTGGAGGGCACGCAGGTCTCAGAGGGGCGTGGGACTACGAGACCCTTCGAACTCGTCGGCGCTCCGTACGTCGATGCGGCAAGGCTCGCGCGAGAACTCAACAGGCTCGATTTGAGGGGAGTCTTTTTCCGCGCCTGCCATTTCCAGCCGACTTTCCAGAAGCATGCCGGTCGGACCTGCGGCGGCGTACAGATTCACGTCCTCGACAGGAACGGTTTCGAGCCGGTGATTACGGGGATCGCCATAGTTAAAGTTATACGCGAGCTCTACCCGGAGGCTTTTCTGTGGAAGAGCCCGCCGTATGAATACGTCTTCGATAAGAATCCCTTCGACGTGATCGCCGGGACGGACAAGCTTCGCGAGTCCATCGAGGGCGGGACGCCTGTCGGGGCAATCAAATCCTCCTGGGCGGAGAGCTCTCAGGCGTTCAGAGAGCTGCGCAGCGGGTTCCTGTTGTACTAGTTATCCGGACGTCTCGGCGCGAGAGGGCTATCAGGTAAACTCTCAACTTTGTCGGCGCGCCGACTCTTCATGTCATACTCTTCATGTAGAACGACAGGTGCGGCTATGGTTCCACCTTTAACAGAGCTTCCAGCAGAATGTGAGCGCCAGCAAGGGCACATCTGTTGGCGGCGCTGGAAAGCTCCAGAGTTGTGGCGGACGCTCTCTACCCGGACATGGAGACAAAAAGAGCGACAGATGCGTGCTTACGTGGAGGCTCCGATCAAGACCTTTTTCTGGTTCAGGGTGTGTCCATCGAAATTACAGATTTGGATCTGCACGGCCGCCCCGGCAGGAGGGTGGGGCGTGTGAAAAGAGTCGGAGGAGTCAATGTTGGGAGAGAGGTGATTGATTCTGAGAGCTTCACGCTTTGCCGTTCGTGCGCACAAGGTGGCTGTTCTCGTATGCCAGTCGGCGCGTGTGCCGTTTCACTTTAATCGAATGTGGAGGGATGCAAGGGTTTGAGTAGAGAGTTTCAGAGTAGAGAGTTTCCCGCTTCGCCTCACGTCGCGCGCGCCTTCGCGGCAGGCCTTTTAACATGGGCCGTGCCGGGGGCGGGATATTTCTTAGTCGGGAAGGGCATCCGGGGTCTCATCATGTGCGCGGTCGTCGCGATGATGTTCCTGCTGGGTCTTCTTCTGGGGGGACATCTATTTGGCCCGCATAACGTCTCGGATGCGGGACTGCTGGCATATGTCTACGGGTTCTGCGACCTCGGGACGGGGCTCGCATATTTCATCTGCCTGTGGACGAAGACGGGCGTCGTGGATCAGGCACAGAGAGCGACCGCGGAGTACGGGAACATTTTTTTAATCATCGCGGGGTTGACCAATTACCTTGCGGCGCTCGACTCATTCGACATCGCGTTGGGGAGAAAACTTTGAGCCACCTCCTGTTCATGGTCGTCTTCGCCGCGTTGGTCGCGATCTCTTTTGGCGTGGTCGGTCGTCAAGGGCGTCGGGAGAGTTTGCTCTATGGCCTGAAGATTTTTGCAGAGTTCGTCCTGATAGGACTGCTCTTGGCTTGGCTTCTATACTGGCTGCCGCGTTAGCCGCGTCCGATAAGGAACGGGTATACCCCTCCGTGGCAATCTTTCACAATTCACGCGGCATTGGCTCATTGGTAAGGGAAGAGAATGGGGCTGATTGAGACGGACGCGATTGTCCTGCGCAGCATCAAGTTGGGGGAAGCCGATAAGATCGCGACCGCACTTACGAGCCAGGAGGGGGTGGTGCGCGGGGTGGCGCGTGGTGCGCGGCGGCTGAAGAGCAGATTTGGCGCGAGCCTCGAACCTTTCACTTTGATTCGGCTAAGTTTTTTCGAGAAAGAGACTCGCGAGTTGGTCACGATCACCGGGGCTAAAATTACCAAATCATATTTTGATCTGACGCGGGACGATTCGGTTTTCGTCACCCTCGAATACGTGGCCGGGCTGATCCTCGAGTTCACCCCTCTGCGTGCGCCGGATGAAAGATTTTTCAGGATGCTGAAAGCCTGCCTCGAGGCGCTCGCGGAATCACCCGGCGAGGTTACCTGGGTCTGCAGATACTGCGAGGTTTGGATCCTCAAGCTCGCAGGCTTTTTGCCAGACTCGACTAAGTGCGGGAGTTGTCGGAAGCCGCTCGGCAGGGAGCCGGGCGGGGCGGCGTTAAATTCCGGGAGTAATTTCGAGTGTTTCGACTGCGCGGACTCGCGCGGGATAGTTATCTCGCCCGATGCGCTCTCCATGCTCAATACCGCTCTGAAGACTCGGCCCGGGAGTTGGACGCATGAAGCAGCGCGCAAGGATCGCGAGAGCTCGTCTGAGGTCGGAAAGTTATTACGCATCCTGATCGCGCGCGCGCTCGGGCGGGAGCCTCTGCCTCGTTCGAGCAACGCATGAGGGGCGTGCCTTTTCCACGCAGGCGATGTATTTTCGTTTAGTTGAGGGTGTTTGTGTTAAGAGGCTCAGGCAAATTCCTGTTAGGTCGGTACGTCGTCAAGTCCATTACCCCTTACCTTTTCCTCGCTTTCCTCATCCTGACGTCCGTGCTCTTGACACAGCAGGCGGGGAAGGTGGCTGAGGCACTCAGCACGACCGGCTCGTCATTCGCCCTAGTGCTCGACCTCGTGCTCGGGGTCTTACCCGGAATCACACTCTTCACCCTCCCCATGTCGGTTCTGATCGCCACCGCCACCGGTTTTGCTCGGATGGGGAGCGATAGCGAGCTCGTCGTCTTTCGCGCGGTGGGTCTGAGTAATTGGAGATTCGCGCTGCCGACCCTTGCGTTAGGGCTCTTGTGCACCCTGATCACGACTTTTAACGCCTTCGTCCTCGCGCCGCGAGCCACGCACTCAGCCCGGCAGGCAGTGCTACGCATGACTCTCGAGCGTCTCGAGACGCCGATTCAACCGGGTACATTCAACACGCAATTGCCCGGAAAATTGATCTACGTTCGCGAAGGTGACGAAGCGAGCGGGGAATGGCGAAAAGTCTTCATCCACTGGTTCGAGCCCGGCGGGGACCTGCGTCTGGTGACTGCGCGCTCGGGGAGGATTGATCTTACTGGGGATCAAACCGAGCTTTTACTGCACGACGCCATGGTGACTACCTTGCCGTCATCGGGAAGGGGAGCGGAGGGCGCGGGGAGGCAAGTTGTCACCGAAAGGTCTGAGCAACTGCGCGTGCGTCTTAACACGGGGAGGGCAGCACTCTTGAATCAACTTGCCCGTCCCGCTGACTATGACGAGATGGAATGGGGCGCACTACTTCAGAATTTGCGCTCGGGTCCGATAAACAGGAGAAACGAGCTCCTATCATCGATACATAAAAGGATGGCATTGGCGGTGACGCCGCTGCCATTCGTGCTGCTGGGAGTCGGCTTGGGGGGGCGGACGCGCAAGGGCGGGCGAGCGCTGGGAGCCGCGCTCTCTGTGGTTTCAATGATCATTTTTTACCTGCTCTTCCTCGGGGGTGATTACCTGACGAGAACGGGAGCCGTCTCCCCGTTTGCAGGGGCATGGTTCGCGACCCTTTGCGCTTTCGCCGCGGGCGTCATCCTCGTCTCGCTCAACACGAGTAATAACCTCTGGTTTTCGCGTGCGAAGAAAGTGTCAATTGAGGGTGTCGTGCTCGGCGGGCGGCAGGCGTATGGGTCGGCAACAACGATGCGCCGATTATCTTTCTTAGGTTTACTCGATCGGTCAATTGTCGGAGCCCTGCTCAGGCATTTCCTGCTCGCCCTCTTAGGGCTTGTCGCAGTTTTCCTCATTTTCACATTCTTTGAGACTCTACGCTTCGTCGCAGCCGAGAGCTCCAGATCGAAATTGGTCGTACTTTATCTTATCTATCTGTCGCCCCTAGCTGCTACGGGCGTGACGCCGATCGCGACGTTAATCTCTATATTAGTGACCTACGCATTGATGGCTCGACGCAGTGAAGCGATTTCTTGGTGGTCCAGCGGGCAAAGTCTGTACAGGTTGGCGCTACCGTCCTTGTGGTTCGTGTGCGGGGTCTGCACAATCCTCTGGCTTGTTCAAGAAAGAGTACTCCCTGATGCAAATGCTAGGCAGGAAGAGCTACGTGCGCGCTTGCGCTCAGGACCGATCAGGACAGACACGCCATCAGGCTATTTGTGGCTCGCGGCTCCCACACAGGCGTTGTATTCATATAAGTATGATACCGGATCGGGTGCCGTCACCGTCCCGACACTTTACAAGTTCGATCCACAGGGTATCTTCCTGGAGGAGGTTGTATGGGGAAACAGCGCAAAAGAGAGCCCAAGGGGGGGGGTTGTTTTGGAGGGCGTGTCTTACTTAAAAGTGCTCTCGGACGATGAGGGTGAGAGAAAGCAATTAACTAGCAGCCAGTATGTCGACGAGACAACGAACTTCCAAATCTTTAAGCCCCAGCTTAAGAAACTGACGGAATACAGCACCTCGGAGTTAAGCGCATATTTAAATAAGGTCGTTGCTCAAGAGCCTGGTTCCGATCTCGCGACCTACCTGACGATCGGACTTTGGAAGAGGAGGCTAGACCCTATCAGTCCCCTGGTCATGTGGATTAACGGGTTGCCGCTCGCCCTGACCTTCGGCCGCCGGTCGGCGATGGTACCTCTGTTATTCGCCGTGATCATTGGCGTACTATATTGGTT
>JAIVJM010000083.1 GCA_020199995.1 Acidobacteriota bacterium | reverse complement strand
GAGGGAGGCGTAGCGCAGTTGCCTGTCGAGCGTCTGAGGAAGCTGTGCTCCGAAGTTGAGACGGCGATGCCAGACGGCCTTGACCTCGCGCAGATTGAACTCACCTTCGTCGTTCGTGAGCGTCAGACGCTCGTCGTCGTCCTGGCCGTAGTAGGCCGAGAGACGCACTTCGGTCGGGAAGCGGTCGGTGTCGAAGCGAATCGCTTCACCGCCCTTGCGCTCGATAGCTTGGGTGACCATTGAGACGCTCTCGTTGTCGTCGCTGCGTGTGATGATAAGGACTGTCATGTCGGCCCTACTCGGTTTTCGGCGGGAAGTAAAAGCGCGCGGGCGATGGCGTCGGCGATGGGGAGGCCGAGATCGCGTTCGAGCATGCCCCACTCGCCCCCGGGGTTGACTTCAAGAAAGACGTGTTCGCCCGAAGGGGTGCAGATCAAATCAATCGCGCCGAAGACGAGCCCCAACTCCGACATCAGACCCTGCAAGCCACGCGAGACTTCGACGGGAAGCCCGGCCGTCTGCCAGCGACACTCTTCCGGCGCGGCACGTCGCCAGTCCGTCTGCCCTCGCGACGTGCCGCTCGCGTCGAGCGCGCCCGTGAAGGCTTCGCCCGCCACCCACGCGATGCGCAGCTCGCGCTCTTTCGGAATCAATTCCTGAAAAACCATCGGGCTGTGGCGGAGCGTCTCAGCGTCGGCGAGGTCTTCTTCTCGCACCCGGCTCGTGTAAACAAAGAGGGGCGCGGCGTTCATGCTGACCGTGAGCGGACGGAGGAGCTTCGCCACCATCCGGCCTTCGGTCTCGGCGAAGAACTGTCGAGCCGCGGCGGGGTCGTTGGTGACGAGCGTGCGCGGGATATGCAGGCCGGCTCGCGCGGCGATGCGAAGTTGCCGCTGCTTGTTCTCCGCCGCGCGCTCTCGCTGAATGTCGTTCACCCAGCGCGCATCGTGGAGCGCGTCGAGAAATCCTTCGAGCGCGGCGACAGACTCCCTGCCGCACATCTCACGAAAACGCTCGTCGAGGTTGGCATCCATCCGCGGCGTCCACAGCTTTCGCGCCCAGACGGCTCGTATCTCTTCGGTGGAAATCTGCACGCCCGCGTCCACGATGACATACGCGGCGCGGTCGTTCCCCATGCGAGCCGAGAGCTTGACGGAGGCGGGGAAGCGCTCCGTGTTCAGGCGAAAGGGGCGCGCGCCCATGCGTGTGAGAGCTTCGGCAACCAGATCGATTGTGTAGAAATCGGCGCTGTGCGTGAGCAGCAGAACCGTGTCGCGCGATACTCTTGAAGTCATGCGATGGAGATAGGCATGCTCAGAAGTGCCAGCGCGCAGTGGCTCCCTTTTGTCGCGGGCTGCGCCTGAGCAGGGCAGAGCTCTCGCTGGCACGGACTGTAACGCGCGCTGGCTCTCTGAACATCATGCGGGTCGGTTTACGTGAGCAGATGCTCGACGAATACTCGGCTTTCCGCAACGGACTAGGTGCGATAGACACGATCATCCGGGTTGCTCTCGTCGTCGTCGGACGGGTACTTCATGGTCATATCACCCTCATCGAAGTCGGACGGGTACTTCAATGTCAAGGCACTGATTCGCCTCTCCGTTGCCGCCGCCAGGATGCTGTCTTCGGTCGGTGTGTCGTCGTCGCCGTCGGACGGGTACTTCAGGGTCGTAAACTCATCGAGGTCGGACGGGTACTTCGTCGTCGCGGCGCTCCGCTCAGCGTTGTTCTGACCTTCGAGGAATCGCGCGAAGAATGGAAGGCTGCCCTCTTGCTGTAAAGAGTCGTGATGGTTGCTTGCGTCTGTATTGTCTTGCATTGGTTTATCTCCTTAAAGGGATTGTCGTGAGGCGTAGGGAGCCGGGGAATCCTACGCCGAAACGTATGAACAGTCAATGGCACTGGCTGCTGACCGCTTATCACTTTTAAGAGAGGAATAAGGAAGGGTTCACAGTCTGTGGTAGAAAGTCGAGCTGCCAAGTGAACTGCCCCCGTTTTGCTTACCAGCCATGAGATTAGATTCTCACGGTTGTTAATGTCATTGCTCTTTGCTTATAGACTACATAGAACTCATCCGGGGTTCGATAGTCGAGACTGCTGTGCGGACGCTTCTGGTTGTAATGTCGTCGCCATGTCTCGACGATCACAGTGGCCTCTCGCAGATTCTTGAACCATTCAACATTCAGACATTCATCACGTAAGCGCCCGTTGAAGCTTTCTCCCGTGGCATTCTGCCACGGACTGCCCGGCTCGATATAGAGCGTCTCGACACCTTTCTCTTTGAGCCATTCTTTCACTCGTATGGCAACGAACTCCGACCCATTGTCTGAGCGCAAGCATTGCGGCGCTCCGCGCTCTGCTACTAATCGGGCAAGCACCTCGATGACGGCGCGCGACTTGATTGAAGTGGCGACCCGGATCGCTAGACTCTCTCTGGTGTATTCGTCCACCACGGTCAGCAGTTTGATCTGCTGCCCATTAGCGCACCGGTCAAAGACGAAGTCATACGTCCACACGTGGTTCGGTCTGATAGCCTGCGCGCAGGTGATGGCGGACACTCCAACCCGTCGCTTACGTGGACGGCGCAGTGGCAACGAGAGCTTTGCCTCTCGCCACACACGATGCACCCGCTTGTGGTTGATCTCAGCACCATCTCTTCTGAGCAGTGCCCAGGCTCGCCGATACCCGTAGCGCGGATGCTTATCGGCAATGGCTTTCAACTTCTCCAGCAGCGCGCCGTCCGAGCGGTGAGACTCATAACGGACGCCATGGCGACTGATCCCGACAAGCTGACAACTGCGCCGCTCCGAGACTTTCAACGCCTTGAGTACGCCGACCATCTCGCGGCGTTGCGGGGCGGTCACCACTTTTTTGCCAGCACCTCTTTCATGGCATCGATCTCGATGGCGCTTTCCGCCAACAGTCGTTTCAAGCGCGCATTCTCACGCTCTAACTCGCGCAGGCGCTTGGCGTCCGCGACTTCCAAGCCGCCGTACTTCTGTCGCCATTTGTAGAAGGTGTTTTCTGAGATCGAGTGCGCACGACAGATGGCCGTGATGGTCTGCTCACCCTTCACCGCCTCGCGCAAGATCGAGATGATCTGCTCCTCGCTAAACTTGCTTTGCTTCATTGAAGAATCTCCTCTGGAAGTTGGGAGATTCTAATCTATCGGCTGGTACTCATTTCGGGGAGCATGTCACCCGCGTGAGTAAACAAGCGCTCGATGAAAATCTGAATTATTAATCGGGGGAGGAATCGCGAGATTAGTGGAAGACCCACGGCCTGTCAACAGAAATATTCGTTGCAAAAATTGGGTAGTGACCCCGTTAGGTTGGGGATTCGTCACGGGGCGGCGCTGCGGTAGCCCAGCACCTCGGCCACCGACCAGACGTGATCGGTCAGCCCTTGCCGCATCGCGGGCGTCTCACCCTTCAGCCCGCGATGCTTGCGGCAGAAGTTGTAGAAGGTCTTATCCACCTCACACTGGTCGTCCATGTACTCAACCCGCTTGGCGAAGGCGTAGGTCTTGCGCACTAGATAACGGTTGCGCGAGCGCGCCGTCCCGTTCTGCCGCTCCAACAAAGAGGTCGAGATGGAGGCGAGGTCTGTGGCAGGCGACCCGAGCACCAGCTTCTTCTCGACCTTCACAATGCGTCGGCCCTCGCGCTGCTTGACGACCTGCCCGTAGACGAGCGCCGGGTCAGGGACACGCTGCGGCTTGGGCGGGCGACCCGCCTTGCCCTTGAGCAACGCCCACCACAGCGGGTAGAGCGTGACGGCCTCGACCTGCTCGGAGAGCGGCTGCGTGTAAGCGTCGTAACCGTCACTGCTCACCCGCGGCAGGCACCCCGAGGCCAGGCGGTCAAAGCTCCGGTTCACACGCATTTCCGCGGCTCCCGGGGTGCGCGGGCTGACGAACTGTTCGACCAGGAGGCGGCCCTCCCGCGCCATCGCTTTATGCCACCACGCCTCGCCACGCTCGGAGTTGTCGGCGAACGGGGCCTTCTTCTTCCCGGCGAACGACCACTGCTCGTCGAGTTCAAGGTCGGCGACCGTTAAGCCGGTCACGACCTCCTCGTCCACGGCACGGGCGCAAGGAGCCGCCCGCCGCCGCCACCGCCGAAGCGTGTCACGCCGGTGATGGCGCGTCTGCGCCGTCGAGGTCTGGGTGTCGCCGCGCAGCATGGCATCTATCGAGCAGCAGACCTCGGCTTCGGGAGTCTTCAAGTTGAAGAAGGCCGTGCCCCTCCGCTCCGACAGTCACCGGCCGCACTCGCCGCATTGCCACAGCCGCCGCGGCCCGTCGCGAGTGCGATAGGTGCTGTGATACAAGAGGCCCCGTGCTGGCTCTCCGCAATGGGGGCAGCGCAGGGAAGGCGGAGCAAAGTGGATTCTGCGTCGTGCCATGACAGCCGACACTCTCCACACATTGCCTTCCTTTTTTCAATCCCCAATGTAAGAGGGCCACTACCTACCTACATCAGCGAACAAAATTCTTGACAAATGCGACCTGCTTGCATAGTCTGTCCGGCGTTCACCCGAAGACGCACAGCCGAAGCTCTTCACCTTCGGCCTCCTTTGTTCGTAAACACACTTTGGAAGTGACTTTGCGGCAGTTGATTGCCCCGCCGCTCTCCAAGTCACTTGAGAGCTTGCCCCGCATGTGGCTACCGGTATGCCCGTCCCCGCGGAGGGCCCTGTCGCCCTTGAAGGGGCGGTGTGTCTCAAAGTGAGTCCGGACCATCATGGCCGGATTGCTGAAACCCACCTTCTCGTGCCAGCGCGCACGGGAGCTGACTATAAGGAGAATCGTATGAAGCTTAGGAAGGCTATGCTGATCTGGGCGACGGTCCTGATCGCGGCGGTCGTTCTGGGTCTCCCGATGGGCGCGTGGGCGTCTCACCGCTGGGGCTGCTGGAAGTACGCCAACGCCAGCATCAACTGGTACAACGGCGGGACGGGTGACTACTTCAACATTTATAACGAGGAGGCCCGGACCGACTCCAACTCCTGGCACAACTACACGGACATCAACCTTACGTCGGTCTCCGCGGCTGGCTCGTCCGACCACGTCAACGCCTACAACGGATTCTACGGGGCGACGGGCTGGCTCGGCATCGCCGAGATACGCGGCTACAGCGGCTGCACCGTCTTCAACGGGCGCTCCCGCCTTAACCAGTCATACCTCGATAACGGCAGCTACAGCCGCACGAACAAGAAGCACGTGGCGTGTCAGGAGGTCGGGCACCTGTTCGGGCTGAACCACAACCGGGGCTCGTCGACGACCTGCATGAACGACACGATCCTGACCGCCCCGCAGCCTAACTCGCACGACCAGTCGCTCATCAACTCGATCTACTAAGACAGGAGGCAAAGAGAGATGACACGCAGAACATTCTGGACCTACACGCTGATCGTCGCCCTTTGTGGCCTGTCCGTCTCCGCCGCCCTCGGCTGGAGAAACCACGGTCAGCCCGCTGGCGAAGACAGGACGGCCGCGTCCTGGAAGCAGCACTTCAAGGACGCCAAGGAGCTGGTCAAAAGCTCCGACGCAGTCGTCGTGGCCCGCGCCGACTCGGTCGCGCCGGGGCGCGTCGCCTACTCCTCGAACGGCGAAGACGCGCTCGCCTTCGAGGTCGTCAACTTCAGCGTCGTCGACGGGCTGAAGGGCGAGAAGGACGGCTCGACCGTCTCGGTCGAGCGCGTCAGCAGCACGCAGGGCGACACCGTGGCCTACTTCGACTTCGACGGCGGCAACTTCGAGGTCGGAGGCACCTACCTCCTCTTCCTGAAGAGGCAGGAAGACGGCGGCCCCTTCTACTACCAGATCAACGACCAGGGGCGCTTCCACGAGGAAGGCGGCCAACTGCGGGCGGTCGCGCCCGACGACGCCGTCGCCGCCCTCTTCCACGGCAGGTCGGTGAAGGAAGGCAAGGCGCTCGTGAAGGAGAACAACTAACGCCGCGGAAAACTTCCCGTGAACGCGTTTGAAGGGGAGGACCGTCCGCCCCTGCGGTTGGACAGTCCTCCCCGAACTTTTCAAGCGCGTTCGAGGGATCGCGTGTTAATGCCAAGCGCGAACCGTTTTCAACACTTAATCAAACGTGAGTTCGACGTAAGAACGCGAAGCCTTTGGCAAATTCGGCACACTTATGACTCGAACCCGCGATTAAAGAAGGAGGAAGAAATGAGACTGCGTAGAACATTGCTGATTGTCGCCGCGTTTTTAGCCATCGTCTTCGGGGCGATCTCTTTCGGGCTGGTGGGGCCCGTCGGCGGCGGTGAACCGACGGCGGGGGCGTGCGCCATATGCGGTGACGGCGTGTGCGCCAAGTCGTGCGAGAACAAGTACAGCTGCCCCCGAGACTGCGGAGGAGGCGGCGGGGGCACCAGCAGGTCTGCGGCTTCAAGTCAGACGCGATGAATTAAACCCTGACAAGCTCGCAGCATAAACTCCTGGCCGACTCATCCCACACGCGAGGTGAGTTTGAGTCGGCCAGCGCTCGTCTATCGCCAGTACTGACGCCGCCCCGATTCAATAACGTGAGTCCACCGCGAGGGAGGAGGACGGACGGAGCAATAAAGTCCAAGCCGCACGCTCATTGTTACCGCGAGTAGATCGGTCAGCTCGTGCCCTTCATGCGTCTCACCAGCTCAAGACCCTCCGCCGCTTCCGACCAGTCGGGACTGATTGCCAGGGCCCTCTGAAACATCTTGGCCGCCTCTTCCGGTCGGCGCAGCGTGAGGTAGACGTTGCCCAGGCCGGTGAGTACGTTAGGGTCGTCTGGGCGGACGCGTAACGCCTCCAGAAAACCCCGCTCGGCGGCGGAAGGTGATTCCTCCAACAGGCCCCAGGCCAACTCGGTGAGAACCGCCGCCGGCACCTCGTAGCCTCGCGCGATTCGGTTGGACTGAATCGCCGTCCCGAGCGCCTTCTCCGTATCACCCCTTTCTCCTTCAATCAGAGCCTGAAT
>JAIVJM010000256.1 GCA_020199995.1 Acidobacteriota bacterium | reverse complement strand
ACGCGGAGCTGGGCAAGGCGGGCTTCTTCGGGGCCTACGGCCGCCGCTCGCCCGCGCGCATCAAGGGGGGATCGCTCGAAGCTTCGGGGCACGACGACAAGAGCGTATCATTCGACGTTGACCTCTGGAACGCGAAGAGCGAGTTCAAGCGCCACCAGGAGGAGGTCGCTTGGAACAAGGACAACAAGGCGACCACGCACCCGGCCGACGCGGCGCGGGCGCTGAACAAGCGCGGAGTCCAATCGGGGGTGAGTTGTAAATGAGGGGCTCTGAACCGAACACACGGCCGGGCCGCGCCGCGGCCGCCCGCGCCGCCGCTTGCGGCGGCGGCGCGGGCGGGTGGCTCTGGCCGCTCCTGCTCACCGCGGCGGCGTTCGCGGCGCTCGGCTGCGCCGGCCTGCGCGGCGGCGCGACCACCGAGCCGCGCGAGGTTCCCATGTCCACGAACCGCGGGGCCAGCCCCGTCCTGACGCTCTCGGACGCTAACCACCCGGCGGTCTCCGCCGACGGGCGGCGTGTCGCCGTCACGCCGGAGATCGGCGTCACCGAGGTCTACGACGTGGCGACGGGGCGCAAGCTGCAAACGCTCCGCGTCGCGGGCTCTTTCGGCCACGCGCTCTCGGCCGACGGCGCGCGCCTCGTCGTCTTCGCCGACACGCCGCTGCCCGACAGCGGGCGCTACACGAAGTCCAAGCGCGAGGCGTTCCTCTACGAAGTCGAGAGCGGGCGCGAGCTGTCGAGAGCGGGCGCGGAGCTGAGTCTGGGCGGCGAGTTCTCGGCGAGCCTGTCGGTCTACGCCGGGGCGGCGCAGGGCACGGAGAACGTCT
This sequence comes from Acidobacteriota bacterium, assembly GCA_020199995.1. Lineage (GTDB taxonomy): Bacteria > Acidobacteriota > Blastocatellia > Pyrinomonadales > Pyrinomonadaceae > JAIVJM01. The sequence continues at coordinate 8,016 of JAIVJM010000256.1, read as the reverse complement.
CGGCCGATCTCCGCTTCGTCGCCGCGCCAGTCCTCAAGGGGCGGCAGGAGCCGCCCGCGGGCACGCCCGGCGTCGTGCTCGGCGACCTCGCGCGGCTGAGTGTGGCGGGCCGCTTCGGCGAGTCCGCCGAGTGGGAAGACGACTGGGGTCAGGTCAGCCTGACGCCGGACGCCCGCGTGGTCGCCGCCACGCGCCACAACATCAAAAATCCCGCGCGCCGGACGACCGTCGTCTGGGGCGCGGGCGACGGGCGTGAGCTGATGCGCCTGCCGTTCAGGAGTTTGTGGCTGGCCCTGTCGGCCGACGGGCGGCGGCTCGTGACGGCGCGCGACGAGTCGCCGCCGGGCGGCGCGGCCGCGCTCGGCGTGGACGAGCGCGGCCGCGCGCGCGGCCGCGCGGAAGGCGGCGGCGGCGAAAGTCGGTCGGGCGGCGAGCCCGTCGTCGAGGTCTGGGAGGTCGCGTCGGGGCGTCGCCTCGCGTCGGTGGCGGCGGCGCAAGGCGGCGGGCGGCGGCCCCTGCGGCGCGGCACGCTGTCTCCCGACGGCGCGCTGCTGGCGACGGCCAGCGGCGGCCGCGTCCTCCTCTGGAACGCCGCGAGCGGCCGTCTGCTCGCCGCGCAAACGCACGCGCGCGACCCCGACTCCGGACTCGTCAAGACCGTCGCCTTCAGTCAGGACGGGCAGTTCATGGTGACGGGCAGCTTCGACGAGGTGGTCAAAATCTGGCGCGTCGCCGACATCCTGAAAGACGAGGCAACACGGCCGAGGACAATTCCATTACAAGGCCCTCGCCAGTCGGATTAAGACGGCCGCATTTTTGGCGGTGATAAAGCGGCCCGTGTGTTTATCGACCTCCTGAATGTACAGGTCCTATATGATGGGCCTGCTTGCTTGCGGGAGACCCGCTTTGTGGTTCCTGAGAGTAAAATCTCCTGGCATCAGGAAAGGAATAGGGGTACGTTCCACCTATAGCGTCTTTATCTCGCCCGAATCACCTTCTTTGGCGCGCATTCTGAGAATGGGGCTGGCGTCGCTGCGGATTTCTATTGTATATGGTAGCGAGAATCACAGTCCACGCTACCGACTTCATGTTCAAAGGTGTCGTGGGGCGAACGCCTGAGAGCGACGAGCGTCTCGTGTAAACCGAACAACGAAGGTCGAGCGGGGGCGGCTGCTGAGAGAAGAACTATGATCACGATCAAATCATCCGACGGCGGCGAGTTCGGCGGCTACCTCTCGCAGCCCGCGAGCGGCAGAGGCGCAGGTCTAGTGCTCTTGCAGGAAATCTTCGGCGTCAACCAAGTGATGCGCGACACCGCCGACTGGTACGCCGCCCGCGGCTTCGTCGTCATCTGCCCCGATCTCTTCTGGCGGCAGCAGCCGGGCATCGAGTTAACGGATAAGAGCCAAGAGGACTGGCAGCGCGCCTTCGCGCTCTATCAAGGGCTCGACGAGGCGAAGGCTGTGGAGGACGCGGCGGCGGCTCTGAAATTCTCGCGCGAGCATCCGTCGTGCGACGGTCGCGTCGGCGCGGTCGGCTACTGCCTCGGCGGCAAGCTCGCCTACCTGCTCGCCGCGCGCTTTCCCGTGGACTGCGCGGTCGGCTACTACGGCGTCGGCATTGACGGCGCGCTCGACGAGGCGACGAATATTCGCAGCCCCGTCATGCTGCACGTCGGCGGTCGCGACAAGTTCTGCCCGCCCGAAGCGCAAGTTAAAATTCACGCCGCGCTCGACTCTCATCCGTCGGTCACGCTCTACGACTACCCCGAACAGGATCACGCCTTCGCGCGCGTCGGGGGCGAGCACTACGATGCGCGCGCGGCGGAACTGGCTAATTTGAGAACCGTCGAGTTTTTCGCGCGTCACCTCCTCGGCGCAGCTTCGTCGGTCGCGCAACCGAATCTTGCCGAGCTGTGGGACGAGCACGTCAAGTACGAGTTCGCCACGCGCGACACGGAAGACACCCTGCGGACGATGGTCGAGGACGCATACGTCAATCACGTGCCCGTGTTGACGGGCGGCGTGGGGCAGGGCGAGCTGCGCGAGTTCTACTCTCGACGCTTCATCCCGCAGATGCCGCCCGACACGAGCATGACGCCCATCTCGCGCACCGTCGGCGCGGAGCGCGTGGTGGACGAGATGGTCTTCGAGTTTACGCACACTATTGAGATGGACTGGATGCTGCCCGGCGTCGCGCCGACGGGCAAGCACGTCCGCGTCCCGCTCATCGTCGTCATACACTTCCGCGACGGGCGGCTCGCGCACGAGCACATCTACTGGGATCAAGCCTCGGTGCTCGCGCAGCTCGGTCTGATCGACGCGGAGAGTTTGCCTGTCGTCGGAGTTGAGAGCGCGGAGAAAGTGCTCGATCACAAGTTGCCCGCGAACCGACTGATCGCGCGCGCCGACGAAAGAAAACGCTGAGGATGAATGAGGGATGATATTGAGGACGATGGAACGAAGAAAGATGTCGAGGATGAATGAAACAAAACTTTGAGGACGAAGGAAGCGCGAGCACGTCAGCAGTTTTCGTCGGTCGGCTGCGGCGCGATCTCGGCACGCTGGAATCCTACGCCGCGCTGCTCGGCATACTGATCGGCGCGGGAATTTTCACCGTCACGAGTCGCGCGTGGGCGCTCACGGGCCCCAGCGTCATCCTCGGCTACGTCGTGCTCACGCCCGTCGTCCTCGCCACCTCTGTCGCCTACGCGGCATTCCTATCGACGCCTCTGGGGCGCGAGCCCGGCGGCGAGTACGCGCACATCTCGCGCACGCTCGGCGGCTATCGCCTCGCCTTCATCGGCGCGTGGCTCAAGATCATCTCTTACATCGCGGCGGGCGCGTACCTCGCCAGCGCGCTCGCCGACTACATCATCGAGTTCGCGGGCGGTCGTCTTCCGGCGGAGACTTACCGTCTGCCGCTCGCGCTCGCGAGCCTCGTCTTTTTTTATCTCGTGCAGGTCGCGGGCGTGCGCTGGTTTGGACGCTTGCAGGTGACGATGTGCGCGTTCTTAGGTCTCTCGCTCATCGTTCTGGTCGTGCCGGGGCTGTTCGCGATCAAGAGTGCGAACTATCAACCGTTCGTCACGCACGGCAGCAGTGGATTTGCGGCGAGCCTCGTGCCGCTGTTCTTCTCCTTCGCGGGGTTCGAGTCGCTCGCGCAGACGGCGGGCGAAGTGCGAGACAGCACGCGGCGTCTGCCGCTCATCTTCCTCAAAGGCATCAGCGTGACGGCGTGTATCTACGTCCTCATGTCGCTCGTCGCGTTCGGCGTTTTGCCCGGCTCGCGCTTGCAGGCGAGCAGCGCGCCGATGGCGGAAGTCGCCTCCGTCTATTTGCCCGCGGGCGCGGCTCTGTTCGTCACCTTCGGCGCGATCATGGCGATCACGACTTCGATGAACTCGACGATGCTCGTCCCCTCGCGGCTCGTGATCATACTCGCGCGCGACGGCCTCTCGCCGCGCTGGATCGGCGTCGTCAACCCGCGCACGGGCACGCCGATACGGGGCTTAACGCTCACCTTCGCCGCCTGCGTCGTCCTGCTCGTCAGCAATCAACTATCGTTGGCTCTGAACGTCGCCATCTTCGCGCTTGTCATTCTCTACTTCATACACAGCCTCGTCTTCCTGCTGCTGCCGCGCCGCAACCCGCAGCTCTACCGTTCGATGACGATCTCGATTCCCGTGTGGCTACAACGCGCGGCGGCTCTCATCTCGCTCGTGGCGATGGGCGCGCTCATCGCGGTTCAACTCTCGCAGGACACGCGCACGCTCTCCGAGCAGAGCTTCGGACAGCGGCTTGACAATCACTCGCTGACGAGTCTTGAACTGGCGCTGGCGTGGAGTCTCGTCGGCGTCGTGCTATACGCTTTGGCACGGCGCGGCGGCGCGAAGATGCTGCGCGACAGGGATGCAATTCTGGATCAGCCCGCGCTCGATTCGTCGGAGAACAGAGATGGCGACTGATTCGACGGCGATTGCTCAGTTGCCGAATCTCGATCCCTGGGAGAAGAGAGATGGAGATTGAAGGGAAGAGAATTTTGATCACGGGCGCGACTCGCGGTCTCGGTCGCGCGCTCGTACTGGCGTGCGCGCAAGGCGGCGCGGGCGAGATCGTCGCAGGCGCGCGTCATCCCGAAGAGCTGGAGACTTTGCTCAACTCCGTCAGCTCGCGCGCTAAACTGACGCCGCTGCGTCTCGACGTTACATCGAACGAAGAGGTCAGCGCGGCAGCGCAGCTTGGTCGCGTTGACGTGCTCATTAACAGCGCAGGCATTGCCATCTACGGTGGCGTCTTGAAGGCGGCGATGGACGACATCCGCAGCGAGATCGAGATCAACTACCTGGGAGTGCTGCGCATGGTCAGGGCGTTCGCGCCCGCGATGGTGGAGCACGGCGACGGCTTGATCGTGAACGTCGCATCTGTCCTCGGAAAAGTGAGCGCGCCCGCGCTCGGCACGTACTGCGCGACGAAGGCTGCGCTGCTCTCGCTCAGTCAATCCTTACGCGGTGACTTGGCTGACAGCGGCGTGCGCGTCATCTCGGTCTTGCCCGCGACGATTGACACGGATATGAGTCGCGACTTCGGCGGGGAGAAGATGACGGCGGAGCAAGCCGCGCGTGAGATCGTCGAGGCGATCCGGCGCGAGACGATTGAAGCGGCAATCGGCGACGGGGCGCGCGGCGTGCTCGCAGGACTCAAAGCCGATCCGGTCGCGACGGAAAAGTCTTTCGCGCAACTCAGGGCTTGATCGTTTGATTATCAACGAGTGTGAGCGTCAACCGATGTCGGCAGCAACTTCATCAATCTTCAACCGACGCCGCGAAGAGTTCCCGACGCTCACTTCGGGGATTCATCTGCTGAGTCACAGCCTTGGTCCCGTGCCGCGCAAAGCGCGTGAGGCGATGATCGCCTACACGGACGCATGGGAGCATCACACGAGCGAAGATGCTTGGGCGACGAGTTGGTGGGAACTCTCCGAGAAGGTAGGCGACCGTCTCGCGGCGTTGCTTGGCGGCGCACGTAGCTCCGTGCAGGTGCAGCCGAATGCGTCCATTGCCCTGTCGGTCGTCGCGTCGTGCTTCGACTTCGGCGCGAGCAAGCGCAATAAGGTCGTCACGACCGCGCTCGACTTTCCTTCGATGGGCTACGTCTGGGAGGCGCAGCAGCGTCTCGGCGCGCGCGTCGAAGTTGTGCCAACAGACGACGGCATCGTCGTGCCGCTTGAGCGCATACTCGAAGCGATAGACGAGACGGCTTGTCTCGTCGCGCTCTCGCACACCTCTTATCGCAGCTCTTATCGCGTCAACGCGCGCGCGATTGTCGAGCGGGCGCGCGAGGTCGGCGCGTTAGTGTTGTTAGACACGTACCAGTCGGCGGGCGTCGTGGAGTTGAAGGCGGCGGAATGGGGCGTGGACTTTCTCATCGGCGGCACGATCAAGTGGCTGTGCGGCGGACCCGCGTGCGGCTACCTCTACGTGCGCCCCGCATTGCAAAACGAGTTGCAGCCGCGACTCACCGGCTGGGTCGCGCACGCAGAGCCTTTCGCCTTCGCGCGCGAGATGCAATACGCACGTGGCGTGCGCCGCTTCGCGCAGGGCACGCCGAACATCCCCGGACTTCATTCGTGCCTCGCCGGTCTCGACATCATCGAAGAGGTCGGGCTAGAGACAATCGCGCAGGAGTCGCGCAGGAGAACAGCGTGGATGGTCGAGTTCGCTTTGGAGCAAGGATGGCGACTGAGCAGCCCGCGCGAGATTGAGGGGCGCGGCGGCTCCGTCATGATCGGCGTCGATGACGCGCCGCGGATGGTGGCTCGCCTCGCCGAGCGTAAGGTCTTCGTCGATTGGCGACCTCAAGTCGGCTTGCGCATCTCGCCACACTTCTTCAACACGGACGAAGAGGTGCGAGAGGCGATGCAGATTCTAAAAGAAGTAATGAGTAATGAGTGATGAGTAATGAGTGATGAGTGATGAGTCGAAAGACGAAATGCTTTCGACTCATCACTCATTACTCCTTTTCGTACCGGACGCTTGGGCTGCCCGCCGGATAGAATACACCGAGCAAACGCAGGTCGCCGTCGCCCGTGTTTTCGAGACAGTGAACCTGTCGCTTGGGGAGATAGATGCACGAACCCGCGCCGATCTCCGTGCTGGTCGCGCCAGCCCACATCCGACCCGCGCCGCACAGGATGAACAAGACCTCTTCGTAAGTGTGGAAGTGATCGGGCGCGCGACCGGGCGGGATCGAGCCGACGAACTGTGTGACCTGTCGGCTTCCGACTTCCTCATCAACCAGCACGCGATACCAGCGATCAGACGTGGACACGGATTTGCGATCCGAGAGGCGCACGATAGGCTCGCCCGCGGGCGGCGGGACTTGGGCGAGGGGGGATGTGCGTGCCGCGACGGTCTCCGGCTCTTCCGCTGGCTCGGGACATTGTGAGCTGATGAGGACGAGCGGTCGTGGGTTGGGGTTGTTGATCGTCAGTGTCTCGCCCGGTCGCAGGTAGATGCCGCTCTCTGATTCAGCGCGGTGAGAATGACCGTTAATGAAAACTTCCGCGTCGCCTTCGAGCACGTAGAGCACTTCGTCGCAGCCAGGGTTGCGTAGTCCCGGCGACAAGCCTTGTGAAAACTCAAGAACGCGCAGTGAGATCGCCTGCGCCCCGACGGCGCGCCCGACCTGTCGCCACGCACGCAGAGTCCCACGCACGTCGGGCGCGCCGTCCCTCATGTGCGTGACGCGACAGCCACCTTCGAGAGTGCTGATGGGCGGACTCAACCGGAACTCACTTGCACAGATCGCTCAGAACTTTCGGGTTTTAGCATACGCTCCGATCAAACTCAATCATTTCATTGTTGACATCCTGATGATTTCCCGCGAGTGAAAGCAGTGCGACCCCGCTCCCGGTATGTGAGAAACTTATTCCTGATGCGCCACGATGTCGAAGGCGAACTTCAGCCTGTCGCGGACGCGCACCAGGCCGTGCGCGGCGGAGGTGGCTTTGACATTGTAATCGCCGCGATTGACCACGAACTCGCCGCGCGCCCGCAGGTCGCTCACTGATGGCGCAAGGCAACCATCGGGTCAACGCGGGTCGCCCTACGCGCGGGGATGTAAGACGCCAGCATCGCCACGAGGATGAGCAGCAAAGCCACGCACACGACCGTGACCGAATCGTTAGGGCTCACCTCGAAGAGCAGCGAACTCATGGTTCTAGTTAACAGGAATGAGCCCAGAAGGCCGACGACAACCCCGGCGCCGGCCGTCAACAGCCCTTGCCCTAAAACCATCCTGAGGATTCTGCCCGGGCTGGCCCCCAGCGCGATGCGCACACCTATCTCCCGCGTTCGCTGAGCGACTGAATAGGCCAGCACGCCGAACACCCCCGCCATCGCCAGCAGCAACGCCGCCAGCGCGAAGCGCCTAGCGCGACGCGTATGGCCAGCTCGCCGGCGCGCGCCGAGGTCTGCGACAGCGACAGGTTCATCACGTTGGCGCAGGCCACCAGTAACAGCAAACCTGCCGCCCCCTGCAACACCAGCAGCGCTGGCTTCACGTCCCCGGTCAAAGCATCCCTCAACTGGAGGACGGCGGAATCCACCATGGTTATCTTTTCCGCGGTGTACTGCTGCGACAGTCTCCGGGCGATAGCCGAAAGCTCAGCCCGCACCTGTTCGAGAGAGGTGCCGTCCCGCAGCCGCGCGACAACCTGCCAGTTGTGCGCGCTACGACTGGGCAGGCGTGTGCCAGCCTCCCGCGCCGTCCACACCTGGCTGCCGTCCGGGAAGTTGAATCCAGGCGGGAGCACGCCGACGACAACTGCGGGCTTGTTCGAGACCATGAGCTTCAGCGACCCGAGGTCCCGTGCCCCCTGCAGTCTGCTTTGCCAGTATGAATAGCTCACCAGTGCGGCGGGGATGGAGCCGAACTGCTGCTCTTCCGGGGCGAAAAGTCTGCCCACCACTGGCTCGACCGCCATCACGGAAAAGAAGTCTTTGGAGACGACGGC
>JAIVJM010000255.1 GCA_020199995.1 Acidobacteriota bacterium | reverse complement strand
GGACGTAGATGATGGCGCTCGTGAGGAAGTCCGACAGCAGGACGTAATATTTGTTGACGAGAAAGCCGGGGAGCCTGTCCGACCCGTGGATGATAAAGAAGTGTATGAAGACGAGGAGCGCGGAGTGCGCGAGGGCGAAGAGCGCGCCCGCCGGTATGTAGACGAGCAACGCCCGCAGGGGGTCGCGCCGGTCGAGGCGATACCGCTGCGCGAGCAGCAACACGGGCGGGGCGAGCAGCAGCCACAAGTTCCAGCCGATTAAATCCCACGAGAGCGCCAGCCCCCAATCGAGATTGTACCTGCCCGCCGAGTAGCTGGAGGCGTAAGACTCATACGCGCTGAGGAACCCGAGCAGGGAGAACAGGACGACGAGCAGCGCCCAGTAGGGCCAGTGACTACGTTGCAAAAGCATCTCTTCCTCGTCACCTCTCCGGCACCAGCAACGGCGTTGCGCGGGTGTCAAACCGTTCCCCCTATCAGACCCGCCGGCGGCGCGCGAGATAGCGGACAGCCTTGAGGGTAAGTAAAGCATAATCCATTTGCCCCCGCGGCGCACAAATATGTGACGAGCGCGGGGATGGGAAGCACGAACGCGTCGTCCGGGCGCATTAACGCGACCGTGACCACCGGAGCGCGTCAAGGCACATGCGCCTTCCCTTGCCGGCCTTTAGCGCGCCGGGGCCGCGCTCTGGATGACGACGGGGTGCCCCTGTTTGAATCGCATCTTGATTGCCTTGACGTGCTCGAAGTTCTCGACCGGGTTTCCGCCGAGTACGAGGAAGCTCGCTTCGTAGCCCTTCTTCAGGTGGCCTATCTTTCGCTCCGGGAAGATGGCCCGCGCCGTCGTCTCGCACCACAGCTTGAGCAGGGTGAGGTTGTCGAAGGCCTTCATCTCGTGCAGGTTCATCGCCTCGGAAAGCGAGGTCAGGGCGTAGTTGTCGGTGCCGATGGCGAGCGGGACGCCGTGCGTGTGGAGCAACCGCAGGTTCTGCACCTGCGCCTCGTACATCAGCTTTACGCGCTCCGGGTCTTTCTCACGCAGCTTGCCGACCATCGTCGTCGTGACGACGACCACGCCCCTTCGCGCGGCCAGCTTCGCGTCCTCCTCCGAAATTTTGAAACGCGCGGCGGGCTGCGTCGTCGGCAGGTAGTGACCGGGCAGGTGGTTAATCTCGTCCACACCGGCGTTCAGCGCGGTGTGGAAGTCCGCCGCCGTCTCGATGTGAGTCGTCACGCGCAGCCCGTCTTTGTGCGCGCGCGCGACGATGAGGGGCAGGAGTTGCGGGTTGAGGCCACGCCGCCCGTAGAAGGTCTGGTCGGCGCGACGCACCTCGTATTCTTCGGAGTAGAGGAGGTAGGTTTTAATGAAGCCGGGCTTGTCGGCGACGATGCCCGGCCACTTGCTCTGGAGGTCGGCCTCGCTGTCAATGAGGTAATAAGCCTTGCCGTCGAACCAGCCTTTAGCCACGCCGCGGTAGGCGTTTTGGCTCAGGATGTCTTCGTAGAGCCGGACGGGGTGGCCGCCCGTCGAGGTCAGGCCGCCGTTGGCGAAGATGACATCTATGCTGGCGGGGTGGTTGATTTTGTCGGCGATGAGCACGGAGAACTGGCGAATGTTGTTCGGGATTTTGACGTAATAGATGCCGTCGTTGAGGTACGCGCGAATCTGGTTGGCGAGGTTGTACTCCTTCTCGATGTTGTGGTTGTGCGCGTCGCCGAAAGGCGGCACGACGAAGCCGTTCTGGAGGTCTATCACCTCGTCCACCTTGCGCGGCTCCTTCTCGGTCAAGACCCCGCCCGCCGAGTAGAAGGTCTTGCGCTGAAAACCTTTGCCGTCGAACCACTGCCCGTTGACGAACTTGTAAGTGAGGGACGCTCGGGCGGCGGCGGCTTTTGCGGGCGGCGGCGCGGCGGCTTGCTGCGCGAGGGCTTGGCAGCAGGAGACGACGAGGAGCAGCGCCAGCAGCGACGCGCGGCGGGCGCGCACGCACGCGGGTGCGTGGTGTCGGGGGCGGAGATTCATCATGGCCGTGTTCCTTTCTACTTGCGAAGAGTTCTGTCCGGCTCAAGCTCGACCAGTTCGCCGCAACCCGCCAGTTGTCGGCGGAGCGAGGCGGCGGGGCCGACGGCGGCGACGGCCATCTGCCGCGGGTGCAGGTATCGGCGGGCGAGCCGCGTGACATGCGCGGCGTCGGCTTCGCACAGGCTTTGCAGGTAGCGCGCAAAATGGTCGTCGGGGAGGTCTTGTGCGGCGAGCAGTTTCAACTGCGCGATGAGGTCGTGGCCGGGCTGAAACGAGCGGAGGTAGACGCCGGTCAGATAGTTCTGCGCGGTGTCGAGTTCGGCCCCGGACACCGGCTCCTGTTGCAGCCGCTCCATCTCGCACACGACCTCTCGCACCGCCGTCCCCACGTGCTCGTTGCCGACCCCCGCCGCGATGGCGAATGGCCCGGCGCAGTGGCGCGAAACGAAACGGCAGCGGAGGTGGTAAGTGTAGCCAAGCTCCTCGCGCAGCCTGCGCTTGAGCCGCCGCCCGAGCACCGCGCTCATCACTTGGAGCGAGGCGAATTCGGGGTGCCCGCGCGGCACGCCGACGTGACCGAGACGCAACTCGGTCTGGGCAGCGCGGGGTGCGTCCCTCAACCACACGCGCGTCTGTCCGAGCGGCGGCGGCTCGACGGCGCGCGGCGAGGGCGGCTCGCCGCGCAGGCCGCTGGAGGCGGCTGCCTCTATCAAGCGCAGCAGTTCTTCGGGGCGGAAGCTGCCCGCCGCGACGACCACCATGCCGCGCCGCCCGAAGTGTGTGTGGTGAAAATCGAGGAGCGTTTCACGGTCAATGCGTTGCAGGCCCGACGGAGTGCCGGGCAACGGCAGCCCATAGCGCGCGTCGCCGTAGACGGCGCGCGCGAACAAGTCGTTTGCCGCCTCCCTCGGTTCGGCGGATTGCTCGTCGAGCCGCGAGAGATGCCTGCGCCGCAGTCCCTCGAGAGCCTTGCGGGGGAGCGCCGGGGAGGCGAGCATTTCAAAGAGCGTTTCGACGGCGAACGGGAGGTCGGAGGACATGAGTTCGATGACGACCGAACTCAGCTCCCAGTCGGCGCGCGTCAGGATGTCAGCGCCCAAGTCCTCCGCCGCCTCATTGATTCGTTCGGCCCCGCGCCGCACAGTCCCCTCCTTCAGCGCGGACGCGAGGAGCGAAGCCGTCCCCTCCATGCCCGCCGGGTCGAATTGCGCGCCCGCGTGCACGGCGGCGTGAAGTTGGACGAGCGGGACGACGTGATTCTCCGCGAGCAACACTTTGAGACCGCCCGCGAGTTGGAGCCTTTGAAACGTCGGCAGCCGGTGCGCGCGCGGTTCGGCCTTCGGCGGGGCTGCGCTCAAGAAGTCGGACTGCGACATTGACGGGTTCATCCGGCGTCCCCCTCCGGCACCAGCGACAGCACGACGCGATTCTCCTCGCGTCGGATCACCTCGCCGAACTCCGACACCTCGGCGGGCGTCACGCGCCGGTAACACTCGTCCTCGACAGCGACGCGGGCCGGGTCGCCGCAAAAGATGGCCGACGAGGCGATGAACTCCGCGCGCCGTTCCGGACGCCGAATCAACGAGTAGTGGTCGGTGAGCGCTTTCTTCTGCGCACGCCGCAGCGCCGCTTCGGGGAAGCGGCCGTCAAGCAATTCGTCCAACGCCGCGACCAATGCCTCCTCCAACTCAAGCCGCCCCACGCCGGGCGCGGCGGTGGCGACGAAAGCACCCGTACTCGCATCGCGCATCGTCACCAACTGCGCTTTCACCTCGCGCGCGACGCCCCTTTCGTGAACGAGCTTCTGCTGCAAGGGGCTTGTCCGCCCGACGGCGAGGCTGCGGAAGAGGAGTGCTGCCGCGTACCAGCTCGCCTCGCCGTAGCCCGGCGCGCGGCACGACAGATGGACGCGGGCGGAGGGAACGCGATCGGCCTCTGCTTCGCGCCTTCCGCCTTCAATCGGCGGAAGGTTTCCGCGCTGCTGCGCGTCGGGGTTCGACTGCCCGTCGTTGGCCCGCCGGTCGCCCGCCGGGATATCGCCGAAGTGGCGCGCGACTTCCGCCGTGACCGCTCCGGGCGAAAAGTCACCGACCAACACAAGCACCGCCCGTTCGGGTTTGAAGTTGCCGCCGAAGTATGCTTCGACATCAGACGTTGAGACGGCGGCGATGCAATCAGGCAATCCTCCCGGCGGCCAGTGGTAAGGGTGCGTGGGCGGGTAAAGCAGCTTTTGCACGAGCTCGAAGCCCCGCCCATACGGGCGATTCCCCACGCGCTGCTGGTACTCCTGAAGCACGACGCCGCGCTGCGCGTCGAGGCCCGACGGGGTGAGTCCGGCGAGCGGGCGCGACATCCGGCTCGCCTCCACGCGCAGGCCGAGCGTCAGTTGATGGGCAGGCAGGAGCGCGCTGAAGCTTATCAACTCGTGAGAGGTCGAGCCGTTCGTCAGCCCGCCGACGCCCTCGATCAACTCCGGGTAGCTGCGCGCCGACACGCCCGGCGGGGCGAGCGAGGAGACGTGCTCGCAGACGTGCGCGAGGCCGCACAAATGCGGCGGCTCGCGGCCCGACCCGGCGACGTAAGCGAGGTGCGCGGCGACGAGCGGCACGCAGGGGTCGGGCTGCATGATCACACGCATCCCGTTCGCCAGCGTGAGCTGCTCGACGCGGAGCACCGCGCGGTCTGTTGAAAAGCTTGTCATCACTGACATGAAAACTTAACGATACAGGTGCCACTCGCGGGGAAGTCGCCCACGAGGGAGAGGGCGCGACCGCGGGTTTCAAACACGACTCGTGGTCGCCTCACGCTCGCTAAAGGGGTCGTCGTACACGACGGCACACTGCCGCGCGAGCTTTCTGAGGAAGGCGCACACCTGTTGTTCGAGTCGCGCGTCGGGTGATGACCCGGCCCCCAGTTGGCAGACGACCTCGGCGACGCTGCGTTGTCCGTCGCACAGGTCGAGGACGGGCCGCATCTCCCGGCGCAGCCTGAGATAGTTGTGGAAAGACCACGTGCGCACCAGCAGCAGGAAAGAGTCCTGTTCTTCGCCGCCCGATTTGCGGAAGATGGAGGCGTTACGCGAGAGGCGCGGGCGGAACGGCAGGATGTTCTGCTCGGCGGTCGCGCCCCAACGCTTGGCGAGCAGCCGCTCGCCGAGGACGAGATGGTCAATCGAGCTGACGAGGTAGGCGCTCAACGCCTTCGACGGGGTGACTGCCAAATCACGCCCGCGCAGGTGAAAGGGCAGGGCGGCGAGCACGCCTGTGCCGGTGCGTTGTGCGAACTCGCGCAGGATTTCAAACAGCAGTCCGTCGAATTCGGGGGACAGGACTTGGACGCGGCTTCCGTAAGGGACGAGCGCGCGCAACTCCTCGCGGGACGAAGGCTTGAGCGTCGCCTCTTGCAGGACGAGCGGCAGCGGCCCGACCCCGCCGTCGAAGTGTCTCAAGGCTTCGGGCAGGAGCAGCGCCGTCCGCGCCCGTGGCGAGCCGTAAGCGCCGACCTCCGCGTTGACCCGCTCGGCCAACTCCGGCTCCCTCGCGTCGTACAGCACCAGACTGCCGAGGCCGTGCGCGTTCGGCCCCGGCGAGCGCGGCCCCGCGAGCGCCACCACTTTCCCATCGGCCAGTGCGCCGGCCACGGCCCGCGCGAGACTTTCGGCCCCCGCCGCCTCGAACGTCAGCCCCTCGAAACGCCGCTCGACTTCCGCGGCCTCCTCGGCGAACTCTCCGGCCACGTCGCGCCCGCTCTCCTGTGCCGGCGGCGCGGCCCCGTCCAGCACGGCCTCGGCGGCCCGCCACACGTCTTCACCGAGGAACCCCCAACAGCCCCGCATCCCCGCAAGGTAAGCTTCGGAGCGCGACTTCAACCCCATCCGCCGGTAGGCGAGGGCGAGGTTGAGGTAGAGGTAAAAGAAGACCTCGTCGCCGCGGGTCGTGCGGTCGGTGAGGGGCTTGCCGACGTGACGCGAGAGCGAGTTGAGAACCGGGTCGCTGGCGTTCTCCAACTCAAGGTCGCGCGCGAGGTCGAGACAATGGTGGAAGGCCGCGACCGCCTCGGCATACTCGCCGCGCGTCGAGTAGAACTGCGCCAGCGTGGTGTGGAAGATCAGGAGCATGTACGGACTCTGCTCAAGGTTCGGGGCGTCGAGCCCGTTCTTGAAGAGCCGGAGTGCTTGGTCGTGGAAACCCAGTGTGCGGTAGACGCGGCCCAGATTCAGTTGGAGGACGCTGGAGAGGAAGCCGCCGGGTTGGTCGGAGTTTTCGAGCAGCTTCAAGGCGGTGCGCTCCATCTCGACGGCGTCGTCGAAGCGGCGCGTGCAGAAGAGCGTGTAGGCAATCGTGTTGCGCACGTAGCCCGCGTCCTGCTGGAGGCCGCGCGCCTCGAAGCTGCGCAGCACCGTCTCCATAATCCCGCGCCCGCGCTCGAAGTCGCCGAGGCCGAAGATGGCGTTGTAGCCGAGCAGCCGTTCGAGGACGCTGTGGTGGGCGGAGTCGGACTTCGCTTTAAGGGCTTCGGCAAGGTAACGCTCCGTCTCCGCGTGCTGCCCCGCCTCGTAGTGCAGCAGCGCCATGAGCAGGTCGCCGTTGACGGCGCTGTCGCCGTCGCCGTTGACGGCCTCGACGTACTGCTTCGCCGTCGTGATCGCCGAGCCGTAGTCGGAGACGGCCCAAGCGCGTTCGGTGGCCTTGATGGAGTGTCGCCTGACTTCCTCGCGGAGTCCCGCGCGGGCGGCGTGCCAGACGGCTGCGTAAGAGTCTTCCCCTTCGATTTCGAGGGCCGCGCCGTGAAGCCGCTTCAACGACCCGGCGTCGAGGCTCAGGTAAGCGGAGTCACGAAGCGCGGGCGAGGCGAAGGCGAAACGCGCCGCCCCGAAGCGCCGGAGCACGCCCTCTTCGACGGTCTTGGGCGTCGGGGTCGGAGCCTTCGGCTGGCTTGATAACACGCCATGCCTGTCTTGAGTCCGCCCCCTTGACGAGCCACGACTCCAGCGGCCCGGTCAACTCGCCCGCCGTCACGCAGAGCAGCACCGGTTGTCGCCGGGAGTAGCCGTTGAGGATTTGGATGAGTTCGGCGGTCTGCCGGTCGGCGAGGTGAACGTCTCTCAGGCAGAGAACCGTGGGAGCCCCCGCGCGCTCGGCGAGGGCCGTCGCGGCGGCGAGAGTGAAATGAACGAGGTCGGCGGCGACGAGCGGGGCGACGTTGCGCTTCCAGTAGAAATCTTTGAGCCCGGCGCGGTCGCCGTGCAGCACGTAGTCGGCGAGGCCGGAGCGTAACTCGCCGGTCTTGCGCAACGCCTCGGCGCTCCGCAACGACGGCAGAAGGTTGGTCAGCGTGAGGCTGTAGCGGCGCGCCAGCTCCGGCTGCGAAGCGAGCATGTTCTCGGCGAGCGCGTCCACCACGTCGAGCAGGCCGCCGAAGGGGCGCACCAGCCCCGCGCGCCACGCGCCCTCGATGAAGGTGCCGCCCGCCGACGCGACGTGCCGCGCAAACGACGAGAGCAGATGTTCGGCGGAACGCCCGCGCCCGACGAGCACCCACCGCGCCGTTGCGTCCGGCGCTTCGGCGCGGGCCGCGAAAGCCTCTTTGAGCGCGGCCAGTTGCTCAGCGACGCCGCCGCTCGTTTCGTGCGTCCGCATAGTCACCTCTCCTCAACACGCCTCCTCGATAACATCAGCGCGCCCCACGAGCAGAGGACGAACCCCCCCGCCAGCGCCCCGAGGTTAATCAGCCAGCCCTTGCCCATCCCCCCGCTCCGTGCGCCGTTGCGCATCAGGTCAACGAGGAAAGTCAGCGGGAAGAGATGGGAGATGGTCTTGACCCATTCGATGTTGGTGATGAACAGCGCCCCGCTCGTGAAGATCATGGGGAGGAGGATGAGGTTCATCGCGCCGGGGACTGCCGAGGGCGAAGGGATGAGGTAGCCGATGACGAGGCCGAGCGAGGCGAAGACCAGCGTGCCCACCAGCACGTAGACGAGAATCAGCGCGATGTTGCCCTGCATGCGGTAGCCGAGCAGGAGGAAGGCGACAAGGAGCATGAAGCAGACGATGAGCACCGTGCGGACGATGCGGCTGCCGATCAGCCCCGCGAAGTAGAGCGCCATCGGGATGGGCGAAGCCTGAAGCGTGCGCCAACTCCCGTAGGCGCGCATGAAACTGGTCGTCGTCCCGACGCCCTGCATCGCGCTCGACGCGACCGTCGTGGCGATCACACCGGGGACGAGGACGTGCAGGTAGTCCTTGCTGCCGCGGATGAACCCGAGGAGGAGCAGCACCAGCGCGGGCGCGAGGAAGTTATAGACCACGCTCTCCGGAACGCGCAGCCCCCAGAGTAGTTCAAGGTAGGTGATCCTACACAGGTTTCTGCACTGCAAGAGTAGCTGCCTCATCCGGCACCTCCCCGGTCAGCTTGAAGAAGGCGTCCCTCACCGTGACGTTCTCGACGCGGAACTGGAGCGAGTCGTCGGCCAGCGCGAGGCCCTGAAGCACCCGCTCCGGCTGGTCGGTGTAAAGCGCCACTTCGGGGCCGAGCCGCGCCACCGACGCGACCCCCTCCACGCGCAGCCCCTCGGGCTCGCCGCGCGGCTTGCCCACAATCGTCACCTTCCGCCGCGTGCCGATGGCCGCCCGGCACAAATCCTCGGGCGTGCGGATGGTGATGAGCCGCCCGTAGTGCAGGATGCCGACGCGGTCGGCCCACAACTCGGCCTCCGAGAGGTCGTGCGTGGCGAAGATGAGGGTGCTGCCGGGATTCTCTTCGAGCCGCCCGCCGAGAATCTCCCAGAACCTGAAACGGGCCTGTGGGTCGAGTCCTGAAGTCGGCTCGTCGAGGAGGATGATTTCCGGCTCGCCGAGCAGCGCGAGCAGGATTCCGAGTCGCTGGCGCTGGCCCTTCGACAGGTGGCGGACGAAGGAGTCGGCGCTCAGGTCGAACGAGCGGAGCAGCGCGGCGAGGTCGAACTGCTTGGGGTAGAAGCTGGAGTAGAGCCAGACGACCTCTTTGACCTTGGCGTAGAAGGGGAACGACGCGCGATCCATCAGCATCGCGCGCCGCCCCTTCAGGCGCGGGTCGGTCGGGGTCGTACCCAGAACCTCGACCGACCCGCGCGAAGGGATTTTCAGCCCCATGATGATTTCGAGCAGCGTCGTCTTGCCGGAGCCGTTCGTCCCGACGAAGCAGCAGCGCTCGCCCGCGCGGATTTCCAGCTCAATGCCCGCGAGGACTTGCTTCGCGCCGTAACTCTTGTCCAAGCCGGAACAGCGCACCGCCGCTTTATGCTCAGCCGTCAGACTCATCGGTCGCCCTTCAACGCCGGACTCAACGGTCGCCCCGCGCCGCCCCGTTGCCGTCCCCTGCGCCGTTGCCCTGCGCCGCCCCGCCGCCGCCGCCGCCGCCCTGCTGCGCGTGTTCCACGCCGTCGCCGCCGATGTTCGTCGCCGACGGCCTGCCGACGACTATCGGGAGCAGCGGCGCTTCGTCCACGCCGTCAATGTCGAGGAGCCTGCTCAAGGCGTCGTCGAGGAAGCCGCCGAGGAGGCACGAGCCGAGCCCGAGCGACGAGGCGAGGAGCGCGAGGTTGTGCCCGACCTCGCCCGCCTCGATGAGCACCAGCCGGTAGCCCCTGTCCTGATACTTCATCGTGCAGCGCGCGAAGACGGCGGTGACGACGACCACCATCGAAATCTTCTCCACGTCCTCCATGTCGGCGAGCCAGACCAGATGTCTGAACTCTTCCCAGCGGTCTTCGCGCCGCACGATGTCGAGCGCGTGGCGGTCGGCGTTGTAGTGATACACCCAGCCGCGCTCCAGCCCCTCGACGTTCACCGGCACCACGTACAGCTCCAAAGGGTAGAGCGCCCCGCCCGACGCAACGGGCCGGTAGTTGCGCTTCGGCCCGATCCGCCCGTAGGTGTTCAGGAGGAGGCGCGACAACTCCTGCCGTGTCACGGCCTCGCCCGAATAGCTACGCACCGAGCGCCGCGCCTCGATGAGCTTCTCCAACTCGTTCGGCTCGCCCGGCGGCTCAAGCTCCGCCTGATCCATCAGGCTGTAGACCTTGAACGGGTTCGCCATGAGGAGCTTCACCATGGCCGACTTGCCGAGTTGCGCCACGTTCTGCGTGTAGGCGCGGGCGCTCAACGGGTAGAGCTTGGTGTTCTCGTGGAAAATCTCGCTGAGCGTGCTCTTAAGCTGCAACGCGCCGTAGATGCCCGCCCCGGCGATTTTCTTGAGGACTGGCTGCTCGACCTTCAACATGCGAACTCTCCTTGTTTACGGGAACGGGTGCGGCATGGGGTTGAATCCGGCCTCTGGGTTCCAGCCTTCTCCCTTGTCCCAACCCATGATGCGCGGAATGTCGTGGAGCCGTTTGACGCCGTGATACTGATAGACG
>JAIVJM010000180.1 GCA_020199995.1 Acidobacteriota bacterium | reverse complement strand
GACTGACATTGCAGAAGATTGGCTTATCTTCAATACAAACTAACTTATGGGTAAAACTAAGATGTAAAGCCGGCGAATGAGGGGTACTGCTACAGCGCGCCAAGATCAACACGGCGAGAACATCTCGCTCATCAGCGCGCTCTTAGGCGTGCGTCGTGGTGAAGGTCGTTGGCACTCTCCGACCCTTGTCCCGTCAAGCGGGCGCCCTCTCCGCGGTCCGGCAACTTCCACATAAAAAGTCAGCCAGACCGGGGAGGAACTTACCCCCGTAGTCGTCCTCGAACTCGCCGAATTACGACTCCGTTTTTTCTCCGCCCACCATCGCAATCGCGGTAGGTGAAAGCCCCCGGCGCGACTTCGCATGGACGGTCGTGCGGAGGGATGTGGGGCGGACGGGGAGCCGCGCCCCTTTGTCCGATACGACTGTTATAACCGCCATCCGTAGAGCCTGACTCTGCCCGGGGGTCGAACGCGCAGGCCAAGCTGCCAAGTGAAGCGCCGCAGGGCGGAATCATCCGAACCATGAGGGAGATATTTTTAAGAGCAGACGGCGTGCTTAAAGTGTCCGCCGTGTCAGACGAGCCAACGGTCGCGTCCGACCTTGATCAAGCCCTCGTCAACCTCAAAAAACGAAAATTTTTTTCGTGGCGAGCACTTCCTTTCATGTGTCCACTTGAGTGATTCAAAATTTATGCTGATCTGTGGTGAAGGCTAGGACAAGCTATTCTTCTCTGTGTGTGATACGAAGAAATCTCCTGCCGAAGTGTTCCACGCGGAACCTTAAAAGGATGGCATAACAGCTAACAGAAAACAAAATTTTCGTATGGCGCAAGGCAGGTCTATATTGCTGACACGATCTGTTGCTTGAACGTTTTCGATGGCAGGGTTCGCCAGGAAGCAATTCACCGGTTACAGCATGTTGTTTTGCACGTATGAAATGCAACTCTTAACATTACGGATGTTAGCGAGCATAACAAAAGGGGTAACGTCCTCATATTTACTGTATCTGCGCTTCTTCACTTTTTACGAAAGGGTCATTTTGTGTATCGGGTCAATGTCATAGTGCGACAGCAATCCGCGGACTCCTCTGACCCCACAAGCGCTTCGGCCCGATCCACACCAAGCCTTAGACCGACCCGAGGAACGAAGCCAGCCCACCTTCCCCCTCCGGCCGCTCCCACACCACCTCAACCTTGTAGCGCCGCGTCGCTCCATCTAGCCACGCCTTGAGGTCTGCCGTCGCCTCCGCCTTCACGTGCCAGCATTTCTCATAGCGGTCGAAGCGCCGGGCGAAGGGCGGCACCTGCCGCTTGAGCGCACCGACTAGGCCCTTGAAGACCTCAGCATCTTGAACATGTAGCCGTAGGGCGTAACCGACGCTGCTCGCAGTGATGCGGATTTCCATCATGCCTTACCCCAACCTGTGCGCGATCATTCTCTTCGGGCGTCAGCAGCGAAAGAAGTAGCTAAGATTCAGAAACTAAAGTAAGGTCGCCCTTCCCACATTACCCTTACCGCTTCGTTCTTTCCTTCTCTAGTCCCAATCCCTTTGCTTCCGCCGCCGCGTTGAACCCAGACTTTCCACAGCATCATCTCCTCACCACACTGCTCACACACAAGTGGATCTTTCCCAAATTTCTCTCTAATTTTCGCTCTCCATCCAAGCTTCCTCATCACCGCTTCGGCAAAATAGAAGGCCTCTTGCACCACCGCTCCGATGGCGCGCCTTACCTGCTCTTTGATCTTCTGTCTCACACATACGGCATGTAATCCCAGGTAGCGGATCCGCTGAAAACCCTTTGGTAAGATATGCTGTACTAACCGTCGGATGAACTCCACGGCCGTGACTCTCGCCCTCTCCGGTTTCTGACTTTTGTGATCCTGCCAGAAGTATTCGACTTCTTCTCCGTCATACTCGATGATACGCGAGACGGCGACGGGCGGGCTCACGACATAACGTATCAGATACCTGGCCAATCCCTTCCCCGCCCTGACCGGCCGCGGCTCCCAGTAGGCGACCAGCCCGCGCTGATACTCTTGCCGCAGTGATTCCAGTAGTTGCCTCATGCTCCTGTCGCGACACGGCGCTTCCAGCATCGAAAACAACTGGCGTTGCCATTCGCGATGCAGGTAATCAAAAGAGACCCTCTTGACGTCCTGCCATCTCCCGGTCTCATCAATCCCGCCGCTTGTCACCATCAGGTGCAGGTGCGGATTATAATTGCTGGCACGCCCGGCTGTTTGGATCACAGCCACGGCTCCAATTCGTAGTGGCCGTCCGGCCGCGCGATTCATCACGGCGATGAGCGTTGCTACTCCAGCCTTGACCATCTCACTTAACAAGTGCGGGCACTCTGCAAAAGAGGAGCGTAGTTGCTCTGGCACGGTCAAGACCACGTGCCGGTAATCAATGCCTGGAAAGAATAGCGCCTCCATTTGTCGCACCAAGTCAATGGTGCGTGCGGCTCCACAGCGCACGCAAAAGCTGCTCTTGCAACTGAAGGCGACGACCTTCTTCTGGTTACAATGTGGGCAGATGAACTCGCTATAGCCATGATTGGTATCGCCACAGCCAAGCATTTTCTCGACCACTCTGCGCGTGCCTTCATAATCTGGGTGGTGGCGTAGGAATTGATCGAACCAGTCGCGGAAGATCTGCTTGAAGGTCTCAAGGGAAGGTCGCGGCGGGTGCACCATTCTGGTATTTTATCAGGGTCCAGAGCATAGGCCTTTAGAATCAATCATTTGGAAAGCAAATTCCAGGGGCATCAAGATAGATGTTCCTGAAATACTGCTGCACTTGCCGTGCGGAGACCATAGCCGAGAAGCCGAGCTTCCGCGACGCCTTCACACGCCGACGATGTTTGATTCCTGCTGATGGATTTTACGAGTGGGCGCGAGTTGGATCGAGAAAACAACCTTACTATTTTCGGATGAAGGAGGAGC
>JAIVJM010000254.1:13743-16716 GCA_020199995.1 Acidobacteriota bacterium | reverse complement strand
CTTCAGTGAGCAGTTCTGGATGGGCTTCAAAGACGGGCGCGGCGAGGAGGGGCGCTCGCCGATTGTGCCCGGCACGTTCGCGCGCAAGAACCGCGAGGGAGAGGTCGAGGCCACTCCGCTCGGCGACGCGTACCTCGGTCTGGACGGCGCGCTCCAGCGGATGGAGACGACGCTCGACGCGATCAGGGAGCAGCCGCCCGAGGTCGAGAACCTCGTCCGACGCATCCGCGAGGCGCGCTTCAATCTGGAGTTCATCATCGCGGGCGACGACCGCCGCTACGTCTACTGGATAGAGCGGCGCGGGCGCGGGCTGTTCCTGCGAGCCTCGCCGATTGATGTCTCGACGCTCCTTCAGGACAAGCTCTTCGGGCGCGTCGAGACGGTCGTCCTGACTTCGGCGACGCTTGCCAGCGCGGGCCGCTTCGATTTCATCCGCCGCCGGCTCGGGCTCACCGCCGGGGAGGAGGATTTCGAGTCGGGCGGCGCGAACGCCGACAAGACGGACGAACTCGTCGCGCCTTCCGGGTACGATTACGATCATCAGGCCGTCCTCTATCTCCCGCCTCGGATGCCCGACCCGCGCTCGCCGCAGTGGGCCGAGGCGGCGGCGGAGGAGGTTGTGAAGCTGCTCGAAATCTCCGCAGGGCGCGCCTTCGTCCTCTCGACCTCTCTGAGCGGCATGCGCGCGCTTTACGAGCGCGTCGCGCCGCGAGTCGAATACCCGTGCTTCGTGCAGGGCAGCGCGTCGAAGGCGGGGCTCCTCGACCGGTTCCGCACGACGGAGGGCGCGGTCCTCTTCGCCACGTCGAGCTTCTGGCAGGGCGTTGACGTGCGCGGCGAGCAGTTGTCGTGCGTCATCATTGACAAGCTGCCGTTCGCCGTCCCGAGCGACCCCGTGGTAGCCGCGCGCCAGCGGTTCATCGAGGAGCAGGGCGGCTCGAGCTTCTACGAGTACAGCGTGCCGCAGGCGATCATCAGCCTCAAGCAGGGCTTGGGTCGCCTCATCCGCAGCACGACCGACCGGGGCATCCTCGCGGTGCTCGACCCGCGTCTGAGGACGCAAGGATACGGGCGGCTCTTTCTGGAGAGCCTGCCGCCGTGCCGCGTCACTTCGGACTTGAGCGACGTGGCGCGCGTGTTTGAGTCGGACGCGACGCCGGTGAGATAATTCAAGCGTTCATCGGACAGGAAAGGAATTCGGAAAACGTGAAGCAGCGATTAAACAGGCTCGCGCGGCTCTCTCTGGCCGCAGTCGTCCTCGCCTTTGTGTGGCAGTCCTCGCACGCGAGCCAGAAGCCTTCGGGCGTGGCCGCCGTCCGGAAGTCGGAGTCAAAATCAAAGTCGAAGTCGAAGTCGAAGTACGTGCCGGTCGCGGAGTACGACCCGCGGAGGGACGCCGCCGCCGACATCGAGCGGGCCGTGGCCGAGGCGAAGCGGGCGAAGAAGAACGTCCTCTTGGAAGTCGGCGGGAAGTGGTGCGTGTGGTGCCGGATCATGGACGCGTACTTCGAGGCGAACCCCGACGTCCTTAAGCTGAGGGAAGATAATTACGTGACGTTGAAGATCAACTTCAGCCCCGAGAACGAGAACAAAGAAGTCATCGCGAAGTACGGCGAGGTCGCGGGCTACCCGCACATCTTCGTGCTCGACTCGAAGGGCAAGCTCATCCAGTCGCAGGGCACCGGCGAGCTTGAGGCGGGACGGTCTTACGACAAGGAGAAATTCGTCGGCTTCCTGAAGAAGTGGTCGCCGACGAAATAAGGGCCGTCACACGTCTGGCGGAGGAGAGTGATGGGCGGACTATTTGAAGTGATGATCGAGCGCAACTTTTCAAGCGCGCATCAACTGCGCGGCTATAAGGGGAAGTGCGAGAACCTGCACGGCCACAACTACCGTATAGAAATCTACGCGCGGGGCCGGGAGCTCGACAACATCGGTCTGCTCGTGGACTTCGGCGAGCTGAAGGACGCCGCGGACGAGGTGGTCGCCTACCTCGACCACCGCAACATCAACGAGCTGCCGCCCTTCGATGAGGAGCTCAACCCTTCCGCCGAGAACTTAGCGCGCTACATCCTCGAACGCGTCGCCTCCCGCGTCGGCGACGAACGCGTCAGCGTCTTCAAAGTCCGCTGCTTCGAGACCCCCACGAGCGTCGCGACATACCAAACAGAAGAGTCTGGAGTCTGAAATCCGGAGTCTGGAGCAGGCAAGAAGAAGGCCCGGCTGTGATGGCCGGGCCTTTGCTTTTAGCTTCAGACTTTATCTTTATTCCGGCTCCAGACCCCACACCCCACACTTTTAAGTGGTGATGAGCGCCGGGATGTCTATCTTGTACTTTTTGATTTTCGAGTAGAGGCGCGGACGGTAGATGCCGAGGAGGTTGGCCGCGGCCTGCTTGTTGCCGCCCGTGCGCTGGAGCGTCTTTTCGATGACGAGCTTTTCGATGTCTTCGAGAGTCATGTTGGGCGGCACGTCCCAGCCGGCGGCCTGCGCGTTCTTTTCGGGGAGCGTGCCGTTCTCGAAAGGCAGGTCGACGGGATCAATCTTGCCGCCCTTGGCGAGCAGGACGGAGCGCTCCAAGACGTTCTGCAACTCGCGGACGTTGCCCGGCCAGCCGTGACCGAAGAGTCGCTGGTAGGCGGCCTGCGAGATGCCCGTGATCGGTCGCTGGTACTTGCGCGCGTACATCTTCAGGAAGTGCTCGGCGAGGAGCTGGATGTCCTCCGTCCGCTCGCGCAGAGGCGGGACGTGAATCGTGATGGTCGAGATGCGGTAGAAGAGGTCGTCGCGCAGCGCGCCGTCGCGGATGGCGTCCGCGGGCGGGCGGTTCGTCGAGGAGATGAGCCGGAAGTCCACGGCGTAGGTGCGCTCCGAGCCGATCTTGCGGTAGCTGCGCTCCTGCAAGACGCGCAGGAGCTTCGGCTGCAATTCGACGGGCATCTCGGCGATCTCGTCCAAAAGGAGCGAGCCGCC
>JAIVJM010000254.1:0-13718 GCA_020199995.1 Acidobacteriota bacterium | reverse complement strand
ATGGCGTTGGCGATCAGCTCTTTGCCCGTGCCCGATTCGCCGACGATGAGAACGTTGGCATCTGATTTGGCGACCGACTCGATGGTCTCGTAGATGGTCTGCATCGACTTCGACGAGCCGATGATGTTGAAATATTCGGTGCGCGTCGAGAGCTGGCGGCGCATCGTCTCGGTCTCGGCCATGAGCTCGTAGCGTTGCAGCGCGCGGTCAACGAGCGGCATCAGCATCTCGAAGTCGAAGGGCTTTTCGAGGAACCAGAACGCGCCCGCCTTGGTCGCCTCCACGGCGCGCGCCACCGTCCCATAGCCCGTCACGACGATGACTTCGGTCGAAGGGCGCGTGTCCTTGATGTGCTTGAGGATTTCCATACCGTCGGTGTCGGGGAGCTGGAGGTCGCAGATCGCCAGATGATGCCCGCCGCGGTCGAAGAGCTCGATGGCCTCGGCCCCGCTCGAAGCCGTGTCCACCGTATAGCCCTCCTCGACCAGATTCTGCTTGAGCGAATCGGTCATCATCGGCTCGTCGTCGAGCACCAGAATACGCACGTCTTTACGTTCCACTTCTGTTCGTCTCCCCGTTTAGAAAAACTGCGGACTGCGAAGTGATGAATGATGAATAAAAGCAGAGCCGTCTTTCATCCATCATTCCGCCTTTATCATTCAACGTCTGTTTGAAGCGGCAGGCGCGCGCGCAAGACATCGCCGTCCTGCTCGACCACGCCGCCGTGAGCCCGAATAATTTTGGACGCCAGAGCGAGCCTCAAGCCCTCGCCGCCGGCGAAGCCCCGGAAGATGTCTTCGCCCGCCTGTGTGAAGCCATGCCACTCGATGACCGCCGCCGCGGCGTCCGTGCCCTCGCGCGCGCGTCGCAGGCGGATGCCCGTCGCGCCGTCTGCGCCAGCGGGCGCGGCTGCGGCGCGACCCCCTTGGGTGATATTCTTGAGTGCTTCTTTCAGAGCGTCATGATCGAAGTCGCCGTCGAAGGGACCTTCATCGGCCTCGACGCTGCGGCCCTCGGCGGCCTCCGAAAGAAGACGCGAGAGGTCGGTGCCGGGCCTCGGGCGCAGCTCCAAAGGCCTCCCGTAGCGCACGAGCAGCGTCATGTCTCCGGCGGCGCGTTCGAGCCCGGCGATGAGCTTGGCGATGGTTTCCAGCTCGTCCGCGGGGCGCTCGCTCTTCTCCATCCGCTTGCGCAGGAAGGTGGCATAGAGTTTGAGACCGTTGAGTTGGTTCTTCAGGTCGTGGACGATCTGCACGGACGCGCTGCCGAGTTCCCTGAGAGTCTCGGCGTCTTGTAATTCAGTTGATAAAGGCTTCATTGATGCTCTTCGTAGCTTGAGTTTCGGGAATCCGTCAAGACGAAAGAAGGCGTCGGCAGCTTCAACGGCCTGTACGGATTGAACCCAAATCACGTTATTTGTTGTGTCGTGTTTCGATGCGGCATCTTAGCAAAAATGAAGACTGTTTGCTAGTCGTACGTTTTAGACTACGCAGCAGAGGATGCCCCGGCTGAGCCGAAAGCCGGAGGGAGTTGGACTGGAATGAGAGAGAATAATGGCGCGGGCGCCATCGTCCTGGTGGTCGAAGATTTTGAAGATAACCGCTTTATGATGAGAAGGTTGCTGGAGATGAGCGGCTATCAGGTGGTGGAGGCCGTGAACGGCAGGCAGGCGGTCGAGAAAGCGGCGAGCGAGCGCCCCGACATCATCCTCATGGACTTGAGTCTGCCGATGCTCGACGGCCTCGCCGCCACGCGCCAGATACGCCAGCAGGACGGGCACAGCCAAGTCCCGATAGTCGCCGTCTCGGCGCACGACTCGGCCGACTTCCACGCCGAGGCGCTGGCCGCAGGCTGCAACGAATACGTCACCAAACCAATTGACTTCGATCAGCTCGTCCAGCTTGTCAGCCGGTTGATTAAGTAGTATTCAGCGGTCAATTATCATCTCCAAAAATGTTGGCCGATGATCAAACTGCGCCGGAAAATACCTCGAAGCCTTTTCCGAGTCACATAGAGACTACCAGAGTTCGAGCTGCCTTCAGCCGACCGCTGACTGCTGACCGCCGAGAGCTTCTCAGATGCCGAAACGCTTTGCGCCCCTCTTCCGCCAGCACATGGATTCGGTGACGCGCGCGTGGCTCGACGCCGTCTACGCAGACCGCCGCACAGACCTCACTTCCATCCTCTCGCAGAGGGAACTGGTCGAGCACCTGCCCGACCTCTTCGACGAACTCGCGAGGCTGCTCGACGAGGAAGCCCCGGACGCCGAGATCGAGGACGCGGCGGCGCGGCTGCGGGCCTACGCGCAAGGGAGATTTCAGCAGGGTGTACTGATTGACGAAGTGGCACGCGAGTTGATGCTCATGAGGTATGTTCTGATGGAATTTCTCTGGCGTGAGGACGCCTGCGAGACGGGAGGAGGAGTCCGGGAATTTAGTAAAACGTTACGGTGCGCGAGCATCTTTTGCGACGAATTGATTGCGCAGACGATTATTATTTACGCAGCCAACTTAAGACCGAGTGTCCGCACACGGGGCTCCGTCTGGCCGCCGCCGAGGGGACGTCGCCCGCACTGAAGAACCGGATTCGTTAAGGCCTCATGGGGCAGAGGGCGGAGACCATCAACACGCTCGACGTGCGCACCAAGCTTTTGGTGATGCTCGCCGTCCTCTCTCTGCCGCTCCTCATCATCAGCCTCGTCCAGCTCCACAGCTACCAGAAGAGCCTCAACGATCAGGCCGCCAACGTCGCACGCATCGAGGCCGCATCAGCCGCCGACGCGCTCGAATCATGGGTCGAAACACACCCGGCCTTGAGCCCACGCGCTGACGCGGTCAAGCCCGCTGAGGCGGGCCAGCTTTACGCGCGCCTCAGACGAAGACTGCCGACCGGCGCGGGTGCCGCCGCCGTCGCCGTGCTCGACGCCGAAGGCCGCCCCGTCGCGCAGCATGCGGGCGCACCCGCGCTCGGGCCGGAGAACATCTCGGAGAGAGTCGTGCAGCAGCGTTGGAGCGACGGCGTGAGACGCGTCACGCACGTCGTCCGGGCCGAGTCTTCGTCGTGGAGCGTGGCGGTCGGCGTACCGCCGCCGGAAGACACGCCCGCGGGCCGCGCCATCCTGATTTTGACGGCGACGTGGGCGGCAACGCTCCTCGCCTCGTGCCTGCTGGCCGTGTGGGCGGTCGGAAGGTTCACGAAGCCGCTCCTCAGACTCGCCGCTTCGGCCTCGACCTTCGGCGAGGGCAATTTGCAGGAGCGCGTCGAGGTCGAGACGGAGGACGAAGTCGGATCGCTCGCGGAGAACTTCAACGTCATGGCCGCGAGCCTGCAAACCAAGTTCGACGCCGTGAAGAAGCAGAGCGCCTTCATCGGCGAGGTGCTCGACAGTCTGCCGCTCGGCGTCGTCGTGCTCGACGCGAAGCTCGTCGTGCGGAAGGTCAACGCGGCGTTCGCCTCGATGGCGGGGCGCGACGCGGCGCACCTCACGGGGCGGGGGCTATACGAGGCGGCGGCGGGGCTCGCCGGCTTGAGCGAGATCGTCGAGGACGTGCGCCGCACGCGCCGCGCCTTCGTCAACTACAGCCTGCCGCTCGAACTCGTCGCACGCGGGGAAGCAGGGAGGGGTGAGGGCCAGAAGTTCTGGGACGTAATTATCTGGCCGGTGACGGAACAAAGCGAAGGCCGCGGGGATCTATTAGTCCTGCTCTCGGAAGTCTCGAAGCGCGTGCGGGCCGAGAAGCTCGCGACCTCCGCCTTCGCCGCCGAGAAGGCGCGCTCTTCCGAGCTGGCGAGCGTCATCAACCAGATGGACGAGGGTGTTTTAATCGTTGACGCGGCGGGGCGCTACCGGCTCAACCCCTCGGCGGCGCGCATCCTCGGGCGAGACCCCGGCGAGTTCCGCGACGGCGTCAAGGCGCTGGTCTTCGACATGGCTTTGCGCGACCCCGGGGGGCACGTCCTCGCGCCGGAGGCGACGCCCGTCATGCGCGCTCTCGAACGCGGCGAGCACGTCACGGAAGAGCAGTGCAAGATTGTCCGCCGCGGCGGCGAGGAGCGTGTGCTGGCCGTGAGTGCGACGCCTCTCAGCGGCGAGGGCGGGCGGGCCGAAGGGCTGGTGGCGGTCTTTCGCGACATCACGGAGGCGGTCGAGCGGCACGATGAGCTGGTCGCCGCCTACGACCGCCTGCGCGAGCACGACCGCCTGAAGTCGGCCTTCGTCGCCAACATGAGTCACGAGCTGCGGACGCCGCTCAACGTCATCATCGGCCTCAGCCAGCTGCTCGCGCGCGATCCGGTCTTGCCGCTCGCGCCTTTGCAGACGGATGCCGTCACCCGCATGGAGCGGAACGCGCGCGCGCTGCTCGACCTCGTCAACGACATGCTCGACTACTCGCGTCTGGAGGGGGGCCGCTCGGCGCTGCATCTGGAGACTGTGAGCGTCGAGGAACTGGTGAACGTCGTCGCCGCAAATTACCGCGACGAAGCGCGTGACAAGAAGATCGCGCTGAGCGTTGAGGTCGAGCCCGAGGCGGGGCTGGTGACGACCGACCGGCACAAGCTGACGCAGGTTATCTCGTGTCTGGTGAGCAACGCCTTGAAGTTTACCTCGGAGGGGATGGTGCACATCCGGGCCGGGGCGGGCGAAGAGGGGCAGTGGTATATTGAAGTCTCGGACACGGGCATCGGCATCTCATCCGACGCGCTGGCCTATATCTTCGACGGCTTCCGGCAGGTGGACGACCGCCTGACGCGTTCGTACAACGGGGTCGGACTCGGGCTCGCCATCACGCGCCGCGTCGTCGAGCTGCTCGAAGGCGAGATCACGGTCGAGAGCAAGCAGAACGAGGGGAGCCGGTTCCGCATCACTTGGCCGCGCGAAGCGAGCGCGCGCACGGGGACGGGCTCACTCGTCCGGCAGCCGGAAGCGCTCAAGTCGCGGGACGAGGTCAAATGGCGCGCGCGCGCCGGATAAAAATGTTTCAGACGAAGAGGAGCCTTGACGAGTCGTGATTCGTTGCCAGCACTGCGGAGAAGAGGTCGAGACGGGGCGAGCTTTCTGTCCACACTGCGGCCAGCCGCTATCGGAGCGCGGTGGAGGCGACGCCGACGTGCAAAGCGGGCCGGACGCTTCCAAGGCTCTGCGGCAGATTGTGCCCGAGAGCGGACGCGCGCCGGGCGCGGGCGATAACTCAGTGGCAGAAAAGCCCCGCGCCACTGCGCTGCTGCCCGCCTTCGGCAGGGGCCGAGAAGAGACGGACAAATCGCGTCGCACAATCTTCATCGCCGTGGCGCTCGGCTCGGCGCTGCTCGTGGCCGGCCTCGTATGGTTCGCCTCGCGTCCCTCGGCGCGGACGGGCGACCTCCGGCTCGAAGGCGCGATCCGCCCCGGCTCGCCCGAGTTCGAGCAGCTTCGTGACCTCCTCCGCGTCGAGTTCGATCCGGACGAGGACGCCTTGATCGGGCCGACGGCCCTCGGCACTTACACCGTGAGGATGAAGCCCACGGTGCGCAACTTCACCGGGCGCACGGTGAGCGGCCTCGAGTTCCATGCCGCCGGGCTCGACCTCGACAAGCGCGTCATCAGAGAGCACACGCTCGTCTGGCCGCAGGAGATCGAGCCGAACAAAGTCTCCATCGTCCCTATCTCGCTCAACTTCCCGCAGGACAACCAACCGGCCAGCCTCAAGCTCGACCTGACGGGCGTGAGATTCAAGTAGAGATAACCGCGGTTGATTTGAGCCCCTGCCGGGGCTTTGAATCATGCCTTCGTTGCCGTCTGCTCGTTGACCATCAATTCTTCGAGCGCGTTGCCGACCGGGTGGACGGAGACGAGGCTCGCGCCCGCCGCGCGCGCGGCCCTGAGCGCATCGTCCACCGCTTCTTCCGAGGGGACTTCGATGCGCGCGCCGCCCGGCGTCGCGGTCACGCGCGCGCCCTCGCAGGCGTTGATTGCCGCCGAGAGCCGCGCCGCGTCCGCGCCCGCGACGACGATCTCCATCGCCCGGCTGCCGCCCGCCGCGCCGCGCAGCTCGTCGAGCCGCCCGATGTGCGCGAGCCGCCCGCCCCGCAGAATCGCCGCGCGGTCGCACAGGACTTCAATGTCGGCGAGAATGTGCGAGCAGAGGAAGACCGTCGTCCCCGTGGCGCGCACGGAGGCGATGAGGTCTCGCACCTCGCGCCGCCCGATGGGGTCGAGGCCGCTCATCGGCTCGTCGAGGAAGACCACCGACGGGTCGTTGACGAGCGCCTGCGCCAGCCCTACGCGCTGCAACATCCCCTTCGAGAACTTCCGCAGCTGCTTGTCCCAGCTCTTCTCTTCGAGCCGCACGCGCGCGAGCATCTCGGAGGCGCGCCGCCTGCGCTCGGGGCGCGCGTAGCCAAACAGTTCGGCGCAGTATTCCAGAAGCTCGCGCGCCGTCAGGTAGTCGTAAAAATAAGGGTGCTCCGGCAGGTAGCCGATGCGCGCGTGCATCGAGATGTCGCCCACGTCGTGCCCGAGAATTCGCGCGCCGCCCGCCGTCGGGTACATGAGACGATTCACGGCTTTTATTTCTTCGGTATTTCCGAGCGCGCGTCGAGCTGCGCGGCGCACGCGCCGGAATCGAGAACGTAGGGCACGCCCGTGGGGTCGAGCGGGGAGCCGTTCGAGTCTGTCTTGAGTCTCGCGGCGTGCAGCGCGCCCGCGACCTCTCTCCACGCGCCGGGGCAGCGCGAGAAGCGATGCTGGAAGGCTTCGAGCAC
The DNA here is from genome assembly GCA_020199995.1 of Acidobacteriota bacterium. Classification (GTDB taxonomy): domain Bacteria; phylum Acidobacteriota; class Blastocatellia; order Pyrinomonadales; family Pyrinomonadaceae; genus JAIVJM01. Next base: position 6,977 of record JAIVJM010000254.1, on the reverse strand, counting down.
GCCGCGAATGAGGTCGCGCTCGTCGAGCGATTCGATTTGCAGCAGCCGCTTGAGGGCGAGGCTCCGGAGACGCTCGTCTTCGGAGTCGGCGTACATCCGCCGGTAGATATCGCGCGCCGTCGCGCGGCTGCCGCCGCTGATCTCCATCTGCGCGGCCATCGCGTCCATCCAGCCGGGCGCTCCGGCCACGCGCGCGCCCGTGCGGAAGGTCTCGCCCGCCTCGATGAAACGTTGCTTCTGCCAGTAGATGAAGCCGAGGCGCTGGTATAGACGCCACTCCCGCGGGTTTTCGCGGATGCCTTTCGAGACGAGCCTGATCGCGGCCTCGGCGTCAACCGCGGGCAAGACCATGGAGCCGAACTCGTAGACGGACATGAACTGCGGATCGAGCGTGGTCGCGCGTTCGAGCAGCGGCGCGAGGCCCTTCATGTCGAGCGGACTCAAATCGTCGAGCCTGATGTCGCCCTGATATGCGCTGCTCTTGCGCCCGACGTATTGCAGCGAGCGGAGCCAGTACCAGTCCGCGACGAGCCCGTTGAAGCCGAGGCTCATGCGGCGCGCGGCCTCGGGCGTGACATAGACTTCCTCGTAGGACGCGAAGTGGTCCTCGGTCGGGCGCTGCGTGTCGAGCCGGCGCGCGAGCACTGAGACGAGGCCGAGTCCGGCGACGATGAGCAAAACGAGCGCCGCGTCGCGCGCCTCCCAACGGCTCGACGCAGAGTCCGCTCCCCGCGCTTCTCTCCGGCTCGAAATTCTTTTGCCACTCCCGTTCATTTGAAGTTTCGGCGTTTGAAGATGAGCGTGGCGGCGGCGAGCAGCACGGCGACGTAGACGAGCGCGTAAGCACCCGCCCCGAAGAAGGCCGCCGCGGTCGGGGTCTGCCCGTGCGCGGCGGCGGTGATGTAGGAGAAGTTCGAGAGGTTCGGCAGGAGATAGTAGAGCGCGCCGAAGACGAGGCCCGCGGTGGGCGTGCCGAGCGAGTCGGCGAAGGTGCGCAGGTCTGCGCTGAAATGGCCGATGATGAAGACGAAGAAGGTGCAGAGAGCCGAGAGCGCGGGCGTCGAGAAGGAAGAGAAGAGGAGCGCGAGCGCCACGAGGATGAGAAGCTCCATGAGGATGAGCCCCACCGCGGGCCAGATGCTCAGGGCGAGCGGTGTCCACCCGCCGCCGACGTAGAGGAGCGCGAGCGAGACGCCCGCACCCATCACCGCGACGTTGAAGGCGAGCGTCAGCGAGAGCCCGAGAAATTTCCCGACGAGGAACTCGCCGCGCCCGACCGGCTTCGCGAAGATGGCGTAGACCGTGCGCCGCTCGATCTCTTTGTAGACCAGCCCGACGCCGACGAAGATGGCGATGAAAACGCCGAAGACGAGCGTCGCGCTGAGGCCCATATCAACGATGATCTTCGCCTCCTGCGCCGCCGACAGCTCGCCGAGGAAGACGGCGGCGATGGTGAGCAGGAGGACGAAGACGACGAGGTTGTAGAGCACGCGGTCGCGCACCGCTTCGCGGAAGGTGTTGCGCGCGATGGCGAGGACGCGCCGCAGCGCGTGAGCGCCGCCGGGGGCGTCGTGCGTCTCATCCTCTGCCCGATTGGCGGCCATGCTGTGAACGTCGCGTCCGAGCGCCTCATTCATCATGGTGGTAAAAATGTTTTGGTCGGCGGCGGCCCGGCGGTGGCCGGTCACTGGATGGGGCGGTCGCTGGCCGAGGCCGTGGCCGTGTAGTTATATCTGATGACCGCCGACTCATCAACAAAGAAGTGGCGGTCGCCCCGCCCGGTCTGCGGCGCTGCCTTCGCCGAGAAAGAGCCCGTGCTGCCGGTCATCGAGAAATCGTAGCCGCTCTTGGTCGGGTTGTTCGACCCGCCGAGCACCACGTCGAGGATTCTTGCGCCGGGTGCTGTCCCGAGAGTCCTCAGGTCGGGCGCGTAGGTCGTGTCGTTGGCGAAGGTCTTGCGGTAGATGGTCTGCGCGCTCCAGATGGTGCGAATGCTGTTAATCGCCGAAGCTTCGTTGGACGCCTTGCGCGCTTTGAGGAGGTTGGGGATGGCGATGGCGGCGATGATGCCGATGATGGCGACGACGATCAGCAGTTCGATGAGCGAGAAGCCGCGCTGGCCTCTGTGTCTTCGCATGCTCGTGCTCCACTGTCCCTCGTTCGGGGAGGGTAAAAGGGAAGAGGCGGCATGATTGATGCCGCCTCTTCGTTGAGCAGTTCGGGGTCGGGTGCGGCGTTGTTAGTTCTTGACGGGGGTGCCGCCCGAGGCCGTTCTCGCGTCAGTCGCCGTGAAGGCCGGGGCTGTCAGCGTACCGGAGGCGCTGCCGTAGACGACGCCCGACTCGTTGGTGGCGAAGCTGCGCCCACCGTTCGAGGCCTGCTGCGAGGTGCCGGACGCGTCGAACCAGACATCGTCAGTGCCGACCGCGGACACGACGTACTTGTAGCCGGACTTGACCACGCCGGGGTCGCCGACGACGTCGTCGAGAAGCTTCTCGGTCTTGAGCGTCCCTTGGCTGGCGTACTTGTTGCCCTCGCCCTTGGTCGAGCGGTAGGTCTCTTCCGCGTTGAGAATCGTCTTCATCGTGGCGATGGCGGCGGATTCGTTCGAGGCGCGGCGCGCGGCGAGGAGGTTAGGGATGGCGATGGCGGCGATGATGCCGATGATCGCGACGACGATCAACAGTTCGATAAGCGAGAAGCCTTGCTGGCCTTTTTTCGTTTGCATGTTCTCTGGGTGCTCCTTGAGATGGTTCGAGTGAAAGATTATTTCTCGCGCTGTCGGACATCGTTTCAGGCTACGCGTCGAAGTCGCGCGATTCGGTCAACAGGACACTAAACAAGAGCTATGCCAAGACGAGTCTTCGTTCGGCACGGCCCCCCTGAAGGGCCGGTTTGAAAGGAATTTTGCAGGAATCATGCCGCGCGGGGCCGAGCGCGCGGGCGCGCAGAGACGGCGGCGGGGAGGGCCGGGTAACAAATTTCGGCACGACCTGAATGACGGATTTTGACAACCCGCATCTGGTTGTCACGACAGGAGTTCGCCGGAAGTGAGGGGTTTCGATTTCAGGAATCCCGCTCCACTGTTTCCAGATTCGCGGGCGGCACGTCCGGCCGCTTCTTCACCCCTCAGACGCGCCGCGCCCGGCGGCGTCCGAGCGGAGTTGCGCGGTGAGGCTGCGGATTCCGTGCTTGTCGAGGAGGTGGCGCAAAGAGCGCACCGAGAGGTGGAGGATTTCCGCCGCGCGCGTCTGGTTGCCGCCGGTGCGGCGCAGGGCTTCGAGGAGGTAAGTCTTCTCCAGATGTTCGAGGTGAGCGACGAGGTTGATGCCTTCGTCGGGGAGGTCGAAGACCGAAGGGTCAACGCGCGTCGGGTTGTAGTTCGTTACCTGTTGCGGGAGCGCCTCGGGCTGAATCGTGTCGGCGCGCTCGAGCGCGACGGCGCGCTCAATGGTGTGTTCGAGCTCACGCACGTTGCCCGGCCACGAGTAGCGTTCGAGGTGCTCCATCGTGCGCTCCGAGACATGGAGGGAGCGGCCCGTCTGCGCGCAGAACTTCTGCGTGAAGTGTTCGACGAGATCGGGGATGTCTTCGCGGCGCTCGCGCAGGGGGGGCAATTCGATGGGGATCACGGAGATGCGGTAGAAGAGGTCTTCGCGGAAGCCGCCCTGCTTGACCATCGCCGCGAGGTCGCGGTTCGTGGCGGCGATGACGCGCGTGTCGAACGCGCTCTCTTCGTGCGCGCCGACGGGACGGACTTTGCGCTCCTGAAGGACGCGCAGGAGCTTGACCTGCATCGTCGGCGACATCTCGCCGACCTCGTCGAGGAAGATGGTCCCCTTGTCCGCCGCCTCGAACAGTCCCTTGCGGTTCGCCGTCGCGCCGGTGAATGAGCCGCGCACGTACCCGAACAGCTCCGACTCCAGAAGCGTCTCGGTGAACGCGCCGCAGTTGATCGGCATGAAGGGCTTGTCGGAGCGCGGGCTGAGGTTATGCACGGCGCGGGCGACCATCTCCTTGCCCGTGCCGCTCTCGCCCGTGATGAGGACGGTTGACTGGACGCCCGCGACCGTCTCGATCATCTGGTAGACGGCCTGCATTCGCGCGGAGCGCCCGATGATCTGATCGAGGCGGCCCCGCTCGCGCTGCGCGCGCTTGAAGGCGCGGTTCTCCTGCAAGAGCCTGAGCCGTTCGAGCGCCTTCTCGACGATGAGCTTCAGCTCGTCAACGTCGAAGGGCTTCTGGATGAAGTCGTCCGCGCCGAGCTTGAACGCCTCACGCGCCGTCTCCACGGTTGCGAAGGCGGTCATCATCAGGACCGCCGCTTCGGGCAGGAACTCGCGCACGGCGCGCAACAGCTCGATGCCGTTCATGTCCGGCATCTTGACGTCCGAGATGATGAGGTCGGCGGGCTCGCCCCGCAGCATCTCGAGCGCCTTCGCCCCGCTCTCGGCGGCGCGCACCTCGTGGCCCGCGCGCCCGAAGACCAGCGACAGGAGCTGCCGCATGCCCTGCTCGTCGTCAACGATTAAAAGGTTGGCCATACAAAACTTTGAACCGCGCTATACCCCCGCTTTTTGTCCCGTCGGCAATTCTATCGTAATGGTCGTCCCGTGTTCTTCCCGGCTGCGGACGTTGATTGTACCACCGTGGTCACGAATGATTTGATAAACAATCGAGAGCCCGAGACCCGTCCCGCCGGTCGTCGAGGACGAGAAAGGCTCGAACAATCGCTCGACCTGCGCGGGCGACATGCCGCGCCCCGTGTCGGAGAAGGTGACGCGGACGCGTTCGTCTCCGACCGGCTGCATCTCGGCGCGCAAGATGCCCCCCTCCGGCATCGCCTTGAGCGCGTTGCGCGCGAGATTCCAGAAGACCTGCTTGATGCTCCCGATGTCGGCCAGCGCCGCGACTGGTTCGTCGGGGAACACTTCTTCGAGCACCTGTGCGTCGTGAATCTCGGCGCTGTGGCGCAGCAGCGCGAAGGTCTCGCGCAGAGGCTCGCGCAAGTCAGTCTCGGCGAGCGAGACCTGGCGGGGGCGCGCGTAGGTCAGGAAATCCGTGATGATCTGGTTGAGACGGTCGGATTCGCGCAGCACGATCTCCATCAGTTCGCCCTGCGCCGAGTCGGGGGGCAGCTCCGAGCGCAGCACCTGAATCGAGCCGCGCATCGCCGCCAGCGGGTTGCGTATCTCGTGCGCAATGCCTGCGGCCACGCGACCGACAGCCGAGAGACGCTCCTGCCGCCGCGAGGTCTCTTCCATCGCGCGGATGTCGGTCAAATCCTGGAAGGTGATGACGAGCCCCGTCCGCTCGCCGCGCTCCGAGAAGAGCGGCGAGATGCTGTAGCCGAGGCGGACGCGAAAGCCCTCGGAGGTCAGGCACTCGGCTTCGGAGCGCGCGCCGGCATGTCCTTCGTCGGTCGCGCCGAGCGCCGCTTCGATCTGCCGGGTGATGTCGCCGAACAGGATGGACGCGTCCTGCCCGCGCAGGTCTTCAGCCGTGTACCCGGTCATCTCCTCAGCCGCGCGGTTCATCGTGTAGATGTGCCGTTCGAGGTCGGTCGTGACAACACCCGAGCGGATCGACTCGACGATGCGCTCGTGGAGCGCGCGCAACTTCTCGAGCGCGTGAGTGGTCGCGATCAACTGCACGTCGGCGCGCGTCTGCCGCCCGGCCAACTGCGCCGCCAGCAGGCCCACGACCAGGAACGCCACGTCGTTGAGGCCGATCGCCTGCGCCGCCTCGGCCAGAGAGATTTGGCCCGCCGCCCCCCCCTGACCGCTCAGCCAACCGGCGGCGAGCGCGACCATCACCGCCGTGTAGCACGTGGTGCAGCCGACCGCCGCCAGCAGCGCGACGCGCGCGCCCAGAAAGATACCCGCTATCGAGATGGTGACGATGTAAAGCGCGGAATAAGGCGAGTAGGGGCTGCCCGTCAGCCACACCAGCCAAGTGATGAGTAGCGCGTCGAGCGCGAACTGCACGCCGGCGTGCGTGCGCGGTGCGAGGACGGAGAAGCGCAGCGCAAACGCGTAAAGAATCGAGAGCCCGAGCACGGCCAGCGCGACGGGAAGCGCCCCGCCCAGCCTGCCGAACACGGGCGCGCTCACCGAGAGCGCGTTCGCCCACAGCGCGCCGACCCCCAGCAGCAGCGCGGCGATGATGAGGCGTCCGGCGATGAGCCGCCACAGCCAATCTCGCAGAGGTCCCGAGGCATCGCTTTTGTAGTGTCCCTCTCGTTCGCCCATCGGCCTTAAGCGTATCACAAAAAACACGCGGCTTTAGACTGTCCGGTGAAGTTCTGACGGCGCAAGCAGCCTCCATCTTGGAAGGCGCCCCCCGGAGGGCGGCGAGGCGAGCGCGGGCGTCGGGGTGAAAATCGCAAGGCGGACGGAGCATCGCCGTGCGGACACGGGCCGACGGCTGACGCGAGAAGCCGCCGCGCCGTCCCGTTTTTGAATCCCGGGCGCTGAAGATATTAGTTCACGCGGGGAACTACAGGGCTTCGCTCAATTTCCCTGATGCGTGCTTGACGTGCAAACTTAATGCGGTTGAAATGCGGTCTGCAAAACGAACCGCAGAGGCGGCCAGCGTTCCGGGTCCGACGTGCCCTTTGACGTCGCGACGGCCCGAAGGGTCGGCGGGAAACGGAACCCTCGCACCGTTTTAATTTCAGTCTTCGTCAAATCAGTCTTCGTCAAAGTTGAGGGAACTCAGATGCTGAAAGTTCAGGACATGCCGGTCGAAGAGATGCGCGCCCTGCTGCAAAAAAAGGGTTCGGCCATCTGGGATGCGCGTGCGAAGGGAGACCCTACGTCGTCCCCATGCATTACGCCTACGACTCGGGGGAGATTTATTGTCCGTCATCTGGGAGGGTTAAAACCCTCGCCTTTAGGCGACGGCTTTAGCATGTGTGCAGTGCCGCGCCGGTCGTGTAAGATGCGCCGCCATGAAAGATTACCGGCGCGGCGCGC
>JAIVJM010000005.1 GCA_020199995.1 Acidobacteriota bacterium | reverse complement strand
GTCTCGACCAGAGTGACATGCGCGCTTTCATTTTCGCCGCGCAAAGGCTGGCCAGCGTCTCGGATATTTCGCAGTACCGGAAATTAACGATTCATCTTTACAGGTCGGGCGAAACTATGGGCGGGATCATCGGGATGTTGGACTTCAGCCGCGAAAGAGTGTGCAGCCTCATCGAACGTGGCTACCAAGACACGATGTATCACGACTGCAAACAAAATCAGTGCATCATTCCCGAATGACCGGCGAGCAGCGTCGGCCCGCGAAAGGAAAAGGTGGGACTACTCAAATGCGATCCGAAGATAGCTACGATGTCCTGATTATCGGCGGGGGGCTGGCCGGGCTGACGCTGGCGCGGCAACTCCTGCTCAACTCGAACAAGAAGATTCTCCTCGTCGAGAAGCGCGCGAAAATTCCGCCCGCGTTGCAGAAGTACGGCGAGGCGACGGTGCAGTTGAGCGCCTACTACTATTCGAGGGTCTTAGACCTCGAAGAGCACCTGCTGTGCGAGCACTTCCTGAAGTACAACCTGCGCTTCTACTGGAAGTCGGCGGGACGGGACAATTCCCGCTTCGAGGATTTCTGCCAGTCCTACATCCGCTCTCTCTCGAACATCGCCACCTACCAGCTCGACCGCAACAAGATCGAGGCCGAGCTGCTGAGGCTCAATCTCGAAAGTCCGAACTTCACCTTCCGCGCGGGCATCTCCGACCTGCAAGTCTCACTCGCGGACGAAGGGCCGCACTCGCTGAGCTACAAGTTCGAGGGCGGGGAAGTGTCGGCGAACGCCGTCTGGGTGGTGGATACGTCGGGGCGCGGGAAGTTTCTGGCGCGCAAGATGGAACTCACAAGGAAGAACCCGATCCGGCACGGCGCACACTACTTCTGGGTCGAGGGGCTGGTCAACATAGACAAGCTGACTGACCTCTCGCCGAAAGAGCTGCGCCTCAAGCGCGACCGCGAGGCCATCGGACACCTGCCTTTCTGGCTGGCGACGAACCACTTCTGCGGCGAGGGCTTCTGGTTCTGGGTGATTCCGCTGCAAGGCAAGACGAGTCTCGGGCTGGTCTACGACAGCACGCTCATCGACCGTGAGAGCATCGCGTCGCTGCCGCAGCTCATCGACTGGGTGTGCAAGGAGTTCCCGCTCTTCGCGCGCGATCTGCCCTACAGGAAAGTCCTCTGCCACAGCGCGCTACAGGATTACTCGCACGATTGCGCGCAGACCATCAGCGCCTCGCGCTGGGCGATGGCGGGCGAGGCGGGCCGCTTCACCGACCCGCTCTACAGCCCCGGCGGCGACCTCATCGCCCTCTACAACACGCTCATTACGGACGCCGTCCTGACCGACGACCCGGCGGAGCTGGCCGACAAGACACGGCTCTACGAACAGCTCATGCAGTCGTTCTACGAGGCTTACGTGCCGAGCTTCGCCGTGAGCTACGACGTGCTCGGCGATCAGGAGGCGATGACGCTCAAGTACACCTGGGAGCTGACGGTCTACTTCGCCTTCTACGTCTTCCCGTTCATCAACGACCTCTTCACCGACCGCCGCTTCCAGGTTTCGTTCATCAACAAATTCTCGCGGCTCGGGCGTGTCAACCGCAACGTGCAGTATTTCGTCAGCGCCTTCTTCCAGTGGAAGAAGGCGAACTGCGAGCCGACGCGCCAGCCCATCTTCAACGACTTCTCGGACATCGGGGCGCTGCGCGTGGCGGAGAGCACGTTCTACCGCGTCGGCGTCTCGGTCGAAGAGGCGCGCGAAGTCCTCGACGAACAATTCGACAACCTCATGGAGCTGGCGCGCTTCATCGTCGCGCACGCCGCCTCAGTCGTGCTCGAAGACGAGGGCGTGCTCACCGACCGCGCGTTCATCGAGGGCATAGACCTCAACAACTTCCGCTTCGACCCCGCGGAGATGCGCGAGCGTTACGCCACGCACGCCGGGACGGAGGGACTTTACGAGTGGCGCTTCGACCCGACGGTGCTGCGGCGTCTGCGACCGGAGCGGAAGGCGGCGGCGGCAAGCGAGCCTCTGGACGAGGAGGTTCCCGCGCTCGTCGGGCAAGGGGGGGCCGTATGACGGATTACGCCCCCATGATTGAGCGCGCTTTCACGCTTGAGCCGCGCGAGCAGTCGTACGTCGTCGGAAATGTCGAAGGCGAGATTCCGGAGTTCATTCGCGGCACGTACTACCTCAACGGCCCGGCGCGATTCGCGCGCGCGCACTTCAATTATCGCCACTGGCTCGACGGCGACGGGATGATCTGCGCGTTACGTTTCGAGGGGGGGCGCGTGCGGTTCACGAATCGCTTTGTGAGGAGTACGAAGTTCGTCGCCGAGGAAAAGCTCGGCCACCCGGTCTTCCGCGCCTTCGGGACGGCCTTCAAGGATTCCGGCCCGGCCTCGGAGTTCGACCGGCTGAAGCGATCCATCATGCTCGAATCGCCGCTTAACGTGAGCGTCTATCCTTACAGGGGAACGCTCCTCGTGCTCGGCGAGCAGGGACTGCCGTTCGAGCTCGACCCGGTCACGCTCGAAACGCGCGGCGAGTTTAATTTCGGCGGTCAGTTGAACGACGTGAGTCCCTTCGCGGCACACCCGAAGCTCGATTTCGACACGGGCGAGATGTTCAACTTCGGCGTCGCCTACTCCTCCGCCGCGCCGCACTTAAATCTCTACCGCTTCGGCGAGGGCGGAAAACTGCTCTACCGCAAACGCCTGCCGCTCCCTTACCCCTGCTCGATACATGATTTCGGCCTCAGTCAAAGCTACGCCGTCTTTTATCTCAGCCCTTATATCCTCGACATGGAGGCGCTGGCCCGCACTGGCCGCACGTTGATGGATTCGCTCTGTTGGGAGCCGGGGCGCGGGAGCCTGCTCTTGATTGTTTCGCGCGAAACGGGCGAACAGGTCACGACCATTCCTGTCGGCAATCGTTATTGCCTGCACCTCATCAACTGCTTCGAGAAGGATCGGCGGCTGACGGTTGACGTGATAGAAATGGAGCGGCCCATCTACGATCAGTATCAGGTAGTGCCGGACTTGTTCACCGACGTTTGCGAAGGCCAGCCGGTGCGGTTCGTCGTCGACGTGGAGAGTAGTGAGTTGCTGAAGACGACCGCGATTGACTACCGCCTCGCCCCGGACTTTCCTTCCGTCTCCCCGCGTCAATTTACGAAGCCGTACCGGCACTTCTGGATGTTGGGAATTTCGGCCACGGGCCGCCGCGGGCGGAAGTTCTTCGACCAGCTCGTCCACGCCGACTGGGACGGAGCGGCGGCGCGCGACATTTATCAAGCGCCGCCCGCGCACTACCTTGGCGGTGAGCCGATATTCATCGGCCACCCGCACGACGAACGGGCCGGGGCAGTCATTTGCCAGTTGTTTGATGCCGAGCGAATCGCTGGCGCGTTCGCGATCTTCGACGCCTTCGACGTGGCGCGGGGGCCAGTCGCTCTCATCGGATTGAAGGACCCGATTCACCTCGGGTTCCATGCTTCTTACGATCCGATCAACCTCTAACTTCCGAGAGGTGAGTTCAGGCGACAGTAGAAGCAAGCGCAAGACCTCACTAGGAGAAAGACCATGAGCGCAAAAAATGTCGGCCCGGTGCTCTTCACTCAACAGGACATCGTCACCGTATACGGCGGGCCGCCGCCAGCGCCGTCACCTTTCGGCGTCCGGGTGGGGACGTTGGCGGGAGCCATTAACGGCACGATCATCACGGCCTCGACGAGTCCGCCCGATTTACCGGCGGGCAGGCCGCCGGATTTCATTCAACAGACGCCGTGGAGCCCGCAATCAATTTAGCCGGGACCTTCCAATGTGTCTATACCGTCATGCAGGGGATGGGCAAATACGTGAACCTCTCGGGGGCGTTCAATGGCGTCGGCATCGCCATCCTGCCGTCGCATCAGGCCGATCCCACGAAGGCTCGGGGGATGGCTTTCACGACGGTGTTCGGCTCGTTACCCGGCATCAAAGCACCCAAGCCGCAAGAGGTGTGAACTGAATTGGCCGCGGGTTTCTCGCGCGCTCTCCTTCGCGCACCCGCGGCGACGCAAACGGGGTCTCCTTCAATGTCGCGCCTTTGGGGAGGCTGAAATCCTGCCGGCCCGCTTACGACGAGTCTGCTTCAAGGAGGAGTCAGTAATGCGTGATTTCATCAAGTCAACCCTCCGCTTTTCGTGGGCCATGTCATTGTTCGGCGTCCAGCAGCTCGAAAATCTGGCCGAGGATTCGAGCCGTCAGGGCGACAAGACCGTCACGGCCTTCGATTCGCTCACCCAAGCCACCGAAGGACAATTGGGCGGCGCTGTCAAAGACGCCTTCGAGTCCGGACACCGGCTGCAAAGCAGAGTGGTGGACGCCGTGTTCGGCGCTCTCCCCGGGGCGGGAAGGCAGCCGCAGCCATCCCGCCCCGCGGCAAACCCGGCTGGCAGCCAGCCGAACCAACCGCCCTCCGCAGGTTCCGCCGACTCGATGGCGACGGCCTACCCCGTCAACCGTGGCCGTTTGAATACCTCCACCTTCGTCGTGCTCGGCGAGGGACTGGCCGCCGGCATGGGAGACTTTACGCTCAGCGATGCGACGCAGGTGGACAGCTTCCCGGCGCGGATGGCCCGGCAAATGCAGACGCAGTTTCCGCAACCGCTGATTCAGTCTCCGGGCATCGGCAATCCCGTGGGCTTCTCGGCGTTGCCGGTGATCGTGCCCGCGCCGATGCAAACGACGGTGCTCGGCCAACTGCCGCCCGCGCGCGTCAACAATCTCTCCGTGCCGGGCTACAAGCTTCCCGACGCGCTCAACTTGCGGCCTTCCGAGCCGTTGATTCAGCGCGACGACCCAAAGCGAACGGCTGCGAATCTGATTCTCGGCGTGATTCCAATCGCGTACGGAGAGGAAGGGCGGCTGCCGACTCAACTCGAATGCGCTTTGAACCGTCAACCCACTTTCACGCTGTTGGAGCTTGGCTACTATGAGGCCCTCGAAGCCGCCGTCAAAGCCGACCCCGGCCAACTGCCGAACGCCAACTCCTTCCGCACGGACTACGCGAAGCTTCTCAAGTCTTTGAAAGACGCCGGCTCCGAGGTGCTGGTGCTGACCGTCCCCGATCCTTTCGACACGGCACACTTCTCGCCCATCAATCTCGCGGCAAAGATTTTGAAACTCGATGCGTCCACCCTTCAGAGCCTCTACAAGCTCAAGGCGGATGATCTCATCACCCCCAACGGTCTGAGTGAAATCGCAATCCAGTTGCTCAGCAGGCGGGTCGGACAACTGCCTGAAGGCTGCGTCGTGAGCGGCGAAATCAACAGCCGAGTCAGCCGACGCGTCAACGAATTGAACACGGCGCTCGCCGCGCTGGCCGGGGAGCGGGGGGCGCTTGTTTATGACCTGCACGCTTTCTTTCGCAGGGTCAGGAATGAAGGAATCGCCGTCGGGCCGAGACGTTTGGCGGCTGAATATCTGGGCGGCTTTTACTCGCTCAACGGTTACTATCCCGGCGCGACCGGCCACGCGTTGATCGCCAACGAACTGCTCCATCAACTGAATATCGCCTACGGGTCAGATTTCCGACAGGTCGATCTTCAAGCGGTGATGCAGGACGATCCGGTCGCCGCCTACCGACAGGCCGGGGGGCCTGATTGGCCGGCGGGCCAATTGTCTCAGCCCCCGCCTCAGCCCCGACCGCAGACATCCGTGGCGGGCGTGGCGTCGGCGAGCGGCGCTGCCGTCAGAGCCCCCACGCGCGACGGTCGGGGCGTCTCCGGGTGGGAGGCGCTCGGTCAACCACAGGGCGTGTCTCCCACGCCCTTGCGGCTGCCTCCCGGTCTGGAGCAGGTGCTCCCCCTGAGCAAAGCAGCCAGCTACTTTGGCGACGCGATCCGCGCCGTGAACTGCCGCGACGCCAGCGAGTACCAATTCGGTAGCTGCCAGGGAACGCTCTTCGGCGGATTCGCGATGGTCAACAGTCATGTCAGCGGTTCTCTCCGAATCAGGTTCAGCGCGCCCGTCAACGGCGTGACCCATTTTGAAGTCACGCACGGCGAAGGGTTGGTGGGCGACGACGGCATTCTCTCGGCCCCGCAGTTTTTCAGACTCGCGTCTCTTCAGAACAGTGTTCAGGACGTGCCCGGCATGGTGTCATCCGGTGACCTCAACCTCGACACCGGGGAAGTCTCGAACCTGACGTATTACGTCGGCTGGAGCAACACGGCGCTGCTGGCTCTGGCGAGCGTCAACCCGAGGTTGCCGAATCAGCCAATCGTCTTCAGCACCCAGAGCACTCCGACGCAGTACGGTTCGGCGTGGGCGCGATTCGAGCAGCGACCCGACGGCCTACTGGATTTCAGCTTTTACGGTTCCGCCTTTCTCCCTCTGGGCGGCGACTTTCAAGGAGAGCCTGTTCGGTTCCCGCTCCCGTTCTGCGGCCCGGCGCTTCAATTCGCGAGCGTCCCGGGGAGGGGCACGGCCCTCCACCCGCACCTCTGTCTGAGCACCAAAGAGCCGAAAGTCTCGGCGCGGGATGCGTGTCCTGAGATTCCCTTCAACAAGCTTCAGGAATTGACGCTCTTCACACACAACAGCAGCTTCGGCGATGCGTTCACGCTGGACTCGGCGCAACTCGGGGGCGGGGCCACGGGCCGCTCTCATGTGCTCGGGCGGGTGATGCTCCAGTTCGGCGAAAGCAGCGGCGGGTATTCTGTCCCCGTCGCCGTCTCTTTGCTCAACGCGGGGGGAGTCTTAGCCGGTATGTCCCCCACTCCCATCTCGCAGGCTTTCCCCGGTCGCTTTTATCCCGGCCCGCGCGGCTTCGACGAGTTTCTGAGATTCCCCCTGCGCACCTACTCTCTGGATGACTTGGAAATTATTGATGACCCGTTCGACATCTCCGTCGGCGCGGTCGATTTGAGAACCGGAAGATTCCTCACCCAGTTACTCCATCGCGGGTTTATCAGTCAGGACTTGTTCTTCGCTCTCCTTCGTATCGAACCGCGGACGCCTCAGTCCTCATTCTTCTTCCGTGGGCCGAGCGTGCTGGAGGCGGGCGCGAACGGGCAGTTGGTCTTTCGCTTCGAGGGAGAGGTTCACATCCCTTATCCCGAAGGCTTCCTGTTCCCGGAGCCGAACATGGCGACCGGCTTCGCGGCTGGTCCCAACTCGACGCTCGATCCCTTCCTCTGGATTCACGCCATTCAGGACAGCGACGCTCCGCGCATGTTCAAGCAGGGAGGCGCGCGCCACGTGCTCTCCTCGATGGGCGCGCGCTTCTCTTATAGCTACAAGCTGCCGTCCGACCCGACGCGCCAAAAGCCTTCGTTCGAGTATGAGAACCACTCGCAGGAGGGTAAGTTTCGGATGCACAGTCTGGCGTGGGTGGGGTTCGGCCACTCGAACAGTTCGGGACGCGCATCCGGAGAGTACGACACCGTGACCTTCACCGGCTTCGGCGTCTGGAGCAAGGGCGGCTCGCATACCGTGCAGCAAGCCACCGTGCAGATTTCGACCTCGCCGCAGAGACCTTACGTCGGCATCCAGATAGACGGCGGCAACGTTTCCGACGTGAACACGAAGCCAACGAACATCAAGGACGCACTGCCTTAGGCGTTGACGACAATGACAGAGACACATCCAACAGGGCTGAAGGAAAGCCTCGAAGAGTTCCGCGCAACGCGCGCACACACGCTAGCGTCGAGTGACGGTCTTACGCAGTCGCAGCTCGACTACTCACCAGCGCGCGGCGGTTGGTCGGCGGGTGAGGTGCTGGATCACATGCTGCTGGCCGAGGGGACAAACCGCAACCAGATCGAAAGGCTCATTGAGATGGCGAGGGCCGGGCGGAGGCCGGAACTCAACCTGACTTTCTCGGACGTGAACGTCTCCATCGCCTACCTCCCGCGCTTCGTCCTCCCGCTGTTCGAAACCCCGTTGACGATCATGAACATGTTCGTGCCCGACGGTCTGCGAAGTTACCTGACGCGCAACCGTTTGGTGCCGTTTCAGAACCCGGATGTGGCCGCCCCGCGATGCGGGCGCGAGGCGCAACGGCTCCGCGACGACCTCGCCGATTCATTGAGAGAGACCGAGGCTCTCTTGCAAAACAACCCCGACCTCGATTACGGCGGGATGGTCGTCCGGCACCCCCTGCTCGGTCGCTACGACGTGCCCGGACTCCTGCGCTTCATGTCGGCGCACGAGCAGCGCCATCAGTCTCAAATGGCCGACATCCTGTCGAACCCCCGGCCCCACGTGTCGGCTTAAGGTGTCTCATGGGCTTTGACGTAATCATTGTCGGGGCACGCTGCGCCGGTTCGCCGACGGCGATGCTGCTGGCGCGCAAGGGGTACAGGGTGCTGCTCGTGGACAGGGCGGCCTTCCCGAGCGACACCATGTCCACGCACTACATCCACCAGCCGGGCGTCACGCGCCTCGCGCGCTGGGGCCTGCTCGAAAGGGTTGCCGCTTTGGACTGCCCGCCGATCTCTCAAGCGACGCTCGACACAGACTCTTTCGTCCTCGCGGGTTCGACCGCGCAGGAGGACTGCTACCGCGACGCCGAGCTACTCGCCGAGGCGATTGACGAAGGCTTCAGCGGGCGACAGCCGATGGGGGCCGCGCTCGCCGGCTACGAGCGTCAGCGCAACCGCGCGGTGCGGGCGATGTGCTGGTTCACCTGCTACTTCGCAGCGCACCAGGTTCCGCCCGGCGGGCTGCGCCTGCTCGACCCCTTGCGCGGCAGTCAGGCGGCGACGAACCGCCTCTTCGGCACGCTCGCAGGCACGACGCCGGTCACCAGTTTCTTCTCGCCGGCCCACCCCCTGCGCCTCTTCGTGGCCGGCTATCTCGCGCCGAAGATTGCGGCCCATCAGGCTTAGGGCCGAAAAAAAAGTCGCGCCCATCGCGGGAGCGGACGCGCGGTATGCGAAAGGGCCGCCGAGGGATGATCTTAAAAAAAATCCAGCTTCACTGGAGTCCAACATTATGCGTAGAAATTTTCTCTTTTACGTCGCATTGCTCGCCGTGTTCGGGGCCGGCATCTACCTCATCCTGAACTTCGGCGCGCGCCTCCGGCCCGGCGGGGCCGTCCCTGAAAGCAGAGTCGAGTCTGCACGGGTGAGCACTCACGTTCAAGAGCCGCCGGAACCCGAAGCCTCGTCCCGAGGTTTAGCGAGACCTTTGTACGAGAACCTGCAACACCCTCTGAGCATGCTGCTGTTGCAGGCGATTGTCATCCTCATCGCGGCGAGAGTGTTCGGCACTCTCTTCCAAAAGCTGGGGCAGCCAGCCGTCATCGGTGAGATGCTGGCCGGGATTATCCTCGGCCCCTCGCTGCTCGGCATGTTGTCCCCCGGCGCGCAGTCGTTCCTGTTCCCCGCGTCCTCGATGGAGTTCCTGAAGCTGCTGAGTCAGATCGGGGTCATCCTTTTCATGTTTGTCGTCGGGCTGGATTTGAACGTGCAGCACCTCCGGCGGAAGGCCGACGCCGCGGTGCTGGTCAGTCACGCCAGTATCATCATCCCGTTCTTTCTGGGCACGGCGTCCGCGCTGCTCATCTATCCCTCGATGGCCCCCCCGCACATCTCCTTCAACGCCTTCGCCCTGTTCATCGGCGTGGCGATGAGCATCACGGCCTTCCCCGTGCTCGCGCGCATCGTCGAGGAGCGCGGGCTTTACAAGACGCATCTCGGGAGCACCGTCATCGCCTGCGCAGCGGTGGACGATGTGACGGCGTGGTGCATCCTTGCGGTCGTGGTCGCAATCGTCAAAGCGGACGCGTTGAGCAGTTCGCTGCTGACGATCTCGTCGTCGCTGCTCTTCATCGGCGTGATGCTTTTCATGCTCAAGCCGTGGGCCGCAAGAGTGGTCGGCGAGAGGCTGCGCGGCGGAGTTGAGGGTAAAGCTCCAGTGGCGTGGGCTTTGGCATTCATGTTCACTTCGGCCCTGTTCACCGAGGTCATCGGCATCCACGCGCTCTTCGGGGCCTTCCTCGCGGGCGTCGTCATGCCGCCGCGCGCCGAGTTGCGTCAGGTGCTGCGGGAGCGGCTCGGGAATTTCACTTCGGTCTTTCTGATGCCGCTGTTCTTCGCCTTCACGGGCCTGCGCACACAGATCGGCCTGCTCGACGACTGGCAGGGCTGGCTGATGTGCATCGGGGTGATTGCGGTGGCTATCGTGGGCAAGCTGGGCGGGAGCATGCTGGCGGCGCGCTGGACGGGCATGGGCTGGCAGGAATCTTTTTCCATCGGGGCGCTGATGAATACGCGCGGGCTGATCGAACTGATCGTGCTCAATCTGGGGTACGACTTAGGCATTCTCTCGCCGAGGGTGTTTACGATGATGGTCATCATGGCCCTCACCACGACGTTTATGACAGGGCCGCTCCTCTCGCTGGTCGAATTTCGGAATCGGCGAGGGTCGGTGGTCACCGCCGACGAGGCGCGCGCCGCCGCTTGAATCATCGAAGGCCGTAGGAATGGAGGCTCGCTGTGGATTTTATTATCGAGACCGTCGTCAGTGACGAAGACGAATCCGCGATGCTGGACATACGAGAGCGCGTCTTCGAGCGCGAGATGGGAATCAGGCTCGCGCCCGCGCACGCGCCCGGCGAGGGAGGGGCCGCGCACCTGCTCGCGCGCGTCGCGCCGGGCGGCGAGGCCGTGGGCACGTTGAGCGTGATAGACACGAGCGGCGACCGCGCGCTCCACGAAAGCTGCGGCCTCGGGTTCGACCCCGGCGAGCGCACCGCCCGCTACATGCACCTCGCCGTGCTGAAGAGTTACCGGGGCATGAAGATCCCTCTGAAGATGATGCTCGCGGCGCACCACCGCGTCGTCGTGCCGCGCGGATACGGCCACACATGGCTCCTCTTCGACGCCGAGCGCGCGCCCGCTGCGCCCCTCTTCCGGCTGCTCGGGTTCGAGCTGAAGCAGGGCGTCTTCGTGTCCGAATACGGGCGGCGTCGCCCGCTCGTGCGTGACGAGCGAGCGCCCAGCTCCGAGCAGGTCATCCGGCGGGCCGAGCAGTATCTCGAAGGTCTCAACGGTTCCAGAGCGCGGGCCGGGGCGCAGTTCGCGGGCGCGGCACTCGGCATGTAGTTCGGCGCGTCGGCGCGGGCCGACGCCGTCCACGACCGCGCACGTTGGCCGGGCCCCGGTTGTCGCCGGTAGTTTCGTCGGGAGGAAAAGGGAAGCACTATGAAAAGTGATTCGGGAGAGACGAATTCGGTCTGGGAGGCTGAGTCCGAGAGGCGTTCGCCGCTTGACGCGAGCGCGCATGCGGACGTGTGCGTCGTGGGCGCGGGGATCGCGGGACTCTCGACGGCCTACCTGCTGGCGCGCGAGGGCGTGTCGGTGGTCGTCTTAGACGACGGCCCCGTCGGCGGCGGCGAGACGGGCCGCACGACCGCGCACCTCTCCAACGCGCTCGACGACCGCTACTACGAACTGGAGCGTCAATTCGGCGAAGCGGGCGCTCGCCTCGCCGCCCAGAGCCACACGTCGGCCATCGACCTCATTGAGCGGGTCGCGGGCGAGGAGGGGATGGATTGCGACTTCGAGCGGCTGGACGGCTACCTCTTCGTCCCGCCCGATTGCTCGAAGCAGAAGCTCGAACGCGAGTTGAGGGCGGTGCGGCGCGCGGGGCTCGACGGCGTTGAGTGGGTGGACAGAGCGCCGATTGAAGACTTCGACACGGGTCGCTGCCTGCGCTTCCCCCGGCAGGCGCAATTCCACCCGATGAAGTACCTCGAAGGGCTGGCGAAAGCCATCCGTCTCGGCGGCGGAAGAATCTACACGGGGACGCACGCGGACGAAATACAGGGCGGCTCGCCCGCGCGCGTCACGACTCGGCGCGGGCACGTCGTGACCGCCGGGGCGGTCGTCGTGGCGACCAACGCCCCCGTCATCGACCGTCTCCTCGTCAGCACAAGGGAGGGCAAGTACCGCACCTACGTCATCGGCGCGCACGTGCCCTACGGCTCCGTCACGAAGGCGCTCTACTGGGACACGCCCGACCCGTACCACTACGTCCGCTTGCAGACGGTGAAGGACGGAAAGGGGAGGGCCGCGTACGACGTGCTGATCGTCGGCGGCGAAGACGAGAGGGTCGGGGATCACGACGATGGCGACGAGCGCTTCGCCGAGCTTTACCGCTGGACGCGCCGTCGCTTCCCCATGATCGGGAAGATAGAATTTCAATGGTCGGGCCAGATCGTGGAGCCGACCGACATGCTGGCCTACATCGGTCGGATGCCGCTCGAACAGCCGAACGTCTACATCGCGACGGGCGATTCCGGCCACGGCATGACGCACGGCACGATTGCGGGTATCCTCCTCAACGACCTGATTCACGGGCGACGAAACGAGTGGGCCGGG
Source organism: Acidobacteriota bacterium (assembly GCA_020199995.1). Classification (GTDB taxonomy): domain Bacteria; phylum Acidobacteriota; class Blastocatellia; order Pyrinomonadales; family Pyrinomonadaceae; genus JAIVJM01. The sequence goes on along the minus strand of JAIVJM010000005.1, from coordinate 23,537 downwards.
CTTTACGACCCCTCGCGCACAAGCTCGATCACCACCACGGATTTCGTCGCCGAGAACCTCAACGTCCTCTCGCATTACACCGACTGGCTGACGGGCGGCGAGCTGGACTCGGCGGCGGAGATCAAGCCGGGCGAGGGCTGCATTCTCCGGCGCGGCCTCACGAAGATTGCCGCCTACCGCGACGAGGACGGCGTGCTGCACGAGCGTCAGGCCGCCTGCACGCACGCGGGCTGCCCCGTCGCATGGAATTCCACGGAGAAGAGCTGGGACTGCCCGTGTCACGGCTCGCGCTTCGACAGGTACGGGCGCGTCGTCAACGGCCCCGCGAACCAGGACCTCGCAAACACGTAGGAGGAAAAGCACAGATGAAAAGAAGGGACGTTCTCAAGCTCGGGCTCGCCGCCGGCGGGGCCGGCATACTCGCGGCGGGCGGCGCGTCGGCGCAGCAGAGGGAGAAGGGCAAAGAACTGCTCAAATACCTCTGCCCGCCGGATGGTTTCCCCGACCAGCTCACGGCGCGGCCCAGCCCGGCGGCGAAGCCGTTCGTGGCCGAGCTTTTCGTCCCGCCCGTGATGAAGCCCGTCGCTAAGCTCGACCCGCTGCCCGACCCTAACGCGCACCAGCGTTACAGCGAGTTCCCGCCGAAGGAGTTTTACGAGATTTACGAGACCGAGATACCGTGGCAGTACCACCCCGACCCGCCTTACGACAAGGGGAGCTGGTCGTGGGGCTTCGCCGCAGAGACGAAGACGCGTCCCGATCCCTGTTACACGGTGCCCGATAAACCGCGACTTTGCTCCATGACGCCCGGCCCCGTCTACCACGCGCGCTACGGCGAGCCCGTCCTCGTGCGTCGCTTCAACGCGCTGCCGCCGGTCGGACAGAGCAGAGTCACCTTCGCGCTGCCTTCGACCACGAGCCACCTCCACAACGGGCACACGGCCTCAGAGTCGGACGGCAACCCGCAGGACTGGATTGACTCGGGCGAATTCTGGGATCACCACTACTGCAACTTCCCCTCGGGCTTCGACCAGCGAGAGAAGCTCACCTCGCTCTGGTATCACGACCATCGTCTGGACTTCACCGCGGCCAACGTCTACGCGGGACTCTCGGGCTTCTACCTCCTCTTCGACGAGGAAGACTCGAACAACGAGAACGACCCGAACCCGAAGGCGTGGCGACTGCCGAGCGGCAAGTACGACGTGCCGCTCATCCTCCATGACGTGATGTTCGCGGACCAGCCGGACGGCACCGCGGGTGTCTCATTCAACCCCTTCATCACCGACGGCTGGCTCGGCGACATGGTGACCGTCAACCGGAAGATTCGCCCGTACTTCAAAGTCGAGCGGCGGAAGTATCGCTTCCGCATCATCAACGGCGGGCCGTCGCGCTTCTACCAGTTGTTCCTCAGCTCGGGCAAGCCCTTCACCATCATCACCGGCGACGGAAACTTCCAGCCCGAGCCCGTGAGGGCCGAGAGCATCTACTTCAGCGTCGCGCAGCGCGTGGACATCGTCATTGACTTTACCGACTACAAGGTCGGCGATTCCGTCACGCTCGTCAACCGTTTGGAGCAGACCAACGGCAGGGGGCCGACGGGGCGTCTGCGCGACCCCGGCGACGGCATCCTGCGCTTCGACGTGGTTCCGGCGACCGGCCCCGACCCGAGCCGCGTCCCCGACTTTTTCCGTCCGCTGCCGACCATCAATCTCGACGAAGTGAAATTCCAGAGGACGTGGGAGTTCGACTACGACGGCGGCCTCTGGACGGTCAACGGTCGCGTCTTCGACCCCAACCGCATAGACGCGGGCATCGAACAGGGGTCGGCGGAAATCTGGACATTCCGCAACGCGGGCAACGACTGGGCGCACCCCATCCACAGCCACTTCACCGAATTCCTGATCCTCGAAATCAACGGCCAGCCCTACCCCTACACGCACGTGCAGGACGCCAACGAGACGCTCAAGCCCGCCTTCGGCGTCAACGAGCCGCCGCTCAAAGTCTTCATGGGCGGCCCCCGCCGCGACGTGGCGACGATCCTGCCCGGCGACGAGATGAAGGTCTTCATGCGCTGGAAAGATTTCCTCGGCAAGCACGTCATGCACTGCCACAACGTGGTGCACGAAGACCACTCGATGATGATCCGCTGGGACATCGTCGAGCCGGGCAAGGGCTTCCTCGGCCCGCGGCAGGCCGGCGAACCGGCGACGGCCATCGAGCTGCGCCCCCCCGGCATCATCTCGCCCGACGAAGAGTGAACCGGCAGCGCCCGCAAGACAGGCCGCGCGCGCCTCGCGTGCATCGCGAGCAGCGCCCCGCAAGAAGAATCGGCTGAAGAGGAACCCCACATGACGAACCGAAGAAAAGTTCTGACTCAACTCGCGGCGGGAGCCGCCGCCATCCCTGCCATCGCCCTCGGCACGTCGGCGCAGGGGCCGCACGGGGACGCGCACGAAACGTCCGCCCCGGATAATGATTGCCGCTGCGTGCGCCCCGACGCGGGGCCATACGCTGACTACTTTCCCAACGTCGTCGTCAACACGCACGACGGGCGGAAGGCGCTCTTCTATCAAGACCTGCTGCGGGGCCGTGCGGTGCTCATCAACTGCATGTCGATCAAAAACGAGAAGCTGTACCCGGTGACGGCGAACCTCGTCAAAGTGCAGCGGCTGCTCGGCGAGCGTCTGGGCCGTGACGTTTTCATGTACTCGCTCAGCGTTGACCCCGAGAACGACACGCCCCGCGCCTTACGCGCGTTCGCCGAAAAGCACGGCGTCGGGGCTGGCTGGCTCTTCCTGTCGGCCAAACCCGAAGACGTGCAGGCCGTGCGCGGCAGGCTCTTCGCCCACGAAGGTGCGCACCAGCAGCATGGCTCGGCCCCCGCGAAGGATTGCTCCATGGGTCTCATCCGGTATGGCAACGAGTCGGTCGGGCTGTGGGGGTCTGTGCCGGCCAAAGCGGAGCCGGAATGGATTGTGAGGCGGCTCTCGTGGGTCGAGACGCGCTCCGCCGCAGCAGCGTCGGCGTCCGCGGCGTTCAGGCGAAAGGGGCCGCTGCCCGCCGTCGTGTCGGCGAAGCCGCTGTCGCGGGATTCAGGCAGGCGCTCTTAGCTTTGCCCACCGTCGAGCGCCCTCGGGGTGCTCGTCCGAAGACTTGAGGAGACCTTCGATGAAGACTCTCAGCCGTCGCACGAAATCAATCGCGCTGGCGTTGGCGTTGTCGGCCCACACGTTCTCTTTCGCACAGCAAGCCCCGCAGCCCTGCCCTTTTCCGGGCACGCCGACCAAATCGCCCGACTGTCACCCGTACCCGCAGCCCCGCCCGATGGCGTCCCCCGTCCCGTCGCCCGTCGGCAACGTCATCAATATCGAAACCATCGAGAGCGTCTTCCCGAAGCCGGAGGTCGATCCCTTCACGCTGCCGCCGGGGACGAACTTCCTGCCGACGATCTACACCAACATGTTCGACAGCGCAGGAAACGAGATGCTCAACACGCTGCCCTCGACGCCGAAGAACCCATACAACCTGCACGACGGCGACCCCGTCGTTACCGAGATCAACCCCACGTCGCCCACCGACGACCTCGTCAACATCTTCGCGCAGGTCACACGGCTCGCGGGGCAGGCGAAGCGGGAAGCCGCCGAAGTCGAAGCCATCAACAAGTCCCTTCAGCGGGGAGTTGATATTTTGGAAGGCAACCCCCTCCCCGACCGCGCCTACGACCGAATCCCCGTGCTGCACTACGTCGGGCCGGACAAGGTGAAGCAGGTGACGCCGATCTATGACGACACGGGCAAGACGGTGGTGGGCGGCAACGTCAACGTCCATCAGGTCTGGTACGACACCCACATCGAGTCGGACACGGCCTTCGTTGACCCGACGGCGGTGATGGGCGTGACGTGGACGGTGACCTACACGGTGGACGTGCTGAACCGTGGCGAGGACGACTTCTCGCCCTTCGTGATGTACTTCGACCCCAACGCGGGCAAGCCGATGCCCGTGCCCCACGTCGGCATGGATCAGAGCTTCTTCCCGATGGAGCAGGGGACGCGCACCGTCTTCAAGATCAAGATGGCCCCGGCCAAATATTTCAACCTCACCTACACCTGGGGCTGGCGCGTGCACCCGCCGCGCGCGCAGGTCTTCGAGAACGCGAAGAAGAAAGTCAGCATCAATGGCGGCGTGCCCAAAACGCTCGTCGAGTGGGAGCAATCCGTCTTCTGCCCCCCCGAGCAGCAGACCTGTTCGCCGAGGTCGAGCGAGGCGTTGAAGCTGAGGGCCATCAACATGATCGGCGACCTCGCGCCCGAGAAGCAGATGTGGCTGGCGCTGCGCGACGCACGCGCAGCCGCGCGACAGGGGAATTACAAGATCGTGGCGGACAGGATCAGGGACGCGCGCGACGCGCTCCACGACTGGAGCGACCGCACGCGGCTGCCGCACGCGGGGAAGTACCCGTATCCTGTAAAGGCTGACAAAGATTCCGACCTCACGCTGCTCTACGTCAACAACACCATCTATGCGGAGTTCTCCGACCGCAGCGCCTTTATAGATGACGCCCAGCGGGTTGATTTCTCCCGGTGGAAGATGCGCGGCACGAAGCTCAAGGTGACGATCTACAACGGCGACAACTTCGAGCACGGCTACCAGAATGTTGACTTCGGCGGCGCGCGCGGGTGGGAGAATCAGTTCAAGTCGTCAGTCCAGGTCGGGGGCTCCGGCTGCTGGTTCACCTTCGGGCGCGCGCACTGGTGGATGAACATCCCGAATACCGGCCCGACGCCGAACAGCCCCGCGGGCGACCTCGCCGTCGTCATCCCGGCGGCGAACAAAGCCCCTTACAAGCCCTCGATGCGTAAGGTCAACATCACTTACAACTACGAGCCTTCGCGCAGGCTCAGGTTCTACCAGTTCGACCCCATCCACCACGACGTGGCGATCCTTTCGATTCACTGACCGAAGGAGCCCGGCGTGCGTCGCGCCGTGGCCCGTCGCCGCATGTTAAGTGCGTATGCTTGAAGCAGACCTCGTCCGGTTGGCCCTCGGGCCTCTCTTTCTCGCCTGCCTGTTGACGATTCTCTATCTTCGTCGGAGGAAAGCGGCGAGGCTGCTCATGGCGATTGGAGTTCTACACGTTCTCGGTGGAGCGTGGGTAGGTCGGGAGCCGCTGGCCCGGATATTCAGGGAAGGGTTCTTCGGTGAGGCGGATTCTTCGCTGGGCCGTGTTCCCGCGGAGATGGACAAGGAATTAATCTTCTGGTCCCTGCTTTGGGGAGTGTTCACGTTCCTCTTGGGGCAGCTCGTTTCATGGATGGAGAAACAGGGTCAGCGTCCCCCCGCATATTTCGGTTGGGAACTCGCGGCGATTAGTCTGCTGGCCGCGCTGTTGACGCCGAAGGACGGCTTCTGGCTCGTGTTGCTGCCCGCATTCCTGATTATCAGGGGGGCGGAAAAGACCGTCGAGCAAAAGACGCGCTAAGCTGTCCGGCGACCCGTCGAAGAAACGTCGGAATATGATGACTGATAGCAAGTTTGGAGGGGTTGGCTCTATGCGGCAATTACAATCTATCAGGAACACCTACCTGTGCCGCGCTGCGTTCACGCTCCTCCTCGGTGTGCTAATGCCGCCGACGCTCACTGATACGAGGGCGATGGGCGCTGGCGCGGCGAGGCAGCAGCAGCCTGCCGTTCACGTCCACGAGTCTCACCAGCCGACGCCCGCGCCGGAGCGTTTCACGCGCACGGTCGAATCCTACAGGCCGCCGGGGGTGACTCTCCTGCACATGAACGGCGAGAGGGTCTCGCTGGCCACGGCGCTCGGCCACAAAGGGCCGGTGCTGTTGCAGTTCATCTTCACCACCTGCCCCACCATCTGCCCCGTGATGAGCGGAACCTTCGCCGCCGCGCAGGGCAAGTTGGGGGTCGAGCTGAAGAAGGTTCGGATGATCTCCATCTCGATTGACCCGGAGCACGACACGCCCGAGCGGCTGCGGGATTACGCACGGAAGTTCAAGGCCGGAGCGCAGTGGCTCTTCCTGACCGGCGGGGCGGACGACATCATGGCCGTCCAGAAATCTTTCGACGCCTACCGCGGCAACAAGATGCGCCACGAGCCGCTCACGTTTCTCCGCGCCTCGCCGGGCAGTCAATGGGTGCGACTCGACGGCCTGCTGAGCGCGACACAACTGTTGGCCGAGTACAAGCGGCTGATCGCGAAATGACTACGCTTCGACGAGTAAAGACGGGCACGCGGCAAGTGCGGCGTGCCTTACGCGCCGGAGCCCTTTTTGCCTCCGCCCTGTTGGTGTGTGTGTGCGCTGGCGCGCCGCCGTCCGGAGCCCAAACGCCCGCGGCGAAGTACGACGCCGAACTCGGCGAGCGTATCTACCGCGAAGGCGTCTTACCGGGCGGCGCGCCGCTTCGCGCCACGGTGCAGGGTGATGTCGAAGTCGAGGGGACTCAGTTCAACTGCGCCACCTGTCACCGCCGGAGCGGGTTCGGGTCGAGCGAGGGCGCAGCGTTCGTCCCGCCGGTGACGGGTTCATTTCTCTACCGGGAGAAGGAGCCGCGCGGGGCCGAGCTTTTCAGGAGACTCTTTCAGGAAGTCCAGCCACGACGCTCCCGCGCGCGCGTGCGAGACCCTCGCACGCGCCCGGCCTACACGGACGAGACCCTCGCCGCCGCACTCAACGGAGGCGTAGACCCCACGGGCCGCGAGCTTGACGCTTTGATGCCGCGCTACCGTCTGAGCAAAGATGACGCGGGACACCTCATCGCTTACTTGAAATCCCTCTCTTCCGCGCCCGCCCCCGGCGTGAGCCATTCGGCCATCCACTTCGCGACCGTCGTGACGGAAGGAGTCGAGCCTGAAAAGCGCCGCGCGATGTCAGACGTGATGGACGCCTATCTCCGTTGGAAGAACGCCGACACCGCGCGCATGATCCGGCGTCCCGTCCGCGCCGACTCTTATCAAGAGGATTTGTACGGGACTTACCGCGAGTGGGTGCTGCACGTGTGGGAGCTTAAAGGCCCCGCGGAGTCATGGCCCGCACAACTCGACGCGCACTACCGTGAGCAGCCCGTGTTCGCGCTGCTCGGCGGCATCGGCGAGAGCGAATGGCAGCCCGTTCACGACTTCTGCGAGCGAAGAGAAGTTCCCTGCCTGTTCCCGCAGACAAACCAGCCAGTCGTCTCTCGTGCGGGCGCTTTCACGCTCTATCTCACAAAGGGCCTGACCGTCGAGGCGGAAGCACTCGCGCGGTACTTAGAGGATGATGCGGGGGCCGTCGGCGCAACACGCATCGTTCAGGTGTACCGCGACACGGGGGGCGGACTCGTGCTCGCGCGGGCGCTCGGACGAAAGTTGCGAGCACGGGGATCGTCGGGTTTGCGAGAGCGAGTAATTCGGGGCACGCAAAAGCTCACGCCCGCCTTCTGGAAGAACTTGATCGAGGTCGAGCGGCCCTCGTCACTCGTCCTGTGGCTCGACGGCGCAGACCTCGGGATGATGGATTCAGCCCAAACTGCTGCGGGCACAGTCCGCCGAATCTACCTCTCTTACGGATTGCTGGAAGGAATGCCGCCGCGCTCATTCAAGAGCCTTCGAGACAAGGTCTACGTCACATACCCGTACTCGCTGCCGCGGGACGAGTCGCCCCACGTCTACCGTGTCCGGGCCTGGCTCCGTTCGAGAGGGGTCGAGAGGTTGCACGAGCGCACGCAGCTCAACACCTACTTCGTGCTCACGGTCGCCGACCATTCGCTGATGAGACTCGCGGGTAACTTCTCCAGAGACTATTTCGTCGAGAACGTCGAGCAGGAGACCGAGAGCGCTTTAAACCCCGGCGTCTTCCCCCGCTTGAGTCTCGGCCCCGATCAGCGGTTCGCCTCGAAAGGTAGTTACATCGTGAAGCTGTCAGACAGCGCACAGGGCGGTCTTGAGCCGGTCAGCAGTTGGATCATCCCGTAGCCTCAACGTGAGTTCGAGATAAAAAACATTGCGACCCGCATCCCTGCCCCGGAGGGGCACTAGCTACCTTCGCAATCCCCCAGCGGGGTATCAGGCAATCTTAAATGGTGTTTCAATCCACAAGTCCAATCCGCCACAGTAAGTTTGTGAAACGTGCGTCCGAGCGCAGGCTCTCAAAGAGGGGGGATATTGAGCAAAGCGAGCCATTCAGATCGATCTTCATAAGCCTTTTCCAGATACTCAAAGGCTTGATCTTTCTCTTTTAATCCAATGTAGACGACCGCTATCAAAGCCGGGTCAATGTATCCCTGATTAGCTGCTTCTTGTAGCTCTTCCAGTGTCTTCCGCGCTTCATTCGCCGCTTTAACTTACTACCTTGTCAAGGGGCTCCTCCCACTACGTCTGGATGGGAATCCTCACACCTTAATCAAAACGGCATTGCGTCTAGCCTTCATTGACGCATTTCTTTATCAAAGCCTTTCCGGCTCTTTCGAAGACACGAGGCATCTGTGGGTGCTCTTCGGAATGATGGCCGCCGCTCAGGAAGGCTTAGCCGCGCGGCGCGCGGCGAATGACGACCCCGCGAGCGAAGTGGCGGCCATGAAACAAAAAGGGTGAGGCTTGAGGGGGGCGTTGATTATCTGCCCCCCGCCGCGCTCGCACCGCGACCTCTTGGTTTGGGACGCGCGCGGCGATCAGGAGCGCCACCCTTTTTCTCGCACAGCTCCTGCTCAATCAGACAGCTCATCCGTTCGGAGCGTTCCTCCCAGTCATTTAAAGCTGCCACTGTCCGCCGGCGAGTGACGATCGTCGCTTCCACGGACGAGAGGATCGCTCTTTCGATAGAGGCGACGAACTCCGTCGGGCGGTTTGGAGAGGTAATAATCACTCCGTGTTGACCGTTAAAGGTACTAACCTCGGGCAGGTTCGTCGAGACCACGGGCTTACCCATCGCGAGGTATTCGTTGATCTTAGTGGGAACGACGGTCGCCGTGTAGCTGTTGGATAAGTAAGGCACGATGCCGACGTCGAAGCCGCGGATGTAGTCGGGTAAGTCTTCGTGGGCTTTCGGCCCGGCCAGATAGACGTTCGGTATCCGCTTCAGCTCCCGGGGTGAGGTTTGCATCGGGCCGACCAGCACCCACGACCAATGAGGTCTGGCCCGTGCCATCGCGACCAGCATCTCCACGTCGAAGAACCTGTGAATGCCCCCCACATAGCCGATGATGGGGCGCGGCAGCGCGGACATGAGGTCGGAGGCCGAACTGTTTTTGGCGGCGGCAATCGGGCCTTTCGCCGAAGAGCCGTCCGGGTGGTCGTCCTGCTTCGCAAACACGTCCAGATTGACCCCGAACGGGAAGACCTCCACCTTCCTGCCTCCCTGCGAACAATGCTCGGCCAACCGCGGGCTCTGGGCGAAGATGACGTCGCTCATCTCGATAATCGAACGTTCGCTCTTCAAGATGTCCTGAGAGTGCTGGGTCAGTTCGGCGAAATCGGCGATGCAGTAATAGACGACGACCCCCTGCGGCGTGCGCAGCATCCGCACGAGCGACGCAGCCGTGTCGGTCGGCAGGAAGGTCATGATGACCGCCGGGTCGAAGCGCAGATTTTGCACGACGCGCCTGAGGAGGGGGAGTAGTACGCGCCGGTTAATCTGATGCCGCAGCCTTGACCCGAACGGGGGGAGGATCAGTGGCGAGCAGACGTAGAGATTGGGCGCGACTTGCCGCACCCCGCCGTCGAGCAGGGAACCCGCCCAGTGAGAGAACCTTTGGGCGACGCGCCGGGCGTCGTGCAGGCCGGGAGAGCGGACGCCCATATTCTCGATGTAGAGAACACGATTCCCCGCGCGCGCCAGACGGCTGGCGAGTTCCTGATGGCCCTGCCAGTTGAAATCCCACTCGATGCTGGAGATGAGAATGATATCGCGTCCGCTCAACATAGATGTTTACGCAAAATATCGCCGGGCAATAACCAGCGGTATTTTTAGCCGTTCGGCGAGATCAGTCCGAGCCGATTCGTGTAGAAGAAGGCGGAGGCGATAGAGCGTCGAGTGCCGCGCGAGGCTAAATCTTTCCCGCCGTGTGAGCCGCGAGCTGAAGTCGCGTCTGAATCGGCGGTAATCGTGGAGGTGAAGTTTCCGGGCAGTCTCGGCGAAGGGCCGCCCGTCGTAAACGTTCTTTCCGTCGACACGCTTTTTCCAGCGCGGGGTGAGGCTGAAGGCCGCGCTGCAAGGGTGGTGCAGGGCCATCTCCAGAATCAGGTACCAGTCGTCGGCGATCTGCATGTGTTCCCCCCACCCCGACACGATCGAGTCACGGCGAACGAGTAGAGAAGAAGAAGGGGCCGGGCACATTTCGAGAAACAGCTTTCTGACTTCGGCGGGGCTGAGGAGTGACCAATCCCCCCGACGCCGCGTCTGGTACGCCCTCCACTTGCCGTTCCGCAGCCATTCGCTGGGGGACGACTGCCCGTCTCTCTCCTTCGTCCAGTTAGCGAAGGCGAAGTCGAGCTCAAAGGCTTCGAGGCACTCGACGCTGCGGGCTAAAAAATCTTCGTCCCACAAATCGTCAGAGTCGAGCGAGGCGACGTATTCGCCGCGGGCGAGCCGGAGACCATAGTTGCGCGCCGCACCCTGACCCCGGTTCTTCTGGTAGTAATATTCGACCCCCTCGAAGGCGGCCACCCGCCGCGCCGTATCATCACACGACCCGTCGTCCACGATGATGATCTGCTTTAGCGGGTAGGTCTGCGCTTGCGCGCTGCGGAGTGCCTCGACGACGTAGTCGGCGCGGTTGTATGTGGGAATAATGACGGAAACTAATCCTTTAATCATGCCCCATCTCGCTCAACTCGCCCCGCCGCGCCCAAGCCTCTTCCAACACCGCGTCGAGAGAATCTTCGCCCGGGGCGGACAGAAAACCAGTCACCCGGTCGTCGACCACTTCCGCGTTCCCGCCCACATTCGTGACGATGGCGGGCCGCCCGCACATCATCGCTTCGACCAGCGACAGCGGCAGCCCTTCGGCACGCGAAGGCAGTATCAGCGCGTGATGAGTTTTCCAGATGCCGGGCACGTCTCCAGTCTGTCCCTCGAAGGAAACCTTCCGCACGCCGAGCCGGGCGGTCAAGTCCGCGAGTCCCTCGCGGTTGAGGCCGCGCCCGTAGAAGGAGACGTGCAGATTCCGGTTCTTCCACTTCTCCCGCGCCAGCACTCGCAGCAGAATGTCCTGCCCCTTGTCGAGCAGATACAGTCGCGCCACGCACGCGAGTCGCAGGCAGTCGTCCGCGCCCCCCGGCCACGCGAGCGGCCCGTCGGCGGAGACGAGGTACGGATTCCTGACGACCGCCGCGTTCGTTAAGGTGGTGCCGTTCTGGTCTTCGGTCAATCTCCGGTTGTGCTCCGAGACGAAAAAGCACCGCGCCGCCCCCGCGTAGACTTCACGCCTGTACTGACGAGCCTTGTCCGCCGGCCAAAAGTGGTCGGTGGCTTTCTGGCTGATCAGTGTGTAAGGTAGCCTGAGTTTTCGGCAGAGGTAGCCGAAATGGAGCCCGTCGTAGTTGTCCCCCTGCGAGATCACTACTAGGTCGGGTCGGCGGGCCGTCAGGCGGATCGCGAGCGCAAGCAGATGAGAGCGTGTGACGAGGCGCTGTGGGAGTGGGAGCCGCCGCAAATTCCGCACCGGGCAGGATAAAGATTTCAGTCGTTGAATGCTGGGGTGCGCCTCGTCCACCACCGTCTTGTAGGCCGAGACGAAGTGCCCCCTCTCGGCCAGCACGGAGGCCGCCCCCGCCCACAGCTCTTCACTCCCGCCCCACGGCTCCGGGCAGGTGCTCACCACGGTGAAGCGGCGCGGAGATTCGACGCGAGAAACGCTTCTCAGACGGCGCCCGGCGCGGGTTAATTTTTGCGATAACGACACTAAGGACATCTTCACTTGGAATTGCGCGCCATAAAAAATCCCCTGCCGGCACAAAGACAGGGGCCTCAGCTCTCTCGAACCATCCGGGCCGGCGACTGGTGGGAATTCAAGCTCTCTCCGATCTTCGCCACCATCTACGCGACCGCGTTCCTTTTAAACATTTCAATAATCTCTTTGTGGCCGCTCCTGCTTCTGGCACTCATCGCTCTGGTGCCGGGCGCGGCCTACGTGAGCGTGATCAACGACTTCACCGATCTTCAGGAAGACGTGGCGAGCGGTAAAGCGAACCGCCTCGTCGGCAAGTCGCGGACGTTCATCGCAGCGGTGCTGGCATGTTGTATTTTCCCGGGTCTCGCCGTGGCGCTTTACTGGCGCGGCGACCCTCTCTTGTTATCGCTCTATCTGGCGGCGTGGGCCGCCTTCACGCTCTACTCGCTGCCCCCGGTGAGGCTGAAAAGCCGCGGCGTCCTCGGGCTGCTGGCGGACGCTTCCGGGGCGCATCTTTTCCCAACCCTGCTGGTGGTCGGCCTCGTCTACCGCTGGCGCGTCGAACCAATCGAACCGGTCTGGTTCGCTTCCGTCGCGGTCTGGTCGCTGAGCTTCGGTCTGCGCGGCATACTGTGGCACCAGCTCAGTGACTTGCACAACGACGAGAAAGTCGGCCTTCACACTTTCGCCCGGCGCCATAAGATAGCACGGCTCAAGGTGCTGGGCAATTTCGTCATTTTCCCGGCCGAGCTGGCCGCGTTCGCCGTCATGCTCTGGCGCGCCGACAGCCGCCTGTGCCTCGCCCTTCTCTGTTTTTACGCGCTGCTCGAATGGTCGCGCCTCAAGCTGTGGGAGATGAATCTCGTGGTCGTCGTTCCGAAGGCCAGATTCCACATCGTGATGCATGAATACTATGAGGTCTTTTTTCCTCTCGCGCTCCTGCTTTCGTCTTCAGGGCGATACCCGCCCGACGCACTCCTGATAGCTGCTCACCTGTTTCTTTTCCCGAGGCGCGCGCTTCAGTCGCTGAAGGACATCGTCAAGCTTATGAGAGACGCAAGGGGCAGGTTCTTCTGAACCCCCGGCGGCGCAAAAAGGCGGGCCGTGAGAATCCGGGTGCGCATACACGGAAGCCCGGCCGCCGAGGGTCTTTGCACTGCCCCGATAGCAAGCTGCTAGGAAGTGTGGGCGAAGCTCAACCCGGCAAAGATGTGATCGGCAGCCGAGCGCAGCAGTCGTGCTTCGGGCCTGTCGTCGAATCGGGCGAGCGCGTTCTTGCCCGATTCGAGGATGTCAGCGGCGAGCTTTCGGACTTCCGCGTGGCTTGATCCTTTGACCGCGGTCGGACGGAGGTGCCGCAAATCCTGCCCCACGCTCTTTCCTGTCGATTGGTGGTCGCCCAGCGTGTCGGCCAGATCGTCGTAGATTTGATACGCCCTCCCAAGGCATTCGCCGAAAGTCGCGAGCGCCGCGACTTCCACGTCCGGCGCCCCGGAGATTATCCCTCCGGCGATCATCATCAGGCGCATGAGCGCCGTCGTCTTTAAATCCCGACTCGAGAGGGCGGACTCGTCGGCACGCGCACCGCTCAGCGCGAGCTCGGCGGCTTGCCCGGCGATCATACCGGAGCTTCCGATGCAGCCGGCGGCCTCACTGATGAGCGCGGGGAGTCTCTTCGCCTGAGCGTCGTCGCGGGCCGAGCCGGCGAGGAGGGCATATGCCTGATTGAGCAGCGCGACCGCGACCAGGACGGCGACGCCTTCGCCGAAGACGATGTGCAGCGCCGGGCTGTTACGCCTCAGCCCGGCGTCGTCCATGCAGGGCAGGTCGTCGAGGATGAGCGAACTGGTGTGGATGAACTCGACCGCGCAGGAGAGCGTCAACGCCTGCTCATCCGAAGCCCCGCCGAGGCCGGAGCCGAGGAGGGTCAGGTGGGGGCGCAGGCGCTTGCCGCCGGGGAACACGGCGTACCTGAGGGCCTCGTTAAAACGCTCCGTGCCGGGGGCCATGCTCACCGGCAGCCACTCGTTCAGCGCCCCTTCGATCCGAGGGCGATTGGACGCGACGAATGTGGAAAACTGGTCTGATCCCATTTCATTCGTCCCATGCAGGGAACTGTTATCCGGAGCGTTTGATGAGGCCGACATTATTCTCTATGTTTCCTTATCCGGCGAACCGTGACGGGCGCCCTCGAAAAAGCTCACGAACGGGCGTGCTCATCATCCCACAGATACTCCGCAGCGTATGAAGTATACATGGGATGTCCTTTCAGTAGCGTGGCTTTTCCTTCGCAGTAATTCAGAATGTCGTCGGGGAAGTCGGCCCCGGTGATTTTTCTGTCGGGCCACACAAACCGCAGCAGTTTGATAAAGGGGCGCAACCTGTTGCCGAGCGTTTTGCCGACATACCAGCCGTAAATTTTCTGAAACCGGGCGGCGCCCAGCCGCGACGCCGCGGCGGAAACCGCGCGCGAAATCACCGGGTACCAGTAGAGCTCCTCCGGCGAAAGCGACTCATTCACCCGCCCGACCTTGACCTCCGCGTGCGCGATACCGAGCCTCTCTTCGAGGACGGCGAGGAATCCGTCCTGATCGTCGCGGAGCAATTCGTAGGGCATGACGATCAAGTTGCCCTCGCCGAACGCCGCGCCGTAGAGGCGGACAAAATAGTCGAAGTCGTAGTAATGGTAATCATCGATGCGCAGGCGCTCGGCGAGCTCCCGGCACATCTCCTTGAGATGCAGTCTCGCCCCCATCCTGACCGATTGTGAATAGGCGGAGATAATCATCCCCTTAAATCCGCGCGTGACAATGAGGACGCGGCTGCCCGGATAGAGGCTCCCCAGCACCGAGCAGACCGCCGCCTGATTCTCCTTCACGGGGTCTTCGCGCACCGGCGTCGCGCCCCCGAAATCCAGACGCACCCCGCCCGCGCTTTCGTGTGGCGTGGAGAGCCCCTCGAAGCTGGTCACGTAATACTTGTAAGCCCTCTCCGGGGGCCGGGCCACCTCGTACACGTTGCGGAAGCCGCCGAGCCCGCCGGGCGCGTAACGGAGTTCAGGGTGGCGCTCGAACCACGCCTGCAGAAACGTGGAGCCGGTCTTCGGATAGCCGACGTGAATTAAATGTTGGGCCATGTAGAGAGAAGCTCAAACCTTCCCTTCAGAGAGAGTATCTCGCGAAGACGTCCTGCGGTAGCGTAACAGAGCCTCAAGGCAGAAGCCTGTGGTCAACTCCTCCGAACCCCAGCCGTAGAACTTTTTTGGCCCCCCGTAATAGAGCGCCGCCCGCGGCCACTCCCCGTCCGCCAGCTGTTCGGCCAGCAGGAACGCGTGGAAGTTGCGCGAGACGACGTAATAAAACATGAACCGGTTGAGGTGCCACTTGTCGCAACAGCCCTCTTCGCCCCGCCGCAAAACGTCTCTCAGGTAATCTATCACCGCCCGTGTCGCCCGGCCCTCGCCCACGTAAAACAGGACGTTGGCATTGACGACGCAATCCACGTCGTCCGGGGCCGACTCGTTGAGCTTCCAAAAGTAGTACAGCCTGATGGGGTTCAGCCACTGCCGCAAGACCAGTCGCCAGTAACCGATGTCGAGCGGCAGAGGCCAACGCGGGGTCAGCCACGTGTAGAACAGACCCTTCGGGTTACGGTTCGCAAAGATCAGCTTGTGGTTGGCCGGGAAAGAGACGCCGTGCCGGCGCAGCACGTCTGAGACGCAGGCGATGTCGTCAAGGTCGGGGGGAATGATCGAGTGATACGGGTGCTGCTTGGTCCAGTAACGCCACAGTCCCGGCCCTTCCATCTCGGCGAGGAAGAATCGCAGAGACTTGTCGAGCATCGCCCGGGCTTTGACCGAATCGGCGAAGCCGAGCGAATACGCGATGAGCGCGGTCGGAAACGGGGAGCTGTCGACAACGCAGTCTTTCTCCAAGCGGTCGTCGGTGGACATGAAGACCTTGAACTCGCCCGACGGGAGCTGGCTGCGCAGGAGAAAGTCGAGTCCGCGTTCGATGCCCGCGTCCAGATCGTTCAGATTCATCCCCCTCACTTCCATTCGACGTCGAGCATCATCAACTGATTCACCGAAGCGCTGGCGTTATTCGCCTTGCTGGGGTGGGCGCGGACGGTCAGCGCCTGCGGCGAGTCCTGCCACCCGAGCAGAGCCAGGGGTGTGAGCGTGGCGGGGTCGAGGATCATGGCCCTCAGCCAATAGGACCCGGCCGCCAGCGGGAGCCGAGGGATGAGACACCGCAGTTCGCCCGCCCCGCGCGAGAGCGTGCGCGGAGTCGGGTCGAGGCCGCCGGTGGCGCAGACCCACTGGTCGCCAGTCCAGATGCTGAAGCCCCACAGCGCGTCGGCGCTCTCCAGCGACCTGTACTTGAGGACCAGACGTAAATCCTCGCCCGTGCGAATCACGTCGCCGCGCGAGGGTTCCGCCGTGATGTTTTCGATTGCGACCGGGTGTTCTTCGTCCAGCACTATCGTCCGGGGCGAGGCGTCCCCGTCGTTTCGATGCCGGGACTCGAAGTAGTGGTTGAGGGCTTCGACCGCCGTGCCGGAGAAAGTCAGCCGCCCGTGTTCGAGCAGGATGCCGCGCTGGCAGATGGACTGGATTTGGTAGGGGCTGTGCGAGACGAAGACGAGCGAGCCGCCGGCGTCGAGGTACTTCCGCATGTGGCCGAAGCATTTGCGTTGGTAAGCGAGGTCGCCGACCGCCAACACTTCGTCCACAAGGAGCACATCCGGGTTAAGATGCGCGGCCACCGCATAAGAGAGACGCGCCTGCATGCCGGAGCTGTAATACTGGACCGGCGTGTCCATAAATTCATGGAGTCCCGCGAAGTCCGCAATCTTGTCCATCAAGAGATCGACCTGCCGGCGTGAAAGGCCGTGGATGGCCGCGTTGACGTAGACGTTCTCGCGGCCCGAGAGCACGGGGTTGAAGCCCGTCCCCAGCGCGATCATCGCCTCGACGCGCCCGGCCACGCTGACATGTCCGGAGTCTGGCTTGACGAGGCCGTAGAGCACTTTGAGCAGCGTGCTCTTCCCCGCACCGTTCGCCCCGATGACGGCCAGAGACTCGCCCGCGCGAAGCTCGAACGAGATGTCACGCAGCGCCCAAAACTCCGCGCCCCGAAGCTCCGACGAGAGGTCTCGTCCAACCCAACAGGATAGTTCGCGGGCCATGTCGTAAAGGCCGTACCGGAGCGAGCGCCGCAGCTCCCGGCAGTATTTCTTCGACAGGCGGGTGACGGAGATAACCGGCTGGCCCATTTCTGATCTGGTCTCGGTCATTACAAAGACGGGCAACTTTCGGCCCGGGCTGAAACTGACAATCCTTTCACGCGGCCTTGACGAACAAGTACTTCAAAGCACGGAATTGAATGGACTCAACATAAGAAACCGTGGAGAGGGGCCGCGCGGCAGTGAAGTTCGGCCACACTGTGAGCAGCGTTTCGAGCGCCACACGCGCTTCCATGCGCGCCAAAAAGGCACCCAGACAATAATGCGGGCCGGCGGAGGATGCGAGATGAGGATTAGGGTTGCGCTGCAATGATAAGCTCTCAGGCTCCGTGAAATGTTCGGGATCACGATTGGCCGCCCCGAGGCATAGCTTAACGTTCGCCCCCGCGGGAATCACGACGCCCGACAGCTCGACATCTTCTCGTGTGACACGCGAGGCCAACTGGTCCGGGGCCTCAAACCGCAGCGCTTCATCTATGAACGTGGGCAGCACACGCAAGTTCCTCTGCGCCTCCGCCTTGATCCGCGGGTGTCGCAACAAAAGGAGTGCCGACGTGGCGATGAGCATGCTTGTGGTGACCGTCCCGGCGTCCCACAGCAGCTTTAACACACTGGCAATTTCCCCGCCACTGATGCCGACGGCGGCTTCCGGCTCAACCCCATACGCCTGCCACAAATCACACAAGGCCAGTTCGAGCGCGGAAAGTATGACGATGTTTCGCCGTTCGGTCTCTTCAGGGCTGTTGGCTGGTCGGCTGTCGCGCCCCTCGAAGACATCAGACAGGCTGAACCCCATACACCGCTCGACCGTGGCGCTGCACCGCTGAATGGTCTGCCGGAAAGCCGCTTCCTCGCGGTAAAATTGCTGCCCCATGCCCGGCCGCGTCTTATTACCCCCGTGAAACGCGAACAGAAGGCGCGGCCGCTCACGAGGTGAACTCGACGCGACACGACTCACCGTCGAGGCGGAGGAGAGATGGCGAAAACCGGAGTTAAGCAGACGGCGCAGTTTAGAGAGCATCTTGTGTGTCACGACTCCTTGCAGGCGTATTCAAGGGGTCGCAGGTCAGCGTTCGATCAACAGTTGCTCCGTGTCGTTCACGAACCCCGTGAAGCGAAGCGTCTCGAGCGGCTGGACGGCGCTAAACCGCGGCGCGAGCCGCAGCAGCACTCGCAGCGCGGCGGCCATCTCCACGCGGGCCAGCGCCGCACCGACGCAACGGTGTATCCCACCGCCGAACGATAAATGTCGGTTCGGCGTGCGGTGTAGAAGAAGCGCTGCGGGCTCGGCGAATCGCGCGGGGTCGCGATTCGCCGCGCCCACGCACAACTTAACCAACGCGCCCGCCGGAATCTTCACGCCCGACAGCTCGACTTCAGCCGTGGCGACCCGCAAGATCGAGTGCTCCGGGGGATGCAGCCGGAGCGACTCCTCAATGAATGCGGAGAGTAGTGCCGGGTCGGACTCGATGACGGGTCTCATCGAAGGGTGTCGCAGCAGCATCAGCACCGACGAGGCTATCGCCCGCCTCGTCGTGGTCGTGCCCGCAATCCACAAGAATCGAATCAAGCTCCGGACCTGTGCGTGACCGAGCCTGCCCTCGCCGTCTCGTAAGAGCTGGCCGTAAATGGGCATACGCTCGGCGGCGCCGGCGATTATTGAGTCGAGCGCGGCAAGCCACTGGCCCAGGTCTTTCGCGGTGTCCTGTGTCGCGCGGATCGCGGCAAGGGCCGCTTCGTCGAACCCGATGAGGTGCGCGGCCACGTCTTCGCTCAAAGGGGCGGTGAACTCGCGAAGGACGTCGCACGTCTTTCCGTCGGCCAGCGGTCGGAGGAGCCTTTCCGCCGCCTCTTCGGCGAACGCGCTCTGCGTTTCCAGAGCGTGGGCGGAAAAATGATGCCCCACGACGCGGCGCACCGCCGTGTGTTCCGGAGGGTCTGCGCCGAGGAGCACGCTATCAACGGCCATCCACTCCTCGACACGGCTTGAGAAGGACTGCGGCTGCGAGAGCGCCGAAAGAACGTCGTCGTAGCCGAGGACGAGCCAGCAGTCGTGCCGCGGCAGGAAGTGAACCGATCCGCTCCGGCGCAGTTCCTCATAGTGCGGGAACGGGTTCGTGACGAAGTCGGGCGCAAACAGGTCAAGCGTCTCGGCGGTCAACGGACGCCGCGGTTCGGGCCGTATGAGCTTTTGCCTGAGCCGCGACGCGAGGCGTCTCACCTTGCCGGTAACCGGCGCTAGAGGGTGCAGTTTATTGATCATCCAGTGATTACGACGCGTGAATCAACCGCACGGGGCACGGACTTTTTAGAGGCGCGCGATGAGATGGGGTCTGGCGAGCCGGTAACCGAGCCAGCCGACGGCAAAACAGAGCAGGCTCGCGATGATGACCGGAGCGAACCCGCGCGCCGGCGCGACCGTCCCGAGAGCAAGCCACTGGCGCGTGGTGACCAGCAGCGAGGTGACCGGGTTCAGCGTGCCGAGCAGCGATGCGGGCCACTGCGCGGGCGGCGGGTAAATGACCGGCGTGAGGAAAAACCAGAAGCCGACGATCAGGCTCAGGCCGCGCGAGACGTCCTGATACAGCAAGCCTACCGGCGTGAGCAGCAGCCCGATCGCGAAGCCGAGCAGCAGCAGCGACATCACGCCGAAGGGCGCGAGCAGCAGCGACAAGCTCCATGACGACCTGAACCAGATTAACACCGGCAGCAGGACGACGAGACGCACGATAAAATTGAACAGCACCTCGAACAGTCCCGCGAGCAGCAGCGCCTCGTGAGGGATTCTGCTTTTAGTCAAAATGTTCCGCGCCGACGAAAGTCGTTGCAGCGGGGAGTGGAGCGCCTCGGCGAAGACCTGCCACAGCAAGGCGCCCGTCAAGACGTAGATCGGATACGGAGTGTCGGTTTGCCCGACATCGAGTATCTTGGCGGAGTGGAGGAAGACCCACGTGAGTGTGGTCGCCAGAGGGGGCAGCAGCAGCCAGAAATATCCCAACCAACTCTGCCTGTAGCCCGCCCGCAGGCTGTGCAGGAACAGTCGCCACGCCACCGGGGGCGAGACGCGCAAGTCCGTCCAGACGCCGGAGACAAAACGGCCCGGAGAGCGCAACTGAGAATCCGCTGAATAGACGACCTCTTCCATGTCCGCGTCTCGCCCCCAATCATTCCCGACAAGTTTGACTCCGGTCGTCCGCAACTCTTGAGAGCGCCCGCTCAAAATATAAACTACAAAGCGGGTTGCTCGTTAAAGCCTCCCATGCTGCTCACTGTCACCGGTTGCGACAGGAGATTCTAGCGGGGCGGTCGCGTGTGCACAACTGCGTGCGATGCGTCGGTCGAGGCGTGCCGGCCCCCGGCCGACGCCGGGAGGGCTCGCAAAGGAGGCCGGAACGGCTTAATATTGCCGGACTCTTTTGCACCACCGCATGGCTCCGGGCCGAAGCAGCCGCCCAAAGACGGCTGCCGGCGTCACGCGATGCGCCCCGGCGGCGGTCTCGCCTCCGGCGCAGCGCGCGTCAGAAGTGCCGGGCAGCGGAAGAGTATCGTGCGGCAAGTAAAGTAAACTGCAAGTCGAGAAAAGTGATTGATCAACTAATGAGTGAACTCATCTCTCCATACGGCAACCGTTTGGTCAACTTAGTAGCCGACGCCGGGGAGGCGGGCGAGTTGAAAGCCCGCGCCGGTTTGCTCCCGTCGGTGCAATTGTCAGAGCGCCAGACCTGCGATCTGGAGTTGTTAGCGACGGGCGCGTTCTCCCCTCTGGACAGGTTTATGGGCGCGGAAGATTACAGGCGCGTGCTCGGGGAGATGCGCCTGACCGGCGGCAAACTGTTCCCCATCCCGATCACGCTCAGCGTGCAGCCCGATTCGTCCGTGCGCCTCGACGGCGAGGTCGCTTTGCGCGACAGTCATAACGAGCTGCTGGCGGTCATGCGCGTCGAGGAGATTTACGAGTGGAACCGGGAGGAAGCGGCGCGGAGCGTTTTCGGCACGCCGGACACGCGACACCCCGTCGTGGCGGAGATGCACAGGTGGGGACGCCTCAACATCTCGGGACGGCTGCAAGTCATCGGGCTGCCGAGGCATTTCGATTTCCGCGGCCTTCGACTGACGCCGGCAGAGACGCGCGCGCGTCTGGGCGCGCTCGGGCGCGCCGACGTAGTCGCCTTCCAGACCCGCAACCCGCTGCACCGCGCGCACGAGGAGTTGACGAAGCGCGCCATGGAAGAGGTCGAGGGGACGCTGCTGCTGCACCCGGCGGTCGGAATGTCCAAGTCCGGCGACGTGGATCACTACACGCGCGTGCGCACCTATCAGATGATGGCGTCCGCCTATTACGACCCGGGGCGCATCGTCCTGTCGCTCCTGCCGCTCGCGATGCGCATGGCGGGGCCACGCGAGGCGCTGTGGCACGCGCTGATACGCCGTAACTTCGGGGCCAACCACTTCATCGTCGGGCGCGACCACGCCAGTCCGGGCACGGATTCCGCGGGCCGTCCCTTCTACCCACCCTACGCCGCGCAGGAGGCAGTCGAAGAGTTCGGCGCTGAGCTTGGTGTGAGGGCCATGCCTTTCAACGAGGTCGTCTACCTGCCCGACGAAGATCGCTATGAGGAGGTGACGAAGTTGAAGGCGGGGGAGCGCACGCGCACGCTCTCGGGCTCCGAGGTCCGCGAGAACTACCTCGACCGGGGCGAGCCGCTGCCTGTTTGGTACACGCGACCGGAAGTCGCACAGATCCTCGCCGAGACCTACCCGCCGCGGCACAAGCAGGGGGTCTGCATCTGGTTTACCGGACTGAGCGGGGCGGGGAAGTCAACCACGGCGGAGGTGCTGGCCGTTCTGCTGCTCGAGCGTGGCCGTCGCGCCACACTTTTGGACGGAGATGTGGTACGCACACACCTTTCCGCGGGGCTGGGGTTCAGTAAGGAGGATCGCGACGCCAACATCCGCCGGATGGGCTTCGTCGCCGCGGAGATCGTCCGGCACGGCGGGGTCTGTATCTGCGCCGCCGTGAGCCCGTACAGGGCCACGCGCAACGACGTCAGGAACATGATCGGCGCGGGCAGCTTTGTGGAAATTTTCGTGGACGCGCCGCTCGAGGTGTGCGAGCGGCGCGACCTGAAGGGTCTGTATGCCAGAGCGCGGCGGGGCGAGATCGAGAATTTCACCGGCATCTCCGATCCTTACGAGGCGCCGCAAAACGCGGAGATCGTACTGGACACCCTCAATCATCAACCCGAAGAGAACACCCTCCGCATCGTGCGGCACTTGATTGAGGAAGGCTTCATCAGACCTTGAGCGATGCCACTTGCGGCACTAAATTTTGGGTCGCGGTCGTTCAATATTGGAGTCGCCCGGCAGTTTAAATGTATTCCGGAAGCGAGCGGGGTCGGGAGAAAGCAGGTGCGGAAGTGTCGAGAGAGTCTTTATGGAAAGTGAGCGATCAGGGGGAGCGCCTCGCCGAATTAACGAGCGATGATCCCGAATTGAAGGAAGCGCCGCTGCGCCGCGACGTGCGCTCGCTCGGGCACGTGCTTGGCCGGACGCTCAAGGAACAGGCCGGAGTGGGGCTCTTTGAAAAGGTCGAGAACCTGCGCCGCTTAACCACCGAGCAGCGTGAGGCGAGCCTCTGGCTCGGCGCGGCGACGGCGCCGCCGCGGGGGGCCGCCGTCGAATCGGACTTGATGACGCAGGTCGGAGAGTTGATTAGCCGCCTGACAGTCGCCGAGGTCTATCAAATCACAAAAGCCTTTGCCGTCTACTTCGAGCTCATCAATCTCGCCGAGACCAACCACCGCAAGCGCCGCCGACGCGCCCGCACACTCAACGCCGAACTGCCCGCCCTGCCGGGAACATTCCGCGGCACGCTGGCGCGGCTGCGCGACAGTGGTCTCGGCTGGGAGGCGGTGCTCGAAATGTTGCGGGAGATCGAAGTCACGCCGGTCTTCACGGCGCACCCGACCGAAGTCGCTCGACGCACGGTGCTTTTTAAGCGACGGAGAATCGCCGCCCGACTCGAACGCCTCGACCGTCTGCCCGTCTCGGACGAAGAGGCGCTGGCCGCCGAAGAGGAGATGGCGCGAGAGGTGACGGCGCTGTGGCAGACGGACGAGACCCGCCGCCGCCAGCCCACCGTGACGGATGAGATCAAGATGGGTCTCGACTACTACCCCGCGGTCTTGATAGAGACGCTGCCGGACGTTTATGCGGAGTTGGCCGGGGCGTTTAATGAGACGTTCGAACTCGAATTGAGGCCACATCAACTGCCCTGCGTCATCAGCATGGGGTCGTGGATCGGCGGCGACCGTGACGGCAACCCCTACGTCACTCCCGAGACGACGCGTGCGGCGCTCTCGATGGCGCGTCAGACGATTCTCGATCACTACATCGGAGCCACAGAC
>JAIVJM010000253.1 GCA_020199995.1 Acidobacteriota bacterium | reverse complement strand
GCCTCGAAGTTGATGGCCTCGACCTTGATGAGCGCGAAGTAGCGCTCGCCCTCTTTCGGCGGGCGAATCTGCCCGGAGACGGTGTCGCCGGTGCGCAGGTCGAACTTGCGAATCTGCGAGGGGCTGACGTAGATGTCATCGGGGCCGGGCAGATAGTTGTACTCGGGGGCGCGCAGGAAGCCGAACCCGTCGGGCAGCGTTTCGAGCACGCCCTCGGAGAAAATGAGGCCGCGCTGTTCGGTCTGCGCCGCGAGGATTTTAAAGACGAGCTCCTGCTTGCGCATGCCCGTGGCTCCGGGCACGTCCAGTTCCTTCGCGATCTGCGTGAGTTTGGAGATAGACATCTCCTTGAGCGTGGCGAGGTTGAACGTATCGCCGTTGAATGCGTCGCCGTCGCGCGTGTCGAGCGGCGAGCCTGACTCAGCCTCTGCCTCCACCTCCGACGTTTCGATCTCTTCGTCCGTTTCCATGATCTCGGGCATCTCCTCGGCGGTGGCCGTCGCGGACTTCGTGCCCGCGTCCTTGGCCCCCACGCCGTTGGTGCTCTCGCGATCCCTGCTGGTGCGTGTGCGTGTTGTGCGTTGTGACATTTCCGTTCTTTTCTTTGGTCGCACCGCAAAGGGTGCGCTCTTCAGTAATTAATCTCCGGGGCCGCCGCTCGCGCCAAACGTGGCGCAGCCTCAGCACCTCTTATTTCTTGAAAATGATTGCCGATTGTATGTCGGGAATGATGCCTCTTGGTACGTCCGTCGAGGGCGTTCTTGAAGGGCAGTGCCCCTGCCGCCGTGTGGCGCGGGCGTGGTGAATGAACCCCGTCGCCGCAAGCGTCCGTAAACCTCTCTATCAAACGTGTCGGGAATCTGCCGGGTACTTTTAAGATGCCGGAAATTACCCGCACGATAGCCTTGCGAAACTGACACACGTTTGGACTCAGAGGGGGGAATGTGAGGCGGCCAGTGCCTCTTCGATAGCGTGCCAGATGCGTTCCCGCCCGCGCCCCGTGACGGAGGAGTATTCGACCACCCTGCCGCCAGCGCCGCTACCCACAGCGTCCAGAATTGTACGGGTACGCGCGAGGTTCTTCTGCAACTCGTTGTGCGAGAGCTTGTCGGATTTAGTCGCAACCGTCAGGAAAGGCTTCTGATTTACGAGAAGCCATTCCCTGAGCTGCAAATCCAATGTCGTGGGTTCGTGGCGCGAATCAACGATATGGATTGATAACACAAGCGAGTTGCGATTGGCAAGGTAGTTGGCGACCATTTGCCCCCACGAGTCGCGCACGTCCCGCGGCACGCGCGCGTAGCCGTAACCGGGGAGGTCAACGAAGTAAAAGCGCTCGTTGACCAGAAAGTAGTTTAGAGACTGCGTCCGCCCCGGCGTCGAGGAGGTGCGCGCCAATCCCTTCACGCGCAGAAGGGAATTCATCAAACTCGACTTCCCGACGTTCGAGCGCCCCATGAAGGCGACCTCCGGCACAGGGCCGCGCGGCCAGTGCTCCTCCTCGAACGCGCTCTTGACGAATTTCGCGGACGTGATTTTCATCGAATCGTCAATCGTCAATCGTCAATCGTCAATCGTCAGCAGAGGAAAAGCAGTTCGTTCTATTGACGATTGACGATTGATGATTGACGGCTTTCAGGCGTTGGCCGCGTCAGCCTCTGACTTTTCGGCCTCGGCGGCGGCGCGTGTCGCGGCCATCATTTTCGACATCTCGCGCATGCGCTCCATCCGCTTCTCGGCCTCCGGTATGCCCATCACGACCTTCTCGAGGTGCTGGAGGAGTTGCGGATGCGAAATCGCACGCAGTTCTTCGAGGAAGGGGTGGATTTTGGCGAAGATGAAGATGTGCTCGCCGTTGGCGTCGTTGAACATCTCTTCGTCAATCGCGCCGTGGTTGACGAACGAGCAGGCCATGTCCCAGTAGGTCGTGACCATCCGGTAGTAGGCGCTGTGCTCGCCGCGGACGGCGCTGACGATCTCTTCGGCGCTCTGCGGGTTGAAGCCGCCGAACCAGTTGCGCGCCTGACGCATGACTTCCTCGCGTCGCGTCTCGTAGAGTTTTAGAATCAGTTCGGCGCTCTTCTGCTTGTCGCTCATTTTTTCTTTCTCCTTGAGGGTTGAAATACACCACGCCGGATAGATTTCCGTTCGGAATGCCGTTGGTCGGGTAGAACGAACCTTTGTAGTTTGGTGAAAGAGTGCCTGTCTTGGGGCGGGCTGTCAAGAACCGGAGGGTTAAGTCTGCGGGAGCCGGCGGCGGTAGCGGCTCCCGCAGGCGGGTCTTATTCGGCCATCGAGGGCGTGCTGCCGGCGGAGGGCTGTCGGGTCGCGTCGTCGGTCGCGCCCGCGTCCACCGGGCAGGCGTCTTCGAGTGCGAGCGAGAGCACCTCGTCAATGTTTTCGACGAGCTGGACGGCCATCACCGCCCGCACCTCTTCCGGCACTTCTTCGAGGTCTTTCTCGTTCTCCTTCGGGATGAGCACGGTGGTGATGCCGAAGCGGTGCGCCGCGAGCAGCTTCTCCTTGACGCCGCCCACAGGCAGCACGCGCCCGCGCAACGTGATCTCGCCGGTCATCGCCACGTCCCTGCGGACGGGGACACGCGCCAGCGCCGAGGCCATCGCCGTCGCCATCGTGACGCCCGCCGAGGGGCCGTCCTTCGGAATCGCGCCTTCGGGGATGTGGACGTGCAAATCGCGCTTGCGGATAAATTCGAGGTTCATCCCCAGACGCTCCGCCCGCGCCTTGATGCAGGTCAGCGCGGCCTGCGCCGACTCCTGCATGACATCGCCGAGCTTGCCCGTCAAAGTCACGCCGCCGCGTCCGTTCGTGAGCGTCGCCTCGATCTGGAGGACTTCGCCGCCGACCTCGGTCCACGCCAAACCCACAGCGAGGCCGACCTCGCTGTCGGCGGCCACGAACTGCTGGCGGAACCTGATGGGGCCGAGCATCTCGCGCACCAGCTCGGGCGTCAGCGAGAGGCTGAAGCCTTCGCCCGACCCGCCGGTGATGAACTTGCGCGCCGCCTTGCGACAGACCGAGCCGATCTCGCGCTCGAGGTTTCGGACGCCCGCCTCGCGCGTGTAGTGGCGGATGATCTCCTGCAAGCCCTCGTCGGTGAACTGCACCTGATCGGGCTTGAGGCCGCTGCCCTCGGCCTGTTTCGAGACGAGGTGGCGCTTGGCGATCTCCAGCTTCTCGCGCTCGGTGTAGCCCGAAAGACGCAGAATCTCCAGACGGTCTTGGAGGGCGGGCGGGATCGTGTGGAGCACGTTTGCCGTCGCGATGAAGAAGACCTTCGAGAGGTCGTATTCGATGTCGAGGTAGTGATCCTGAAAAGTGTTGTTCTGCTCGGGGTCGAGGACTTCGAGGAGCGCGGCGGACGGGTCGCCGCGGAAGTCGGCGCCGAGCTTGTCCACCTCATCGAGGAGGACGACCGGGTTGGTCGTCCCGGCCTTCTTCATCATCTGAATGATCTGCCCCGGCAGAGCGCCGATGTAGGTGCGCCGGTGTCCGCGTATCTCGGCCTCGTCGCGCACGCCGCCCAGAGAGAGGCGGACGAACTTGCGCCCCGTGGCCCGCGCGATTGATTTGCCTAGCGAAGTCTTGCCGACTCCCGGCGGGCCGACGAAGCAGAGGATCGAGCCCTTCGGGTTCTTGACGAGCTGCCGGACGGCGAGGTGCTCGAGGATGCGCTCCTTGACCTTCTCCAGCCCGAAGTGGTCTTCGTTCAAGACCTCTTCGGCTTTCGTGAGGTCTTTAATCTCTTTCGACTTCTGCTTCCAAGGCACGTTCAGCAGCCACTCGATGTAGGTGCGCGAGACCGTCCCTTCGGCGGACATCGGCGGCATGGCTTCGAGGCGGTGCAGCTCCTGAAGAGCTTTCTCCTTCGCCTCCTCGCTCATCCCGGCCTCTTCGATGCGCTTGCGCAGCTCCTCCATCTCGGCCTTCTCGTCCTTGCGGCCCAGCTCCTTGTGAATCGCCTTGATCTGCTCGTTGAGGTAGTACTCCTTTTGCGCCTTCTCCATCTGCCGCTTGACGCGCGCCTGAATGGTGCGGTCGAGCTGGCGCTTGTCCACCTCGACTTCGAGCAGCTCGACGAGCCGCTGGAGCCGCCCGTGCGCGGAGAAGATTTCGAGGAGCCCCTGCTTGTCCTCGACCGAGATTTTCAGTTGCGAGGCCAGCGCGTCTGCGAGGTGCGAGGGGTCTTGATTGCGGAGCGCGGTCTGCAAGGCGTCGGTCTGCATCTCGGGTGCGAGGCGGAGGTGCTGTTCGACGAGCTGGCCGATGCGCTGGACAATCGCCTCGATGCGCGGCCCCGACTCGGCGGCGACGGGCGCGCGGCGCACCGTGGCCGTGAACGCCCCGTCGTCGTTCTCGACGCGGATAGTCGTGGCGCGCTCGCGCCCCTCGACGACGACCTTGGTCTGTCCGTTCTCCTGCTTCTGCGCCTGAAGGATGCGGGCGATGGTGCCGACGCTGTAAATCTGCGAGGGGATCGGTTCGTCAATCGAGGCGTCGTGCTGGGTCGCGAGAAAGATGGTGCGGTCGGCGGCGAGCGCCTCTTCGAGCGCGCGCACCGAGCCGGGCCGACCGATCTTGAAGGCGACTTTGGTGAAGGGGAAAATCACGACGTCGCGGATCGGCACCATCGGCAGGCGCGTGATGTCGGTCGGAGTGCGATCGGAATACTCTTCCATAATAAAAATAGCTCTTTCGCGTTCCAATGACTGCTTATGGCGCAAAGGGCGAGCCGCACGCTCTCGTCGCTCGCCCCTGCCCAAAGGTTAAATGGAATTTTAAACCATTTCGCGTTCGCGCGCCACACGGAAGGCAAAAAGAGCCGTAAACCGTCAATCGTGAATCGTCAATCGTAAGAAAGAGAAAACAGCTGCTTACGATTGACGATTCACGATTGACGGTTTACGGCCTTTACGCTGCTTCGTCGACGCCGGTCAGCGTCTCGCCCGGCAGGGCGCGGCGGCGCTCGACCATCTCGCGGGTGATGAGAAATTCTTTGACCCGCTTCTGTGAGGGGAGCGTGTACATGGCGTCGAGGAGCAGCTCTTCCATGATCATCATCAGGCCGCGCGCGCCGACCTTGCGCTCGACCGCCTGCCCGGCGATGGCCTTCAAGGCGTCGTCCGTGAAGCGCAGCTTGACGTTGTCGTACTCGAATTTTTTCTGATACTGCTTGATGAGCGCGTTCTTCGGCTCGGTCAGGATGCGGATCAGCGCCTCCTGATCTAACTCGTGGAGGACGCCCGCGACGGGCAGCCGCCCGACGAACTCGGGGATCAGGCCATACTTGACGAGGTCTTCCGGTTGCACCTCTGAAAGCGCCTGCGCGTAGCGGCTTCCGGAGCCGCGGATTTCGGCGTGGAAGCCCATTGACTTGTTGCGCATCCGTCGCTCGACGACCTTCTCCAGCCCGACAAACGCGCCGCCGCAGATAAAGAGGATGTTGGTCGTGTCGACGGGGAAGAACTCCTGATGCGGGTGCTTGCGTCCGCCCTGCGGCGGGACGTTGGCGACCGTGCCTTCGAGAATCTTGAGGAGCGCCTGCTGCACGCCCTCGCCCGAGACGTCGCGCGTGATCGAGGGGTTCTCGTCCTTGCGGCAAATCTTATCAACTTCGTCAATGTAGATGATGCCCTGCTGCGCGCGCTCGACGTCGCCGTTGGCGGCCTGCAAGAGTTTGAGGATGATGTTCTCGACGTCCTCGCCGACGTAGCCCGCCTCGGTCAGAGTCGTCGCGTCCACGATGGTGAAGGGGACTGAGAGCATGCGCGCGAGCGTCTGCGCGAGCAGAGTCTTGCCCGTGCCCGTCGGGCCGATCAAGAGGATGTTCGACTTCTGGAGTTCGATATCGGAGCGGCGGCGCGCCAGCTCTATCCGCTTGTAGTGCTGGTAGACGGCGACCGCGAGGCGCTTCTTGGTCTCGTCCTGCCCGATGACGTACTCGTCGAGGAAGCTTTTGATCTCCGCCGGCTTCGGCAGCGGCGGGCGCGAGGCGACGGCCTCCGCCTGCTGGTCGTCGGTGATGATCTCGTTGCAGATGTCAATGCATTCGTTGCAGATGTAGACGGTGGGGCCGGCAATGAGCTTCTTCACTTCGTTCTGCGATTTGCCGCAGAACGAACAGCGCAACGTGTCATCGGTTCGACGTACCATAGATGTTTGAGGGGAACTCTGTCGTTTCGCGTCTAAAGGTTTGGAAACCCTTGGGGTCAGGCACGCCGCCAAGCGCGCCGCACATCTTCTACAATGAGTCTATTGCAGGTGTCAACGCTCGAGGCCACAGAGGCAAGCGCGAGGCCCGAAGATAATCTTTCGGACCCCGCTTTGTAATGTATCACATAAAGAGCTTGGAGGCGCGAAAATTGACGGGTCGTTTAACCGTCGCCGCCGCGCCGTGAGGAACTCTCGCGCCCGGAGGGCTTCGGGCTTCGGCGCGCCGTACCGTCTACTGCCGGTGCGCGATGACCTCGTCGATGAGGCCGTACTCCTTAGCCTGCATCGCCGACATGTGCCGGTCGCGCTCGACGTCGCGCTCGACGGTATCGAAAGTCTGGCCCGTGTGCTTGGCGAGAATCTGCGAGGTCACTTCGCGAATCCTGATGATCTCCTCGGCGTAGATTTTGATGTCCGACGCCTGACCGCCGATGCCGCCCATGACGTGCGGCTGGTGGATGAGGATGCGCGAGTTCGGGAGCGCGAAGCGCTTGCCCTTCGTGCCCGCCGCGAGCAGGAGCGCGGCGAACGAGGCACACTGGCCGAGGCAGATCGTCACCACGTCGGGGCGGATGAACTGCATCGTGTCGTAGATCGCCATCCCGGCGGTGACAGACCCGCCCGGCGAGTTGATGTAAAGGCTGATGTCCTTCTCCGGGTCTTCGGATTCGAGATAGAGGAGCTGCGCCACGACATCGTTGGCGAGCTGGTCAACAATCGGCCCCTCGATGAAGACGATGTTGTCTTTCAGGAGACGCGTGAAAACATCCATGTAGACGTCGCCGCGTGGAGTGTGATCAATGATGCTTGGCATGACTATTAAAAACCTTTCTTTACCGCTTCCGGGCGCGCGATTTCTTCGGGCTCTACCGCGCAAGCGTTGACGAAATGAGTCCCGAAGAGATCGGTTCAAACGTCCGGCGAAGGGAAGCTGGGGTTATCCTTCGTGCTGCTCTGCGCCCGGCTCTTCCGCCGTCTCCGTTCCGGACTCGGCCTCCTCAATCGCCGCCGCATCGCCGCCGCCGTCGGGGCCTTCTTCGACCCATTCTTCGTCCCGGACGACCGCGTTTTTAACTATCAAATCGAGCGCTTTACGGTTGCGCAACCTGTCGGCGATGCTACGTTCGCCTCCCTGCTTTGTCAAGGCAGCGCGCACCTGTTCAGGTGACTGGTTCGTCCCCTCGGCGATGGTCTGAATTTCGGACTCGATCTCTTCGTCCGAGACCTCGATGCGCTCCTCTTCGGCAATGCGTTCCAAGAGGAGCGAGCCGCGCAAATCTTCCTCCGCGCGGGTGCGCACGACCTCGCGCAGTGCCTCCCAGTTGAGCTCCTGACTGCGCGGGTCCACCCCGCGCCGGATCATGTCGTTGACCGTTGACTGGAGCAGTTGGTTCGACTGGTACTCGACGAGCGTCTCCGGCACCTCGAACTGGTTTCCGCCGATGAGCTTGCCGATGATTTCGTCGCGCAGTCGGTGCTCGGACTCATTTTCGGCGTTCTTCGACAAATTCTCGCGGACGCGCTCGTGCAGCCGCTCGACCGTCTCCACTTCCTCCTCGCCGAGGCTCTTCACCCACTCGTCGTCCAGCTCAGGCACTTCCTTGCGGCGCACCGCCGTCACGGTCGCCGTGTACTCGATGGTCTTCCCGGCCAGCCCCTTCGCGTTGAAGTCAGCGGGGTACTCGACGGTGAAGGTCTTCGCCTCGTCTGGGCGCGCGCCGCGGAGGTTCTCGGTGAAGACGGGCAGGACGCCCTCGCCGCCGAGGACAATGTCGATGGCCTCGGCGTTGATGTCCTCCTCCTCGGGCGGGTCGAGGTAGCGGCCCTGAATATCAATGGTCACGGTGTCGCCGTCCTCGGCCCCGCGGTCTTCGATGGGTTGGAGCGAGGCCGAGGCTTCGCGCAGGTCTGCGATGACGCGCTCGACCGTCTCGTCCGTGACGGGCCGCAGGCGGCGCGCGGCCTCCAGTCCCTTGTACTCGCCGAGCGGGACGACGGGCATCACCTCGACGTGCGCGTGGAGCGAGATGGGCTCCTGCCCGAACTTGTCGAGGCCCTCGTTGTCGAGGTGGACGTCGGGCTGCCCGATGGTCTCGACGCCGCTTTCAGTGATGGCGCGCTCGACGGCGTCGGGGATGAGTCTGCGGAGCACGTCGCTCTGGATGTCCTTCTTGAAGCGTGTGCGGACGACCGCCGCCGGAGCATGGCCTTTGCGAAAGCCGGGCACGCTTGCCCCCTGCGCGTACTCGCCCGTCACGCGGTCGTACTCGGCGCGCACCTCCTCGGCGGCAATCTCGATCTTGATCTCTTTACGCGTCGGAGAAACGTCTACAATCTCTGTCTTCATAAATACAAATCCCGCCCCTTCGCCTGAAACGTCCGAAGGCTATGGAAGAGAGCGGGCATCCTTCCTCTCTGAAATTTATGTTTTTGAATTGCTCATCCTTCAATTTGGATGCCGGGGGCGGGACTCGAACCCGCACGCCTCGCGGCACAGGCTTCTAAGACCTGCGTGGCTACCAATTACACCACCCCGGCAGGGATACTCAGGAAAAAGTGAGATTAAAGTATTGGCGCGTGAAATGTCTAGCAGGAGGGGCGGAAGCCATGCGTGTGAAACGGCGCGGCTGGTAATTACAATCTAACCAGCCGCGCCGTTTGAGGCGTTTATCTTGATCGGTTCGCTATGGCCTGTTGCGTCGTTTCTGCCAGACGAAAGCAACAGGGAAGATGACGAAGAGTCCCATCCATCCGAGGCCCGTGCCGAAGAGTTTGGAGAGAGACCTGAGCCAAGAGCTTTGCTGCGGGGCCCCGGCGGTGGGCGTGCCCGCGTCGTCCGTGACGGTGTAGAGCTTGCCGTCGCGGAGGTACATGCGGCGCTGTTCCTCGAAGTTGAAGGGGCGCGCGCCGCGTCTGCCGAAGCTGTAGCCCATGTTGCCGGGGACGCTGTTCGGGTTCGTCAACTCGACCACCTTGAGCCCGTTCTTTCCATCGGCGACGTAGGCGAAGAGGCTCGCGTAGGTCATACCGACCTTGACGTCGGAGGCGTCGTTCAGTTTGCCGCCGTCCGTGAAGGTCTGGTCGAGCTTCGGCTGGTCGGGTCGTTCGATGTCCACGACGGCGAGGCCGTCAGCGCCCGCGGCGACGTAAGCGTAGGTTCGCGCCGTGTAGATGCCGCGCGCGTCGCGCATCCTGACGGTCGCCGAAGGCAAGTAATGCGGGCGTTCAAGGTCGGTGATGTCGAGCACCTTGAGCCCCTCGGCGTCGGTGACGAAGGCGTAGCGGAACTGCACCGCGAGCGAGCGCGGCTGGACAAGGGCGGGCGAGCCGACCTCGCCGACCCAGCGCGGGCTCGTCGGGTCGGAGATATTGACGATGGCGAGGCCGCGATCCGAAAGGAGGTAAGCGTAGTTGCCGACGATGTAAATGCGCCGTGCGCCCGTCAGGCGGCCTTCGGGGTTGAAGGTGGCGGCGCGCTTGAGGTGGTTGTTGGTGTTGACGCCGTCGTTGAGCGTCGAGATGTTAACGGTGACGAGCCCCTCGACGCGGTCGGAGATGAAGGCATAGCCGAAGAGCGGCGCGATGGGCTGCTCCTCATTTTTAGCGAGCCACATCTTCTGGTCTTCGGTCTGGCCCGGATTACGCCTCGTGTCGAGCGGGGCGGGCGAGGCCACGGCCAGTCCTGTCGCGTCTTCGGTGTCGATGGAGAGCTTCTGGCCGACGCGCGAGAAGTTGGTGGTCACGATGCGCTGGCTGAAGCCTTTGTTGGCGACGTTGGCGATGTCGTAGACGATAAAGCCGTCGTCGCCCGCCGCGCTCAGCAGGAACTCGCCGTACATCTGCACCTGATTGGAATCGTTCGAGCGGTGCGCGTGGCTCTCGCTGAGCTTCATCCCGCGCGCCTGATGTTTGGCGTGCCAGTCAGGATATGCGATCTGGTGGAGGTGGCTGCCGTAGATGGCCTGCGGCTCGGTCTGCTCGGCGGTGAGTATGGCGGAGAGTCCGTCCGTGCCTTCCGCGACGTAGATGTAGCGCCCCATGAAGTTGACGTAGTTCGTCCCGAGCATGAGCACCGAAGACATCCACGCGTTGTTGTCGTTCGCCTTCGAGACGTGGCAGTCCGTGCAGCCCTTCGTCTCGCGCGAGCGGACGGTGTGCGGCGGATGCGTGTTGAAGGCGTTGCCGGTAAAGCCCGAAGAGGCGATGGTCGGCGCGTGGTTGACGACCTGCTCGCGCTGCCCGTTCATGACGCTCACGGTGACGGCGCTTGAAGAGCGCACGGGCATCACGCGGCTCCCCTGCACCGAGCCGTCAATGCCGAGCATGTAGCCGTCCGAGCGTAGCACCTGCGGGTTGTATGAAGGATAGACCTGCGTCTCGTCGCCCTCATTGTGGAGCATCGGCTTCTTCGTGTTGACGCTCGCCGAGAGGTGACAGCCCCAGCAGTTCGTCGTCCACGAAGAGTGACAGGCGACGCACGAGACGCGCGAGTTGTCGTGCGCGAGCTGCTTCGAGTCCTTCGGGACTGCGCCCCACGTCTCGTTGTCGCGGTGCATGGTCTTGGCGCGCGCCGACTTCGGGTTGTAGCGCGGGTTACCGGGCGTGACCGTGTCGGCGACCTGCGGAACTTCCCACTCCTTGAGTTTGCCCGTCGCGGGGTCGTTCTTCTCGACCATCGAGCGCTGGAAGAGTTTGCCGTCGCGCGCGGCGAAGCGCGCGGTGTTGAAGGGCATCTTGCGCGCCACCTGCTGCATGGCGTTGCCGCCCTCGGGCGCGCCGGGGCCGGAGGTGCGCAAATTCTGGAGCGTGACTTTCTTGTCCACCGTGCCGTGGCAGTCTTCGCAACTGATCTCGATGGCGGCGCGGCGGTCGCCGTAGATTTTGCCGTTGCCGTGCGCGTCCTGCGAGTAGTGGCAGTCAACGCAGTGCATCCCGCGCTCAAGGTGGATGTCCTTGAGGTGGACGGCCTTGCCGCCGTCACTGGTGTAAGGGTCTTTGCCGTAGAGGTCGGGGTCGTCGAACGGAATAATCTTGCCGTCCTTGTCGAGATAATTTCCTTTGCGGTCGAGCTTGTAGACGCGCCGGAAAATCCAGCCGTGGCCGTGATAGTCGGAGAGCTGTACCTTCCTCATCTGCGAGTTGAGCTTGCTCGCCTCGAAGAGGAACTCCGGCTTGCCCCAGAGCCCGCGCGCCGCGGCCTCCTCGGGGTTGAAGCGTCCGATCTCGTCGAGTTCTTTGGGGCTCGGGTTGTGCTGCTTCTTCGGGTAGAGATATTCGCCGTCCGATTGCTCGTCCCACCACATGTAGCCGAGGTAGGTGTTCAAAAATCCGTTGCCGTTGTGGACGTGGCAGGTGACGCACTGGCTCGAAGGGACTGACTTCGTGAACTTGTGCTCGATGGGGTGACCCTTGACGTCCTTCCTGATGTTGGGGTCGGGGTTGTCGGGCGCGGTCAGGCCAGCGTTCCCGTACTTGGCCCACGGGCCGGAGTTGTAGGGCGAGCGGTCGTTGGCGTAGGGCATGTGGCACGAGGCGCAGCCCGACTGGCGGTAGTCGCCGGGCGCGTTGTTCGTGCCCATGAAGAACATCACGGGGTCGTTGAGGCGGACTTTCTGCGCGCCGAGGATGACGGGATCGACCGAGGCCTGCGTGCCGTAGCCGCGGTTGCTGAAGGACTCGTCGGGCTGTCCCGGCACGTCTTCGCGGTTGGGGTTGCCGATCTCGGACTTGGGGCCACCGCCGCGCTCGAAGACGCGGAGCCACGCGACGCTCAAGGGCTGCCCCATCTCGAAGCGCGGGAGGGGGAAGAGAATCGGGAGGATGCCTTTTTCTTTGGTCTCCTGCGCGGTCGGCGGCGGGATGGTGCGGAGCGCCTGCGCCTGCCCGTGCGGGCTGTAGCTCTCGGCGAAGAGCGCGTCCTTGTTCGGGACGGAGCCGTTATTATAGAGGCCCGAGCTGAAGACCTGCGCGCTCGTTGACATCGCGCTTTTCATGACGCTGCGGATGGTCGTGTCGTGGCACTTGCTGCAAGCGATGCTCGCGGCGCGCAGGTCGGAAGGGTTGACGAAGCGAATCCACTCCAGATTCTCTTTGTTGAGGAGCGTGAAAGATTCTTCGGGGTTCTCCGAGCCGTGCCACTTCTCAGGGTAGCGGGGCTTGGCGGTGTGCGCCGCCTCTTTCGTCGCGGCGGCGCCGCTTCCGCCGTGGCAGTCCACGCACGAGGGGCCGTTGCGAATCTTCGTGACGTGCGGGTCGCCGACGCCCGTGTGACACTTCATGCACCCTTCGGACGGCGCGGGCTCTTTGTCGTCGTCCTGCGGCGCGCTGGCCTCGACGCTCAGGTCTTCGCCGTGGGCGCCGAGGAACTCACGCTCTTTCGGTCCTCCCTCGCCCGCGCTGCGTGCGGTTTGCGCCGGGAGCAGCGCGAAGGCGAGGACGGCGAAAAAGACGAGCACCGCCGCGAGGCTGGACAACTGCTGCCGCTTCGTGCGGCTCGTTTGATTGCTCACAGTCTTCATGATGATTTGTGTCCGGGATGAACTTTCGCTAGAACGCGAACTGGAACGCGACGGTCGGCGAGAAGAGCGGGCGCGTGCTGCCGATCAAGCGCGCGTAGCCGCCGTGCGGGAAGAGCACCGCGCCGCCCGCGACGATGAAGAAATTCTCGTTCTGGAACGGGCGGTACTTTGCGCCGATGCTGAGGTCAATGCCGATGCCGTTATCAATTGCGGGGTCGCCCGTCAACTGTTGCAGCACGTTCGAGCGCGCGAAGCGCAGGTACGCGAGGTTGGTCACCATCTTGAGCTTCGGCGTAACGCGGAAGTCCGCGCCCGCGTTGAGCATCAAGAGTCCGGGGTTGACGAAGTTCGCGCGGTTCGTGAACTTGTTGCGGAGGTTCGGCAGGAGGCTGAACTTGTTTTTGAGGACGCCGATGCCGCCGCCGACGGCGGTCGTCTGCTGCGTCCAGAACTGGAACGGGCCGCCCGCGAAGTTCGGGTTGTCCTGAATCATGTCGAAGCCCGTCGCGCGGTCGTCGTTAAGGTCGCCGTCGCCCGAGGCGAAAAATATCGAGCCCCTGTAGCGCACCCAGTCGCGGTCAATCGAGCCCTCGAAGGCCGCCATCTGCGCGTTGATGGAAACATCCTGCCCGGCGAGACGGTTGAAATTGTCGCGCCCGAAGGCCTGATAGAAGGCGTGGTTGACGTTGAGGCGGCCCCACTTCCCGTCGCCGTGGAAGCCGAAGTAGGCGGCGCGCAGCTTGTCGCCGCGGTCGCCGACCGTCACGCCGCGGTCGTCGTTGTAGTGGAAGTTTAAGAGGAACGTATAGCCCTTCGTCAAAAAGTCCTGCCGGAACCAGTTGGCGATGAAGACGCTCTGGCGGCGGCGGTCGAAGCTGTGGAGCTGCGAGACTTCGTCGCGCTGCCTGATGGCGAAGAAGGCGACGTTGTACTGGTCGCGGTTCGCGTTGGCGTTGCCGAAGAGTCGGACGCCCAGCTGGTTTTCGGAGAAGAGGAAGCCGCGGAAGTCGCTCGTAAAATTCTGCATCCCGGCGCGAATCGAGATGAAGTCGAAGTTCGGACTGAGGATCGCGAGCCGCTTCTCGATAAACGCCTCTTCGACGGCGAGGCGCGAGTTCCCGCGCTTCGAGTCGAAGGGGTTGAAGGTGTTGTTGGCGATGAAGTTGAAGTTGGCGACCGTCGTCAGGCGCACGGCCCAGCGTTTGGGCTCGAAGACAGTCGTGCCGCCGAAGATTTCCGCGCCCATCACGATGTTCTGGTTCGTGAAGAACTGGTCGCGCCGCCCGCCGACCGCGACCGTGCGCGGGTTGAGCGTGCTCGCGCTCTGGAAATTGAGGTTGAGAAACGTGTGGTTGCCGATGATCGGATAATCGGCCTTCAAGACGTTCTGATTGAAGGGGTCGAACGTGCTGCCCTCGACCCACGGCGTCTCGTGCTTCGGGTTGTAGCGGTCGAAGCGCGGCCAGCCGAAGCGCCAGCGGTCGGGCATCACGATGAACTCTTCGTCCGAGGGGTCAACGGGCTCGATCGTCTCAGGCCCCGCCGAGCCGAGCGGCGTGAAGCCGGGCAGGGGATACTTGAGAGGCTTCTGCTCGATCTTGCCCGCGGGCGTGCCCGCCGGAGCGTCCGCCTTTCTGGGTTCAGGCGTCTGAGCGGGCGCGGGCGCGGGCGTCGGTGTGGCCTGGACGACGGCGGCGGCGGCGGCGGGCTGCTGGAAGAAGTAGTGAGAGAGCGAGTCCAGAAGCGTGTCGTACTCTTCGGCCCTCGAAGGCGGCGCGTCCGTCTCGCCCTCGCCGCCGTTTGCGGAGGCCAGAGACGAGGGCAGGGGGGCGAGCAAAAAGACGGCGATAAGGATGGCCGTCAATCTCCGGCAGGATGGTGGAAAGCGTTTGTGCGAGCGTCTCATTTTCTGCACCTATTAGGATTACAACTAAATGAAAGACGACGGTTTCCGGCGACGCTTCTCAACTGCCGGCGAGAAGCGCGCCGTCCGCTCTATTCGCGTGAGGAAGAATTGAACCGGCTTGACGCCGAGATGAAATCGAGTGCTCAGCAACCGGTCACGGAAGACGGGCTTTCGCGCCGCGTTCTGGTAAACCGCAAGACTGCGCTGTCGCCGGGGTTTTCAAACGTTAAGCGGCGAGGGAAAAAAAGACCATTTGCCAGTGCGGGCGAAAGCGGCTACAAAATAGGTTACAAGTTAATGAGAGTCAAGCATTTTTTTGATTCGTGTAGGTAGCAAATTAGATGTCCGGTCTTGGTAGCACATGAGATGTCCGCTTTCAGGCGGTAACGAGTAGAAGCTTATTGGCGGGAGGAACTCGCCATGCAACTCTACTCGGAGGCCGCCGTGGAGCGGGCCATGAAAGTACAGGAAGTTATCCTGCGTGCCGCGGCCAGGAAGATCACCTGGATTCAGGCCGCAGAGATTTTAGGCGTCAGCCCCCGTCACATGCGACGTTGGAAGGAGAAGTACGAGCAGTTCGGCTTCCACGCGCTGTTTGACGGGCGGCGCGGAAAGACCAGCCCTCGACGCATGTCCGCGGCGGTGCTTGAAGAAGTCTTGCGTCTTTATCGCGAGCAGTATTTTGACCTCAACGTCTCTCACTTCCATGAGAAGCTGACCCAAGAGCACGGCATCGCGGTCAGCTACACGTGGACCAAAGGCGTGCTGCAAGGCGCGGGGCTAATCCAGCGTCAGCCCCGGCGCGGTAGTCATCGCAAGCGACGAGAGCGCCGCCCCTTGCCCGGTATGATGTTGCATATTGATGCGAGCCAGCATCAATGGCTCGGTGATGAGCGGTGGTTCGACCTCATCGTCATCCTCGACGACGCGACCTCCAGAATCTACTACGCGCAACTGGTCGAGCAGGAGTCAACGCGCACCGTCATGCATGCCCTGCGGCAAGTGGTTGAAGAAGAGGGCTTATTCTGCTCGCTCTACAGTGATCGGGCGAGCCACTTCTTCTTGACGCCGAAGGCCGGGGAGCCTGTTGATCGTCAGGCGCTAACGCAGGTTGGACGCGCGCTCAGAGAACTCGGCATCCAACTCATCCCAGCTTACTCGCCGCAGGCCAGAGGCCGCAGCGAGCGCTCTTTCCGCACCTGGCAAGGGAGGTTGCCGCAGGAGTTAAGGTTGGGCGGCATCCAGACGCCGTTCGGCAGCCAACCGGTACTTGCGCGAGACTTACATCCGGGAGTTCAACGAGCGGTTCAGTGTCGCAGCGGCGCAAGCAGGCACAGCCTTCCTGCCCTGCACGCGCGCCGACCTGGAGCGGGTCTTCTGCTTACAGCACGAGCGAGTAGTCGCGAGAGACAATACGGTGAGTTTTGCGCGCCTCTCGTTGCAGATCGAGCGGCAGCGGTGGAGGGGAACGCTTTCGGGCTGCCGCGTCATCGTCTACGAGCATTTAGACGCGACGCTCACGCTGGGCTTCGGCGCGCATCTGGTCGGACGCTACAGTGCCGACGGCAGACCGCTCGCAGCAGCGCCGAACACAGACGAAGCGGCGCACAAGTCGAAGGCGGCGAGACGGCGCGCAGCTTAAACTTCAAACCGGACAACTGATGTGCTACAAAATGCGGACATCTTCACGTGCTACCAACA